>JAFAAP010000238.1 GCA_023426505.1 Pseudomonadota bacterium
AATTGGTGTTCTTGATCCGGGTCGGCTGCTTGAACCAGTGGATGCGCTTGGCCTCCTCGGCCCAGAAGCGCTCCGGGTCCTTCACGGAAGCCTCGTACTTCGCCTTGTATCCCGCGTCGTCCAGATAGGCGCGGCGGCTCCATTCCGGCGACACGTCGTAGATAGGTAGCGTAGCAACAGGTGCTGCAAAATTCATGAGCGTGACTTTCCCAGGCGCCCCTCTTTTACGTCCCGGTGTTATTCTTAGGCTTGGGACTTGTGCAGCATCTTACTGGGCCGGCAATCCGTCGAATTGAGGCAGATCAAGTGGGTCGGCTTCGGGGACTTGTAAGAAAGTATGAGGGGACGACCGTGATGAGAACCGTCGGATGAAGGTTGAAAGGGCGTGACGGTGCACCGAACACCCGAACGCCAAAGCGGCGTGGCTGTCCACTATTTCGGCCTGACCCGCCGGTGGACTTGCTTCGGGAAAGATACTGCTGGCGAATTCATCATGCTGGGACGGGAGCCATCATGAGTCTGGTAAAAGGCGGATTGCCGGGTTCGTGCGAGCGGCGTGCCCGCAAACCAAGTCCCTAGTCGGATGAGATTTATGGCAGCTGCCGTCAGCACATCCTACAGATGCGTCTTGGTGAGGCCGATGTAGCGGGAGCGCCGCAGGTGTAGGGCGCGCACGCCGGCGGAGATTGTTCCCCTGATGCCGGCGCACTTCTGGTACTCTTTTGAACCTTGTCGCCGATCCAGGTCGTCGTCCCCTTATTGGCATAATGGACCTCTGGATTATAGGGTGATCCGGCCATCAGCAGGGAGGGTGGAAACCCCTCATGCTCGGTCCGCCACCGCACCCAGGAAGTGGTCTCAGAGAATGGGCCGGCCCCCGGTTCTCCGGTCTGAGCCTGGTCGGTGAGACAGAAATTCTGCACCCAGACCTGCCGCAGGAGCTCAATAGCCGGGATCTCGCGCAGCCAGATTGGTGCCCAGGAGCTATGGTGGCAGCAAGCAGCTGATGACCATCGCGCCCGATCTGCTCGGCATGGGCGCGCCGCTTCGCCTCGCCCTGCGGCACGTCATAATCGTCAGCCCGCCTGCCGTAGCGCTCGATCCAGACGGGATTGGCATGAGCGCGCAACCATGCGGGAGCCGTAGATGCCAAGACATTGAGGGCCGCCCGCATGGTCTCGGTCACGCAGGTGAGACGGTTCAGGGAACGGACGGCTCCGAGCACATGGGTGAAGGCGGTGCGCTGCGGCCTCGGGCGTTCAGTAGCTTGTGCTCACGGCAGAGTGCCAGAAGGGTGTCGAGCAGCTGCTCTTCCGCGCCGCCTGCCACAAGACGGCCGCGGAACTCGGCTCGGAACCGAAGCGTCGAAGCCAGGATCGGTCAGGTCCAGTCCCAGCAGATACTTCCAGTCGATGCGGCGGCGGACCGCCTCGGCCGTCCGCCGGCTGCCCGCAAGGGGCAAAGAGGGACGCGAACTGGGCGTCGGAGAAGATTGTCCCAAGGTGGTCGCGCAGGCACAGATAGGAATTGCCCTGGGGGAAGGCAGCTCGGGCGATGGCTGCCGTTGCGGTCGAAGTTGGAACCTTACCACTCACGGTTGGGCGGAGCGACATGAGGACCTCCGGGATAGTGCTGCCCCTTAAACCCAGAACGCCAATTCCTGCCTCAACGGCTCCAGCCTATTCGCCAGCAGTACGGAAGAATGGAGAGCACTCTTAATAGCCCGGGAGGATCCATGGCCCCATACCCGCTTTACGAAAGAGTTTCAGGATGAGGCTGTACGGCTTGCTCTGATCAGCGGCCGCAGCCGGCGCGAGATTGCCGCAGATCCTGGGGCTGGCCTGTCGACCCTGCGCCATCGGAGTGATCGACGCTCCGCCCGAGGAGCGGCAGGAGGATAGGGCGGCCGAGCTGAAGCGGCTGTGGCGCGAGAACGAGATCCTGAAGAAGGCCACGGCTTTTTTCGCCAAGGAGGGAAGTCGATCAAATTCCAGTTCATCGATGTGGCGAAAGAGGAGTTCCCCGTCCCCCGCCTGTGCCAGGTTCTCGGCGTGAGCCAGAGCGGCTCCTTCGCCTGGAGACGCCGTCCAGCCGGTCCTCGACAACGGGAGGACCTGGTGCTGTTGGCTCACATCCGCTCGGCCTTTGCCCGCTCTCATGGCACCTACGGCAGCCCGCGCGTGACCCGTGAGTTGCAGGAGGAGGGCCTGACGGTGGGTCGACGCCGCACCGCCCGGCTGATGCGCGAGAGCGGCCTCAAGGCCCGGCAGCAGCGGCGGTTCACGCGCACCACCGACAGGCATCATGCCTTCCCGATCGCGCCCAACCTGCTCGCGCAGGACGTCTCGGCCGAGGGGCCGAACCAGAAGTGGGCCGCGGATGTCTCCTATCTGTGGACGAGTGAGGGCTGATTGTCCCTGGCCGTGGTTCTGGACCTGTTCGCCCGGCGGGTGGTCGGCTGGGCGGTCAGTGACAGCCTCCCCAAGGAGCTGGCACTGGAGGCGCTAAGCCAAGCCCTGGCAATCCGGCGGCCGGGGAAGGAGCTCATCCACCATTCGGATCGCGGCAGCCAATACGGATTTAAGCGGTCGTCGCAACACCCTGAAAGGGGAGATTGCGATGAGCCGGACCGGCTGCTGCTATGACAAGGTCCCCATGGAGTCGTTCTTCCATTCCTTGAAGATGGAACTCGTTCATCAGCGGAACTGGGCGACGCGCGAAGAGGCTCGCCGGGATCTGTTCGGCTATATCGAGGGCTACTACAATCGGCAGCCCTTTCATTCGGCTCTTGGGCATCTCACACCCGAACAGGCCGAGCGGAAAGCGAGCCAACCCAGTGTCCACTCAGTCGGGCAAGATCATGCCTCCTCCCTCACCTAGTGGAAGTTGAACGAGGAGCGAACGTGCCCGCAGCCGCAACCCGAGAAAGGCCAATTTTTAACCCCTTAACCTGGGCTGTCCCACAAAGCTCTACCTTTACTCTTAGTGTGATCATTGCAACATCGAAGCGCAGGTCGGGTGAGGAGCTGGGCAAGAGGGATAAGGCGTCTTCGGCTCCCGAATTTTCTCTTGCGCCGGCGAAAAAATCGACTATGTGTCCCCTCCCCGGCGCCACCTCTCCGAGGCGGCGCCTTTTCCAGACACAGTGACGGTCGGCACCCGGAACTCTGATCCGGCGTCGAACCTGCGCCTTGGAGTGTGTTTTGTCCGGGACCACGGTCCATCGGACAGACGGCTTCCAAGGTGGTGTTCATTGTGACTGGCGCATGCCATGAGCCGGAACGCTCCGAGACTATCGGAGCAATTCTGAAGGCTCCTCTGACAGAACATTCAGATGAATGGACGAATTGACTTCGTTCCAGACAGTAGCGGTGCAGAAACTCTCATTTTCTGCAGACGGTATTGCTTTGTCCGAATGCGGGTGGACTTGAGAAGAAAAGAAGACCTGCCAGGAACTTCAACTTTCTTCTTGACGCCAACAACGAACCGGCCTATATCGGGTTCATCGACGGCGGGCCACACGGCGCCGCCCACCGGAGGAGAAACGTCGAGGCACTAAGGTTGCTGAAGAGGTTTTCCGGTGAAGCATCCCGACGGATGCATTGCTCTTTGACAAGTGAAGACGAGAGAGAGAAGCGCAGGCGGCGGTGTCCTTGCGGACGGTCCTTCGGGGCTGTTTTGAGAG
>JAFAAP010000248.1 GCA_023426505.1 Pseudomonadota bacterium
CTCGTGACGGCCCACATCACCGACAATCTGCCGCCCTCGGCCGAAAGGCTCCCGTACTTGACCGCATTGGTGGCAAGTTCATGCACCGCCAGCCCGAGAGCCAGCACGGCGCTCGGCTGAAGATTGACCCGGGGTCCCCTGAACCTGATCCTCTGGCGCAAGGCATCCTGATAAGGATCGAGCTCGCTTCTGAGCACGTCTTCGAGCAACGCCCCGCTCCAGCTCGTGCTGGTGAGCAGGTCGTGCGTCTTGGCGAGGCCCTGGAGGCGCCCGATGAATGCGTCCCACGCGTAGGGGTCTCCCGCCTCCGCGGCCCGGCGCGTCATGGCGGCGACCGACTGCACCGTCGCCAAGGTGTTCTTGACCCGGTGGTTGAGCTCATGCAGCAGAAGCGCCTGCCGGTCGTCCGCCTCCCGCCGCTCCGTCACGTCCTGCGAGACGCCCACCATGGAAAGCGACCCGTCCGGGCTGAGGCGCGTGCATCCGCTGATCCGGATCCAGTGCTCGCTCTGATCCGGCCAGATGGCGCGGTATTCCACATGCAGATCCGTCCGGTTCGCCATCGCCTGCGCGACGGCCTCCGCCTGCTTGGGCCGGTCGTCCGGGTGAATGGCCGCGACGAGATCCATGTAGGTGAAGGGCTCGTCCGGGGCACGGCCGAAATTAGCCCTGCACATCGGGCTGGTCAGGAACTCGCCCGTCGACGGGTTGTACTCCCAGGATCCCAGTTCGCCTGCCCCGAGCGCGAGGCGCAGGCGCGCCTCGCTTTCCGCGACATGCGCGAGCACCTCCTCGCGAGACTGCTTCTGGCTGCGGATCGCCGTGGAGGCTTCGGCGAGCGCATTCCGGATCGCTTCGAACTCCAGCACGCGGGTCGGCGGTCCGTCGATCGGCTCCCCGCGGCCCAAGGCCTGCGCAGATGCGACGAGCCGGTCGACGGGGCTCGCGATGGAGCGCGACAGGATCGCGACCAGGACGCCTCCCGCGATCAGGACGCCTGCGAGCCCGAGAAGCCAGAGGAGCGGGCGCCGCAGGGCCGCGGCGGTTTCGGATGCCGGCAGCCCGATGATGAACGACCAGCCATAGGCCTCCGAGCGGTTGAAGTAGGTGCGCACGGGAATGCCGTCCAGCGTCGTGCTTTCCACATTCCCCTCGGCAGAGGACGCGATGGCCTGCAGCAGCCCCGGGCGGACGGATTGTCCGATGAAGTGTTCGGGCGCCCGGGATCGGGCGACGATCTTGCCGCTCTGGTCCAGAACGGAGGCGCTCCAGCCTTCCGCGATGCGCTGGTCCTGGATGAGCTTCTGGAACACCTCGGGGCCGATGGTCGTCGAGAGCATGTAGGCGACCCTGTCATCGATGATGACGGGCACGTCGAGCGTGACGAGAGGCTGCTCGGTGATCGGCCTCACGGCGAGTTCGGACAGCTCCACCCGGCGGGTCTGCTGGACGCGGCGGATGGTGTCGGGCCTGATGCTGTCCGGAAGGGGCGTGCCGTAGGCCACGCGCGTGTTCAGCAAGACCTTCCCGTTCGGATCGATCAGGGCGACCCAGGCCGGCTCAGGCAGCCGCGCCTCGTTCGCCTGTCGGTAGAAAGCCGCGAAGTCTCCGCTGCGGATGTGCGGTGAGGACGCCAGAATGCGCATGGCGGTCTCGGTCTTCTCGATCTCGCGATCGAGCGACAGAGTCATGGCGCGGGTGATCTCCTGCACGCGCAGATCCGTCGCCTGTCGCTCGGCCTGATAGACCGAGTAGAATCCGGCGCAGGCGATCACGATGGCCGGCAGCACGAGCGCCAGGACGAGGCCCCAGAGCATGTGGCGCAGCGAGATGCGCGACGCCCCGAAGGAGCGGCCCACCAGAGGCCCGATCTCGTTGGCTGTCCTGTCCCTGTCGCTCATGGATGCTCGCCGCCTCCATGCATCGGCATCGTGACGCGCACGAGGGTGGCGGGGTCGTCCTCCGGCCATTCGACATGGGCTTCGAGCTGGCGAGCCAGGGCTTTCAGGATGGTTCCGGTGCTGGAGTCGCGTGCCGCCTTCTTCTCTCCGGGACTGAAGTAGTCGTCCGAGAGCTGGAAGTACACGCGCCCGTCGCCGGAACCCATCGCGAGCTTCAGTTTTCCATGCCGGCGTTCGTAGGCGTGGGCGAGGGCATTGACGACGATCTCGTTGAACAGGAGCGCCATCGGGGCGGCCTTCGCGGCCTCCACTTCGATGGCCTCGAGGTCGAATTCCGGGACGATGCGGACAGCCTCCATGTTGGCGGTCAGCTCCTCGCAGAGGCTCCTGGCGAAGGTCGCCGCATCGAACCGGGCGGAGCCCTTCCCGTCGTAGAGATCCCGATGCGCGGCCGCGAGCGCATTGAGGCGCTGCCGCATGTAGCCGAGGGCGTCGCGTACCTCCTTGCTGCCCGCCTGACGGATGTCCATGCCGATGAGCGACATGAGGAGCTGCAGGTTGTTCTTCACCCGGTGGTCGAGCTCGTGCAGAAGGGCCGTCCGCTCGTCCAGGAGCCGGTGCAGGGCCTCCTGGGCCCGCCGCCGCTCGATGCGCGCGTGGGCTTCGGACAGGGCGCGCAGAACCGTCGCAGGCAGGCGCTCGAGCCGCTGCTTCAGGACGTAATCGGTCGCCCCCCGCTTCAGGGCCTCGATCGCCACCTCCTCGCCCAGCGTTCCGGACACGAAGATGAACGGCGTGTCGGGACAGAATTCCCGCGCGATATCGAGCGCGCTCAGCCCATCGAAGGCCGGCAGGAAATAATCGGCCAGGATCAGGTCCCAGACGTTCTCACGAACCGCCTTCGTGAAGTCGGCCCCGCTGACGACGTTCGTGAGCGCGGCGGAGAGGGCGGCGGAGGCCAGTGCTTCCGTCACCAGCTCGACGTCGAGCGCACTGTCCTCCAGGAGGAGGACGCGCAGCGCACGGTCGGACGGAGTGGCAACGGGCTGGGCCATCGGACTTCCCTAACTGCCGTTTCGTGGCGGCGGCTCGTTGAGGATGGCCCAGAATACGCCGAGATCCTGGATCGCGTCGAAGAACTCGCGGAAGCCGACGGGCTTCACCACGAAAGCGTTCACGCCGAGCTCGTAGCTGCGGACCACGTCGCTCTCCTCCCGCGAGGAGGTCAGCATGACGACCGGAGTATGCCGCAGGACCTGATCGGCCTTGACCTTTTCCAGCACCTCGAGGCCGTCGACCTTCGGCAGCTTCAGGTCGAGCAGGACGACGGCCGGATCGCTCGTGTTGCGATTCTCGTGCACTCCGCGACGGTACAGGAAGTCGAGCGCCTCCGCGCCGTCGCGGACCACCACGACCTCGTTGGCGAGCTGGCTCTGCTCCAAGGCGGCCAGCGTCAGTTCGATATCCTTCGGGTTGTCCTCAACCAGAAGAATGGGCTTCAGTTCCGGCATTCACGCCGCTCCTTCAGAATCGGGTAGGGAAAAGTAGAATGTGGCGCCCTGGTCGAGGGTCCCCTCGGCCCAGGCGCGGCCGCCATGTCGCTCCACAATGCGGCGAACATTGGCCAATCCGATCCCGGTGCCTTCGAACTCCTCGATCCGGTGCAGGCGCTGGAAGACGCCGAAGAGCTTGCCGGCATAGGTCATGTCGAAGCCGACGCCGTTGTCCCGAACGGAATAGACGACCTCTCCGTCACGCCGGATGGCGCCGATCTCGATGCGGGCCTCGTGGCGCGGCCGGGTGTATTTCACGGCGTTCGACAGGAGGTTCTCCCAAACGAGGCGGATCATGACCGGATCGGCAACGGCGTGGGGCAGATCGTTGATCTTCCAGGCGACTCTGCGTTCGCCCACCTCCATGGCGAGCGTCTGCCTGACCTCGTCGACCATCTGGCGCATGTTGAGGCGTCGGGGCTTCAGGGAGGTGCGTCCCATCTGCGAGAAGCTGAGCAGGTTGTCGACCAGGGTGCCGGCCGTATAGGCGGATTCGATGATCGTATCGACGTAGCGGCGGCCGCGCTCGCTGAGCTGCTCCGCCTCCTGCTTCTTCAAGAGCTCGGAATAGCCCACGATGTGGCGGAACGGCGCGCGCAGATCGTGCGACACGGAGTAGGAGAAGGCCTCAAGCTCCTTGTTGCTGCGCTGCAGCTCGCTCGTCAGCTCCGCAAGCTCCTCTGCCCGGCGTAGGACGATTCCCACGACTGCGTTGCGCAGCTCCTTGACGGCCTCGATCTCGCTCGGGTCCCACGGGAGCGCCCGGCCCCGCACGGTTTCCTTCCAGATCTCGAAGGAAAGCCGCGGATGAAGCTTCTGCACGCCCCCCACCTCCTGGACCGGTTTCGTGGGATCGCCGCCCCAGTTGACCGTCTGCACGACCTCGGGCCGGAACCAGAGCACGTAGCTCGCATGCCGCTTCGAGATCGAGATCGAGAGCAGGCCGCTCGCCACATCCGCATAGGCCGATGCCTGCGGGAAATGCTGTGACAGCGCTTCGGTGGCGAACACGTCCTCGTCGTGGTGCTCGGCGAGCCAGCCATACAGCGCTCGAACCTCGCTCTCGCTCGGCGTCTGCCCGAGACGCCAGCAATGATCGCCGGACACGATCGCGGCGCCTTGGGCACCGGCCAGGCGCATGAGTTCCGAGGGATGCTTCACAAGGCCTTCGATGAAGATCTCCTCCTCGGCCATATGAGCGAGAAGCCGCGCCTGAACGGACCGGAGGCGGATGCGGTTCTCGGCCAGGATCGTGTTCTCGCGCGCTTCGAGCTGCAGCGAAAAGATCTGGGTGAGGAAGTCGCAGGCATTGCGCACCTGCAGGGGAACCCGCCGAGGGTCCTTGTTGTGGCAGGAGATCAGCCCCCACAGCCTGCCGTCGCGGAGGATCGAGATCGACATGGACGCCAGCGTACCCATGTTGCGCATGTACTGAAGGTGAACCGGGGAGACGCTGCGCAGCACCGAGTCGCTCAGGTCGAGCGGCGTCGGATCATGCGACTCGATGGGAACCGGCGCGTAATTGGCGTCGGGAATGATGCGAAGGCGATTGCGCCGGTAGAGCTCCCGCGCCTGGGCCGGAATGTCCGAGGCCGGAAAGCGCAGGTCGAGATAAGACGGCAGGACGTCGTTCCTGTCTTCCGCAATGACGGTGCCGTTCCATTCGTCGTCGAAGCGATAGACCAGGACGCGGTCGAACCCGGTCAAGCGGCGGATATCCTGCGCGGCGACCCGGCAGAGATCATCCACGGTCACCGTCATGCGCAACTGGTCGACGAAGCGGCGGAGCGTCGGATAGAGCGCATCGAGGCTGGCGACCGAGTTGGCCGGAATTTCCTCAAGTTCCAGCACCAACTGGTCGCCGGAGCGCGACAGCACGGCATCGAAGCTGCGCTCGCCGGCCGCGGTCTTGAGCCTCAGGGGCCGCAGATAGCGGGTTCCCTCATCGGAACCGGGCTGCGCAAGATCCGCCCCGAACTCGGCCGCGAGCAAGGGCAGCGCCTGTTGCAGCGGCCGGTTCAGGAGAGCGCCCGGGGCGAGCCCGAACAGGGGCGCGATGTTCGCGCTCGCATAGGTGACGACCTGGTCGGACGGCCGCATCGCCAGCAGGATCCCGTGCGGTTGGATGCTGCCTGGAATGTGGATCGGCTCGCGCTCGCATGCGGTCGGGTCGAGGTCCGGTGGTGTCTGAACGTTCATGGCGCCTCGCATAACCAGTCATGCATGACATCGAAGGTCCGGCTCGCGGAGGCGACGATGAGATCATCCGTCTCGGGCGTGGACGCGGCGGCGAGCATCGCCCCGAAGGATTTCCACATCATGGCCGTGTCCCGCCCGTAGGACCGGAAATAGGCGCAACCGGTCTCGGCCGTCAAACCGAGGCGGCGTTCCACGTTACGGGCGATGATGGCGCCACCGAGGGTGGAACCCTCGACCACGTACATGCTCCCCAGCACGGCGGCGGAAGCCGGCAAGGGCATCAGCGGATGGCAGCGCGGCAATCGGGCAATTTCATGAGCGCTCATGCCCAGGGCCCGGAGATCCCGGTCCAGCAGGTCCGTCTTGCAGCGGCGGCGGAACGCCTGCCGGTCCGGCGCGAGGGCTTCCGCCGCCGCCTCCCATGCCGCATGGAACCCGTAGAACCGGGCGAGCAGCGACCGATAGGTGTCGCGTGACGCGATCCGTCTTTCGAGGTCGATCGCCACCTCGATCCGGTCGTGCGCCGGACGCGTCTCAATTTTCAGTCGTTCGAGCAATGTCATGAATGGTGTGATTCTAGGGAAACTTTTCCCCCGCGTATAGGCCGCGGAGGCATGGGCAGGCTTGCCTTCTGCGAGGTCAATTTAACGTGAAGACGACGGCCCAGGTTCAGAGCGGCGCTGCGGCACCGCCAAGCTTCCGGGTCATCACGCGCTCCACCGTCATGAACAGGTCGTGGATCAGGATCGCCAACAGGGCCACCACGGCGCCGCCCTGCAGGATGAAAGCCGTGTTGTTCGATTGCAGCCCGGCGATGATGACCTCCCCCAACCCCTTGGCCGCCACCGTCGAGCCGATCGTGGCGGTGCCGAGATTGATGACGACCGAGAGGCGGATCCCGGCCAGGATGACCGGCATCGCCAGCGGGAGCTCCACTTCGAGCAGGCGCCGCAAGGGGCTCATCCCCATGGCCCTGGCGGCCTCGAGGGTGAGCGGCGAAACCTGCGTGAGGCCCGTGAGGGTATTCTCGAAGATCGGCAGGAGCCCGTAGAGGAAGAGCGCGATGAGGGTCGGCTTCGCGCCGAAGCCGACGAGCGGCACGGCAATCGCCAGAACGGCGATCGGCGGGAAGGTCTGGCCGATATTCACCAGGCTGCGGGAGAGCGGCAGGAACTCGATCCCCATTGGGCGCGTCACGAAGATCCCGAGCAAAACCGCCACGACGGTGCTCGCCAGCGTCGCGCCAAAGACGGTTGCGAGGTGGGCGAGCGTGAGCATCAGAAGGCTGCCCTGGTTGTAGATGGCCGGAGCGCCGTTCACCGTGAGGGGCTCGAAAACGGGCGCGAACAGATCGGGCGCCGTCACGAAAGCGGCGAGCAGCAGAAGCGCCAAGGCGCGCAGGATTACGGAACCCCGGCTCATGCGGAGGACCGTCCGAACCGCAGGATCCGATCGACGCTCACGCGCCCGATGACTGTGCCGCCTGCATCCGCGACGGGAAGGACCTCTCGCCCCGACCAGATGAGCCTGGAGAGCGCCTCGCGCAGGTTCGCCGAAGCGCTGAGAGCCTCACCGTCCGCCGTCCCCGGCTCGAGCGCGTCCTGCACCCTCGCCAGCGACAGAAGGCGGAAAGGCCGCTCGGCCGTGCCCACGAGGCGCTCGACGAACTCTTCCGCCGGGCGCGTGAGCAGTTCCGCCGGCGAGGCGTATTGCAGGAGCCGCGCCTGATCCATCACGGCGATCCGGTCGCCGAGATGGAACGCCTCCTCCATGTCGTGGGTCACGAGCACGATCGTCGTGCCAAGCCGCCGCTGGATCGCCAGCAGATCTTCCTGCGCCTTGGCGCGGATGACCGGATCGAGCGCCCCGAAGGGCTCGTCCATGAGGAGCAGGGCGGGCCTCGCCGCGAGCGCCCGCGCCACGCCGACCCGCTGCTGCTGGCCGCCGGAGAGCTCGTGCGGATACTTCCCGGCGAATTCCGCCGGGTCGAGCTGGTAGAGGTCGAGCAGCTCCTCGACCCGGGCGGCGATGCGCTTCCGGTCCCAGCCGAGGAGGCGCGGCACGGTGGCGATGTTCTCGGCCACCGTCCGGTGCGGGAAGAGCCCGTAGCCCTGGATGACGTAGCCGATCCGGTGCCTGAGCTCATCCTCCGGGATCGCCATCGTGTCCTGGCCGTCGATGAGCACGCGGCCCGAGCTGGGCTCGATCAGCCGGTTGATCATGCGCAAAAGGGTCGATTTACCGGCCCCCGAGGTGCCGACCACGACCGCGACGGTGCCCTCCTCGATCACCATCGAGACCTCGTCGACCACGACGGTGTCGCCGTAGCGCTTGGTGAGGCGTTCGATTTCAATCATGGCCGTTCGCCAGGTCGATGGCGGCATCCAGGATCACGGCCGCCGTGAAGGCGAGCGCGACGGTCGGGATCGCGCCGAGCAGCACGAGATCGATCGCCGTCTGGCCGATGCCCTGGAACACGAAGGTGCCGAACCCTCCTCCGCCGATCAGCGCCGCGACGGTGGCGAGGCCGAGATTCTGCACGAGCACGATCCGGATGCCCGTGAGGATCACCGGGAGCGCGAGCGGCAGCTCGATCTGCGTGAGGCGCTGCCGGTCGGACAAGCCCATGCCGCGGGCCGCCTCCACGACCGCTGCCGGAACCTGAGCGAGGCCCACGACGGTGTTCCCGACGATCGGCAGGAGCGAATAGAGGAAGAGCGCCACCAGGGCCGGGGCGCCGCCGATGCCACGGATTCCGAGTTCCGCCGCGAGAGGAACCGCGGTGGCCAGATAGCCGAGGGGCACCATCAGGATGCCGAAGAGGGCAATGCTCGGGATCGTCTGGACGATGCTGAGCACCGGAAGGATCGCGGCCCTGAGCCGGGGCGCACGATGGCAGAGGATGCCGAGCGGCAGCCCGACCAGGCAGGCGGCTAGGAGCGATCCGAGCGCCAGGAAGAGGTGCTGCCCGGCCTCGCGCCAAAATCCGTCGGCCCGCGTGGCGTATTCCTTCAGGATCGAAAGCCCGTTCCAGGCTCCCGAGAGCAGCAGAAGCGCCACGAAGGCCGCCGCCACCGCGAGCGCCGCGAGGCGCGCCCAGGGACTGAGGCGCAGGCGCGTGAGCGAATCCGCGACCAGGAGCCCCAGGGCGAGCGCCAGGAGCCAGAAGCCCAGGGCCGGAGATATCCGCGCGAAGGTGTTCCCGGGCGGCGTCAGGAACCATGCGGATGCGCCGACGGACGGCGTGACGACCATGAGCCCCAGGGCCGCCGCCGCCAGCCGCAGCCAGGGCCATTGCACCACCACGGCCGCGACTGCCGCCAGGAAAGCGGCCGCGATCACGCCCGCGGCGAGGATCGGTGACAAAGCATCGACCAGCATCCGGGCTTCGCCCGCCACGATCCGGTTCGCCCGGTACGTCACGAAGGGCACGGCGAGGACCGCGATGCCGATCAGCACCGCGATCACGCTGCCGAGGCGATCGACGGAAAGGCCGGCCCGCGGCGAAGCCTCGCCGAGAGCACGGCCTGGAAAAGTGGTCGGATTCACGGGCAGCCCGGTGCCTTCCGCAGCATGGCCCCTCTCAAGCGATCGCGCGCGAGCCGATCACTTGAGGAAGCCCTTGGACTTCAGATACTCGGTCGCGACCGCCTTCGCGGCCTCGCCGCCCACCTGCACGCGGGCGTTCAGGTTCTGAAGCGTGGTGAGATCCAGCGATTCGAAGACCGGCTTCAACACGTCGGCGATCTTCGGGTTCTCCTTGAGGACGGCCTCGCGGACGATGGGTGCCGGCGCATAGACGGGCTGCACGTTCTTGTCGTCCTCGAGCACCACCAGGTCGGAGGGCGCGATGCCGCCATCCGTGCCGTAGACCATCGCGGCATTGGCGCCGTTGGTCTGCTCGGCCGCCGCCTTGATGGTGGCGGCGGTGTCGCCGCCGGACAGCACGATTAGCTGCTCGGGCTTCATCTTGAAATTGTAAGCCGCCTGGAAAGCCGGGAGCGCCGCCGCCGAGTTCACGAACTCGGCCGAGGCGGCCAGCACCACCTTGCCGCCGCCCGAGACCCATTTGCCGAAATCGGACAGGCTCGCGAGCTTGTTCTGCGCGGCCACGTCCTTGCGCAGCGCGATGGCCCAGGTGTTGTTGGCCGGCGACGGCGTGAGCCAGACGATCTTGTTGGCGTCGTAGTCGAGCTTCTTGGCGGCCTCGTAGCCCTTGGCGGCGTCCTTCCAGAGCGGGTCGTCCGCCTTGTTGAAGAAGAAGCCCGCATTGCCGGTATATTCCGGATAGATGTCGATCTCGCCCGCCGTGATCGCCTTGCGGACCACAGGGGTCGCACCGAGCTGGATGCGGTCCTGCGTCTTGATGCCGTTGGCATTGAGGGTCAGCAGGATGATGTTGCCCAGCACCGCGCCCTCGGTGTCGATCTTCGAGGACACGACCACGTCGGCCCTGGCGGACAGGGCTGTCAGACCGAGGGCGACGGCGACGGTCAACGATTTCAGGACGGCTTTCATGGGGATCCCCTAGGATATCGGCGCAACGGCTCTGCTGTTTTAGGTCACGCCGCGCCGTTAGGCAGAGGGTGTCGCCAGGAAGTTCCCCGAAATAGACGATTAAAATACGCGACCATGCAACAAGGCACCGCCGTTTTCCCCAGGGGAAGGCGGTGCCTGTTCAGATGCGCGGAGGAAGCGGTCGGCTCAAGCGGTCACGGCCGGCGGCTCCTGGGCGATGGTGAAGCGGACCTGCGCCTGCGGGCGGTGATCCTCGGAGAGGGTGCGCCACGTGCGCTCGGCGTCGGTACGGCTGTCGAAGGGGCCGACCACCCGCTCCGTGCCCTGAACCAACTGTTCGCAGTCGCAGGAGGTGTATTCACCACCGACCACCCAGAAACGTGACTTTTGCATGCTGATCTCCATCGGTGAAAAGGGTTTGGGGATTTGAGAGGCTCACTCCGCCGCCTGAAGCTTGGCGGCGGTCTGGAACTGCGCGGTCTCCGTCGAGTCGCCCATGGCGGTCGTGGAGGACTTGCCGCCGGTGATGACCACCGAAACCTGGTCGAAGTAGCCGGTGCCGACCTCGCGCTGGTGACGGGTCGCGGTGTAGCCGTCCGCCTCGGCGGCGAACTCGGCCGCCTGCAGCTCCGAATAGGCGCCCATGCCGCGGTCGCGGTAGCCGCTCGCCAGGTCGAACATGCCGTAGTTGAGCTGGTGGAAGCCGGCCAGGGTCACGAACTGGAACTTGTAGCCCATGGCGCCGAGCTCGCGCTGGAACTTGGCGATCGTGGCGTCGTCGAGCTTCTTCTTCCAGTTGAAGGACGGCGAGCAGTTATAGGCCAGGAGCTTGCCCGGATAGCGCTTGTGGACGGCTTCGGCGAACTTGCGCGCATCGTCGAGATCCGGGTGCGAGGTCTCCCACCACAGGAGGTCGGCGAGTTCCGCATAAGCCAGGCCGCGGGCGATGCAATGGTCGAGGCCGGTTCCGTCCTTGAGGCGATAGAAGCCTTCGGGCGTGCGGCTGTCGGGCTCGATGAAGGGCCGGTCGCGCTCGTCCACGTCGGACGTGATGAGCTTGGCCGATTCGGCATCCGTGCGGGCCATGATCAGGGTCGAGGTGCCCATCACGTCGGCCGCGAGGCGCGCGGCGATCAGGTTGCGCTCGTGGGCCGCGGTCGGGATCAGCACCTTGCCGCCGAGATGGCCGCACTTCTTCTCCGAGGCGAGCTGGTCCTCGAAATGGACGCCCGCCGCGCCGGCCTCGACATAGGCCTTCATGATCTCGAAGGTGTTGAGCGGCCCGCCGAAGCCCGCTTCGGCATCGGCCACGATCGGCAGGAACCAGTCCCGCTTCGCCCCGCCCTCCGCATGCTCGATCTGGTCGGCGCGCTGGAAGGTGCGGTTGATGCGGCGGCACAGCTCCGGGCCGGAATTGGCCGGGTAAAGCGACTGGTCGGGATACATGGCGCCGGCGACGTTTGAATCCGCCGCGACCTGCCAGCCGGAGAGATAGATCGCCTCGAGACCCGCGCGGGCCATCTGCATGGCCTGGTTGCCGGTCATGGCGCCGAGGGAATGAACATAGGGGCGCTCCTGCAGGAGCTGCCACAGGCGCTGCGCGCCGCGCTCGGCCAGGGTGTGCTCGATCTTCACCGAGCCGCGCAGGCGCTCGACGTCCTCACGGGTATAGGGACGGCGGATGCCGTCGAACCGTCCGGCCGGAGCGGAGGGGATCAGATCGGCGAGGGAACCCGGAGGCGTCTGGGCGGTCATGGCTTATCCTTCCGTTTACATCCATTGACAATGGGTGCCTGCGAACCACACACTTGATGGGCGAGCAGTGCTTCTGATGATATTAATCACCGGCGAAGCTATTGTTTCAACGAGTGTTTCGGGAAGAAAAGTCGCGCTGTCACAGCAACACAACGCTCCTTAAGTAAAGCTGTAAAGAAATTTACACATGGATGAGATTAGAAAGCTGTTCGTCGGCCCCCGCCTGAAGCGCCTGCGGCGGGAGCGCAATCTCAGCCAGGCCCGCATGGCCGAGGAGCTTGGCCTGTCGCCGAGCTACCTGAACCTGATGGAGCGCAACCAGCGCCCGATCACGGCTCAGGTCCTGATCCGGCTGGCCCATGCCTATTCCCTCGACCCGCGGGAATTCGCCACCGACGATCACGAGCGAACCGTCTCCGAGCTGGACGAGGTCTTCGCCGACCCGCTCTTTCGCAGCGCTCCGGTGTCCCGTATCGAGCTGCGCGAGACCGTAGAGAGCGCCCCGACCCTGGTCGATGCGGTCAACCGACTCTACCGCGCCTATCAGGCCCTGCGGGGCGCGAGCGAGGCCATGACGCCGAGCCTGAACGACCGGGACCGGGCCGAGGACGCGCCGCAGGACAATCCGGTCGATCGTGTCCGCCACCTCATCCACGAGGCCAAGAACCATTTTCCGGAGCTGGACGAGGCTGCCGAATCCCTCGCGTCCGACCTTGCGCTCAGCGGGCACGAGCCGTTCTACGCGATCAGTGAGCGCCTGCACGCCAAGCACAGCATCCGGGTGCGCATCATGCCTGTGGACGTGATGCCGGATTCCCTGCGCCGGTTCGATCATCACCGGCGGCAGCTCCTGATCTCAGAGATGGTGGAGCCCTCGGGCCGCACGTTCCAGGCCGCCTACCAGCTCGCCTTCGCGGAGATGCGCGAGACGATCGATGTCCTGGCGGCCCGGCTGGAGCCGGATGACGGTCCGGCCCGGCGGCTCCTGCGCGTCTCCTTCGGCAACTACTTCGCCGGGGCCCTGATGATGCCCTACGGCAGGTTCCACGCGGCCGCCGAGGCGCTGGGCTACGACGTGGAGGTGCTGGGCGCCCGGTTCGGCGCGAGCTTCGAGCAGGTGGCGCACCGGCTCACCACCCTCGCCCGCCCCGGCGCGCGGGGCATCCCGTTCTTCCTGGTGCGGGTCGATTCCGCCGGCAACGTGTCGAAGCGCTTCTCATCGGGCCGCTTCCCGTTCTCGCAGTTCGGCGGCACCTGCCCCCTGTGGAACCTGCACAGCACCTTCCGGACCCCGGGCCAGGTGGTGACGCAGGTGATCGAGCTGCCGGACGGCTCGCGCTGGTTCTCGGTCGCGCGCTCGGTCAAGCGAGCCTTCACCCCGTGGGGAATGCCCGACCCGCAATTCGTGGTCGGCCTCGGCTGCGAGCTGAAATACGCCCACCGCCTCGTCTATGCCCGCGGCCTCGACCTTTCGGCCCCAGACCCGACGCCGATCGGCATCAATTGCCGCCTGTGCGAGCGGGTCGCCTGCCCGCAACGCGCCGCGCCGCCGCTGATGCACGCGCTGATCGTCGACGAGATGAAGCGGGGCGTATCGCCCTTCGAATTCGACGCGACGTGAGCGATCAGGCCGGGCGGTCGTGCCGGTAGAAGGCGTTGGGAATGCCGTCGACCTCCCGGATGCCCGTGAACGTCATCCCGGCCTTTTCGAGGACTCTGCGGGATGCGGCATGCCCGGCCACCGCGAAGCCGATCACGTGGTCGACGGGCTCGACCCGGTAGATCCAGCCGAGCAGCGCGCTTGCAGCCTCGGTCGCATAGCCCTGCCCCCAGAGAGAGCGCATGAAGCTGTAGCCAAGCTCGAGCTCGCCTGTCTCGGAGAAGAGCCCGAACCCGGCGCGGCCGAGGAAGGCACCGCCCCGGTCCGTGACTTTGAACTTCGTCCAGCCATGGGCCACGTAATCGGCCCGGAAGCCGTCGAACTTGGCCTTCAGGTACGGCTCATCCCAGGGCGGATCGCCCATTGCCAGGAAATGCTGCACCTCCGGGTCGCCGTGGAGGGACGCGAACAGCGGGAAGTCCTCCGCCGTCCAGGGGTGGAAGCACAGACGCGCGCTGGTCAGGACGGGGGTCGTCATGGGCAGCGTTCAGCTCCTCGCAGCGAGCCAATGGTCCAGGAAGGCGTCGAGCCAGAGCCGGACATGGGGATCGTACTGGAAGCGGCCGTTGATCTGGCGGACGCGGTCCTGGGCGCCGGGCGTGGCGAGGCGCTCGGCGGCCACCACCGTCCAGCGGCAGATCATGGCGTGGGTGACCTCCGGGTGGAACTGCAGCCCGAAGGCTGCCTCGCCCACCCGGATGGCCTGAGTCGGAAAGTCGTCGCCGGACGCCAGGGTCTCGGCGCCCGACGGACAGTCGAACCCCTCCCGGTGCCAGTGATAGACATGGGTCGGCCAGGGCGCTCCGAGAGCCTCGCCGAACACCTGGCCGGCCGGCGTCGGAAGCAGCGGATAATAGCCGATCTCCGCCCGGCCCTCAGGGTGCTGCCACACCCCGGCGCCGAGATGCTTCGCGAGCATCTGGGCCCCGAGGCACAGGCCGAGGAACGGCTTCTTCTCGGTGAGCGGCACCCGGATCCAGTCGATCTCCGCCTTCACGAAATCGTCAGGATCGTTGGCGCTCATGGGCCCGCCGAAGATCACCGCGCCGGCATGGTTCTCCAGCGTCTCCGGCAGCGGATCGCCGAACCGGGGCCGCCGAATGTCGAGGACATGGCCGCGCTCCTGCAGCAGGCGACCGACCCGCCCGGGGGTCGAGTGCTCCTGGTGGAGGATGATGAGGATCGGGGCCTTGGGCTTGCGCGCGCCGCGCCGCGCCGCCGGCCTAGCCACGGGCCTGCCCCGGAACGAGGTTCTTGAGGGCCTCTTCCTTGATGGCGGCGATCTCCGCCTCCGGGAGGTCGAGAAGGCGACCGGTGCGCCAGATCAGGTCATCCTCAAATTCGTGAACCAATCCGTCGATGGCCGCTATGCGATAGGCCAGCGCCAGGAGGCGCGGCCGGTCTTCGGAAGGCACGTCCTGGGCGATGCGGTCGATCAGGGAGGTGGAGGGGTCCAGGGTTCCTTCGATCTCGGCGGCGTGCTGCAGCAGGCGCTCCACCTGCTCGCGGGTCAGGCCGAACCGGGAGCCGAGGAGCACGCGAAGCCCCTCCTCTTCGACCTTCAGCGTCCGCCCGTCAGCGCGGGCGATGAGGATCAGGAGGGCCGCAACGGTCAGGCTCTCGTCGGTTTCGGCAGAATCGTCGGCGTTGAGAGGATCTTGGAAGAAGTCGCGCAGGCGGGAGATGACGGACATGGATGGAATATTCGGGTGCCGCGCCCGTCTTCGCAAGAGGCCGTTCATGAGCGCCGCGAAGGGCGCCTCTGCTCCGGCGACAGGCCTTTCCATTGGCTGATGACGGGCCCGGCGCCCTGGCGACGGGAACGGGATCTCAGACGAAGAGTCGCACGGGATGCCGAGGGGAGTTCCGGACCCCGCCGACACTTTTACGAATAAAGTCAAGCTCTTCCGGACCTAGGCAAGCGGGGCTACCCACCCTAAGTTAACCCCTGCTGACATCGCATGACCGTTTCGCCGCATGCCCCTCTGTTGCAGGACGGCGTGGCAGTGATATTAGCATTCAATTCCCCGGCTCCGGCAATGAACCGGCTGCCCCTACGGCATGAGAAAGAGCACCTGTGACTGAAAGCATCATCAGCAGCGACCTCAGCGGCCTCAAGATCCTCGTCGTCGAGGATGAGGCGGCCATCTCGCTCCTGCTCGAGGACATGCTGCTCGATTTCGGCTGCGAGGTAATCGGCCCCGCAGCGCGCCTGTCGGCGGCCCTCGATGCCGTCGCCAACGAGAAGGTCGACCTCGCCATCCTCGACGTGAACGTGGCGGGCGAACCGATCTACCCCGTCGCCGAGGCTCTCGCCCAGCGCTCGATCCCGTTCGTCTTCTCGACGGGTTACGGCAGCGCCGGCATCCGCGACACGTTCCGGGACCGCCCCGTCCTGCAAAAGCCGTTCGCCCAGAATGATCTCAAGCAGAAGCTGCTGATGGCCCGCAAAGTGAATCCGTGAGGATTCCAGGTCACGCACTCCAATTTTTCGTCGCCGATGTGCCATAGAGCACGGCATATCGTTGCGGAAATCGTTTTGAGGTTACGTTATTCCTGCTAAGGTTCGCCGCCTTCAGGGTATGTTGTAACTTCCAAGCCGATCTTCCTATGCACGCTCGCTCCCTCCGGTTCCTGGTCGCCACCAGCGCCCTCGCCCTTTCCCTGGCCAGCGCGCAGGCGCAATCGCCTGTTCCGCGAGCGGCCCCCGCCGCAGGCGCCATCGTGGCCGCCAAGGGCGGCGAGGAACTGCGCTTCGTGCGGGAGGAGGCCTGGCGCTCGGCCGAGATCAGGCAGGACCTGCTCGGCGGCGACGCACTGCGCACCAACGCCATCGGCAACCTGGCGATCCTGTTCTCCGACCAGACCCAGATCCGCGTCGGGCGCAACTCGACCCTGACGGTGAACGAGATCGCCGGCGCCGACGCCGGGACGACCCAGCTCAACCTCCAGGCCGGCAACATCTGGGCTCGCGCCAGCCGGGGCGGAACGGGCGTGGACGTCAAGACACCGGCCGCCGTGGCGGCGATCCGCGGGACCGACTGGTCCCTGTCGGTGGACGGTTCGGGCAAGACCTCCCTCATCGTCCTGGAGGGCGTGGTCGAGCTCTCGAACCCGCAGGGCTCGGTGACGGTCCGGCAGGGCGAAGGCGCCGTCGCGTCCATTGGCCAGGCGCCGACGAAGTTCGTGCTCGTGAACTCCAACGACCGCGAGCAGATGCTCTTCTACATGACGCTGCGGGACGCGTTCACCTCCACGTCGGTGTCGCCGCTGACCGGTCCGGCTCTGCGTGCGGAGCACGCCCGGATCGCCGCGATCCCGCCGGAGAACCGGCGGGCCGAGGACTGGCTGAGCCTTGCGGAGATCGCCCCCTCGTTCGACGGCCGCGCCGCCGGCGCCGCCGCCCTCGCGGAGGCTCGCCGCTTTCCGCTCAACGCCCGCCAGAGGGCGCGGGCGGACCTGGTCGAGGCCGTGCTGACCGGCGCGCAGCGGCGCTGGAGCGAGTCCGCGGCCCTCTTCGCCCGCGCGGAGCGCGGCGGCCTTGATCCCAAGCGCCGCATCAGCGCCGCCTACGGGCGCTACATCGCGCAGTCCCTCGCGGACCCCAAGCGGGTCTATCCCGAACCGAAGCTCAGCCCGAACGATCCCGAAGCCGCCCTAGCCCACGCCTACGTGGTGGCCTTCCGCGAGGACCTGACGGCCGCCGCCGAGGTGGTCAGGCAGGCGGAGAAGCGCTTTCCCAACGACACCCGCATCGCCGTCCTGTCGGCGCAGCTCGCCTTCGCGCTCAACCGGCGCGAGGAGATGCGCGAGGCGATCGCTCGCGCGGTCGCCATCGATCCGGACGATCCGGCCGTCGTGATGGCGCACGCCAACATCAAGGGCGACATCGACGGGCGGGTGAACGAGGCGATCGACGACCTGCGCCGCGTTGCGGCCGTCGCGCCGGGCGACCCGGACGTCTGGAACGACATCGGCCTGTTCGAATCCACCCGGGACCGCCCGATCGCCGCCGAGGAGGCCCTGCGCCGGTCCATCGCAGAGGATCCCGAAAGCCCGATCGCATACGTCAATCTCGCGCTCCTGATCCTCGACCAGAACCGGGTCGACGAGGCCGGCGTCCTGATCGAGAAGGCGCTCGAGCTCGATCCGGCGTTCCACATCGGATACGTGGCCAAGGGACGCTACCTGCTGCAGAAGGGCGAGGCCGCCCGGGGGCTCGACTTCATCCTCATGGGCTCCGCCGCCAACCCGGCCCATTCCCAGGGCCTGCTCGCCGCAGCGATCGCCTATTACCAGAACGGCGACGAGGAGTTGGCCGATCAGGCGCTGGACAATGCCGACCGCCTCGATCCGAACGATCCGATCGTCTCCATCGTCCGTACGGCCATCGCCATCGACCAGTATCGGGCCGACGAGGCGGTGCTGAGCGCCCGCGAGGCCGTGCGCCGGTTCCGCCAGCGCGGCGGCGACTTCGCCGGAATCGCCGTGAACCGGCAGGCCGGCTCTTATCCGGCCCAGGCCTACCGGTTCATCGGCCTGAACGAGTGGGGCCGATTCTACGGCGACCGGGTCTTCGACCCCTTCACGGCCTCGGGCTATTTCGACCAGGCCGCCGCCCAGCGCCCGACCCTTCTCACCGCGCGGCCGACCGTCGCGACGGTCGAGGGAGAGACCGCGGACCTGACCGCCTTCAACCTCGTCGTGCAGGGCCTGTTCTTCGATCCTCTCGCGGTGTCCGGTCGGATCGGCCGCCTCGATCTCCTGCGCCGTCCCTTCCTGGACGTGGAGGTCGGCGGCAGCCTGCTGTTCCGGGACAACCGGGTCGGCTGGCAGACCGAGGCCAACGTCCAGGGTTTCACCAACGAGCCGGTGCCGACCTCGTTCTCCCTCGCGGCAAACCGCCTGCGGGGCGACGGACGCAACCCGATCGACAAGGAGGAGGCGGACAGCGCCTCGTTCTTCGTCGGATCGTCCCCGTCCGCCACGGACCGCTTCCTCGTCTTCGGGGCGGCCGCCAGCGCGGAGCCGGGCCTCGCGCGGATCGACACCCGGACCCGCTTCTTCACGGGCCAACAGGAGACCACTGCCCTGACCGGCGGCGCCGGCTGGAGCCACAGCTTCAGCGACCGGAACGTCCTCACGGGCGCGGTCTTCGCTCAGCGCAGCTTCGACCGCCGCTATTCGCAGGCCACGTCGGCCGACCTGTTCCCGCTCATCGTCGGCGGGGAGCAACGGGAGCGGCGCTGGACCGAGGGCGTCGTCGCGGCTTTGGGCCATACGGTCGGGTTCGGCGACCTGACCCTGCGCTACGGCTTCGAAGGACAGGCCGGACGGTCCTTCAACAGCGCGTTCGGAAACAGCTTCGTTCTCAACGCACAGACCAACCGAATCGAGCGGGCCGACATCAACGAACGCACGGAGGCGGATTTCCGCGCCACCCGTCTCTACGCGGACGCCTTCTGGCGGCCGTCGGACTGGTTCGAAGCCGAGGTTGGCGTGCAGCGGACGTCCGTCGACGTGGAGAGCCAGCCGGGGGACACGTCGGTGACGCCGCGGCTCGGCATCGGCGTCTCGCCGTTCGAGGGGCACTGGCTGCGGGCCGCGTACCAGCGCGACGGCGACCTGCCGCTCGCCTTCACCCTGTCGCCGGTCACGACCGTCGGGCTCGTGCCCAACGAGTTGCCGACCGGGCTCGGCGGCCGCATCGACACGCTCGCCCTGCGCTGGGACGCGGAGTGGAGCCCGCAGATCTTCACGGCCGTCGAGTACCAGCGGCAGGATGCCCGCGGCCTCGACCTGCCGCTGGCCGCCACCCTGGACAGCATCTCGATCGGTAAGGCCCGAATCGAACGCCTCGCCGCGACCGCGAACCTCTGGCTCGGTTACGGGATTGGCGTGTTCGGCACCGTCGGCACGGTCTCGTCCGAGATCCGCTCCGCCGAAGCGGTCGGCGCCGACGTGCCCTTCATCGCGGGGCATTTTGCGCGGGCGGGCCTCACCTTCGTCCATCCGAGCCGCCTCAAGATCACCATGGCCGGCACCTTCGTGAGCGACCTGAAGGGCGACATCGCCGGAACGCGCCTCGACGATTACTGGACGGCGGACGGTTCGGTGACCTGGGAAACGCCCGACCGGCGGCTGCTCCTCGGCTTCAGCGTCCTCAACCTGCTCGATCAGGACTACGAGATCGCCCCCGGGATTCCCGGCACCGGCCGGACCTACGCGGCCACCATGAAGGCGCGGTTCTGAGGAGTGGGCGGCCCCGAGACAGGCGCCGAAGCCTCCCGGACGGGAAGCCCTGAGCCGGCGGCCCTGCGCCACTTCGCGATCGCGGCCTTCATCGCGGCGCTCCTGATCCCGCTCGCGTTCTTCAAGCCGTTCGGCCTGATCGAGGCGCGGTTCTACGACGTGCTCTCCACCATCGCGCCGCCGCGCCCCCCGCAGCCCGGCGCGCTGATCGTTGCGATCGACGAGCCGTCCTTCTCCGAGATCGGGCAGCGCTGGCCCTGGCCGCGCGACCTGCATGCGCGGCTGGTCGAGAGCCTGCGCCGCGCGGGCGCCCGGGTGATCGGCTTCGACGTCATCTTCTCCGAGCCCTCGGCCGAGGAGGCCGACAAGGCCCTCGCGGCCGCTCTGGGGCCGGACGTGGTGCTGGCCGCCGACGACGTGACGACCGTGCTCGAACAGGGCGTCCAGACGACCCGGGTCACCCCGATCGATCCGTTTCTCGATGCCGGCGCAACGCCGGGCGTCACCTCGGTCGACCTCGACGGCGACGCGTATCTGCGCCTCATGCCACGCGTGCCCGAGGGCTTCGCGGCCGAGGTCCTGCGGCTCGAAGGTGTCACCGTCAGCCCGCCGCCGGACGGCGCGCTGATCCAGTATTTCGGCCCGGCCGACACCTATCCGCGCGTGTCCTACTACCAGGCCCTCGACCCGGAGACCTTCCTGCCGCCCGGCCGCCTCAAGGGCCAGAACGTGCTCGTGGGCCTCAGCCTGAAGGCCGCGACCTCCGCCGATGCGGGCGCGCCCGATACCTTCCCGACCCCCTATACGCTCACCAGCGGCACGCTCACGGCCGGTGTGGAGGTGCAGGCGACGATCCTCGACAATCTGCGCCACCGCCTCTACGCGGTGCCGGTCCCGCGCCTCGCCATGGCGGGCCTTATCGTGGCCGCCGCCTTCCTGGCCGCCGCACTCTGCCGCCGGGGGATCTCCAAGCGCGCGGGCGTTCTGGCCGCCCTGACGATCGCCGGGCTCCTGGTCGGCGCCTGGGCGCTGCTGCGCTTCGGGCGCATCTGGGCGCCCCCTGCCCTGCCCATGGCGGCGGCGCTGGGCGTCTTCGGGGCGCGGTTCGGCGTGGACTTCATGCGCGAGCGCCAGATGCGCCGCGCGGTGTCGGAGGCCTTCTCGCGCTATCTCGCGCCGGAGCTGGTGGCGCAGCTCGCCCGCGACCCAAGCGCCCTGAAGCTCGGCGGCGAGCGCCGCAATCTCTCGATCCTGTTCTGCGACGTGCGCGGCTTCACCAGCATGTCGGAGAGGCTGAAGGACGAGCCTGAGCGGCTCACCACCCTCATCAACCGCCTGCTCGACGTGCTCTCAGGCGCCGTGATGGCCGAAGGCGGCACCATCGACAAGTACATGGGCGATTGCGTGATGGCGTTCTGGAACGCGCCGCTGCGCAATCCGGACCACCCGCTGCGCGCCGTGCGCGCGGCGCTCGCCATGATGGGAGCCGTCGAGGAGCTGAACCGGGTGCTGCGCCAGGAAGAGGGCGAGAACGCTCCCCGTTTCGCGGTCGGGGTCGGCATCAACACGGGCGACTGCATCGTCGGGAACGTGGGCTCGCGCTGGCGCTACGACTACTCGGTGCTGGGCGACGCCGTGAACCTCGCCTCGCGGCTCGAGAGCCTGTCGAAGGAATTCGGCGTCTCCGTGATCCT
Organism: Pseudomonadota bacterium; assembly: GCA_023426505.1. Lineage (GTDB taxonomy): Bacteria > Pseudomonadota > Alphaproteobacteria > Rhizobiales > Beijerinckiaceae > Microvirga. The sequence goes on from JAFAAP010000248.1 coordinate 21,533, forward strand.
CGGCCCGACGACGGCCGAGGCCGTGCGCGGTCATTTCGTGCTGATCGAGCTCGACCGCATCGCCGTGCGCGGCCGCGCCACCGAATCCGCTATCTACACCGTCGTGGCGCCGGCCGCACAGCAGGCCGATCCCGCCATCGCCGAGCTGGAGGAGAAGCATCCGCGGCTGCTCGCGGCCCTGCGGGCCGGGCAGAGGCAGGACGCCGAGGCGCTCCTCGACCGCTGCCGCACCCTCGCCCCCGCCCTCGCCGGCTACCACGACAAGCTGGCGGCCAGGATCGCGAAGATCGCTTAGACCCGTGTCATCCCCGGCGGTCCGCTCGACCGGGAAGGGGATCCAGCCTCCATTTGGCCCAAGCACGGGGGTTCCCTTCCGGTCCGCTTCGCTCCGGCCGGGAAAGACAGACGCGCGCCCTGCTCCTGCAAGCCATTTGCAAAGAGAAACAAAGACTTGCGGCTTTTGCGAACCGCTCTATAAGGTCGCCTCCGCTCACCCCCCGACCCTGACATAGCCCGGACGCCCATGGACAAGATCCAAAAGCTTGCCATCGGCAGCATCTTTGTCGGAGCGATCGTGTTCGCTCTGAAATATGCTGCCTATTACCTGACGGGCAGCATTGCGCTCTATTCGGACGCGCTCGAGAGCATCATCAACGTGGTGACGGCGGTGGCGGCCTATATGGCCGTACGCGTGAGCGCGCAGCCGGCCGACGCCAACCACCCTTACGGCCATCACAAGGTCGAGTATTTCTCGGCGGTGCTGGAGGGCGTGCTGATCATCGTGGCGGCCCTGATGATCCTCGAGGAATCCTATCGCGGCTTCATGGCGCCCAAGATGCTGGACGCACCCGCCGAAGGCCTTGCACTCAACGCACTCGCCGGCTTCATCAACGCCTTCTGGTCCTGGGTGCTGATCCGTGAAGGGCGGCGCCTGCGCTCCCCGGCGCTGGCGGCGGACGGGCGCCACCTCCTGACGGACGTGGTCACCTCGTTCGGAGTTCTGGCGGGGCTCCTGCTCGTGCCGATCACCGGCTGGGCCCAGCTCGATCCGGCTCTCGCGGCCGTGGTGGCGCTCAACATCCTCTGGTCAGGCTGGGGCCTGATGAAGGAGAGCATCAGCGGCCTCATGGACGAGGCAGTGCCCGACAAGGTGCTGATCCAGATCCGCGAGGTCATCTCGAACAATGCGGAGGGCGCCATCGAGGCGCACGACTTGCGCACCCGCCATGCCGGCAAGGTCACCTTCATCGACTTCCACCTGGTGGTGCCGGGCGGGATGAGCGTCACGGACGCCCACGACATCTGCGACCGCCTGGAACGGGCCCTCAAGAAGGATGTGGACGGCGCGCTCGTGACCATCCACGTGGAGCCGGACAACAAGGCGAAGCACGCCGGCATCGTGGTGCTTTGACGGGTGCGGTCCAAGGAAAAAGGAGGAGGCTTTCACCCCCTCCCCTGGTTCGTCCCGGGACCGGTTAGCTGCGCTTGGGCGGCGAGGCCGGCCAGCTCTTGATGAGCGTGTCGTAGTCCACCGTCTCGCCCTTCGGCTTCTCGTTGGCGAGCTTCGGCTGCGGCGCGATCGTGCCCGAGGCGGCGGCCTTCTTGATCCACTCCTCGGCCGAGGTCTTCGGGTTCAGCTTCGGGCCGCACTCGCCCTGCACGTTGGCGCGCTCGAGGCGTCCGAGCACCTCGTCCTGCGCGGCCGCAAGCGCATCCATCGCCTGCTGCGGAGTCTTGGCGCCCGAGGCCGCGTCGCCGATGTTCTGCCACCAGAGCTGCGCGAGCTTCGGATAGTCCGGCACGTTGTTGCCGGTGGGCGTCCACTGCACGCGGGCGGGCGAGCGGTAGAACTCGATCAGGCCGCCGAGCTTCGGGGCGCGCTCCGTGAAGCTCTTGTCCCAGATGTCGCTCTCGCGGATGAAGGTGAGTCCCACATGGCTCTTCTTCAGCGAGACCGATTTCGAGGTCACGAACTGCGCGTAGAGCCACGCCGCCTTGCGGCGCTCGACCGGCGTGGACTTCAGCAGCGTCCACGAGCCCGCGTCCTGGTAGCCGAGCTTCATGCCCTCCTTCCAGTACGAGCCGTGCGGCGACGGGGCCATGCGCCATTTCGGCGTGCCATCGGCATTCACCACCGGCAGACCGGGCTTGACCATGTCGGCCGTGAACGCCGTGTACCAGAAGATCTGCTGGGCGATGTTGCCCTGCGCCGGTACCGGTCCCGATTCGGAGAAGTTCATGCCGTTCGCCTGCGGCGGGGCGTATTTCTTCATCCAGTCGAGATATTTGGTGATCGAATAGACCGCCGCAGCGCCGTTGGTATCGCCGCCGCGCTCGACCGAGGAGCCGACCGGGCGGCAGCCCTCCATGCGGATGCCCCATTCGTCGACCGGCAGGCCGTTCGGGATGCCCTTGTCGCCGTTGCCCGCCATCGACAGCCATGCGTCGGTGAAGCGCCAGCCGAGCGACGGGTCCTTCTTGCCGTAGTCCATGTGGCCATAGACCTTGACGCCGTCGATCTCCTTCACGTCGTTGGTGAAGAACTCGGCGATGTCCTCGTAGGCCGACCAGTTCACCGGGACGCCGAGGTCGTAGCCGTACTTGGCCTTGAACTTCTCCTTGAGGTCCGGCCGCTGGAACCAGTCGTAGCGGAACCAGTACACGTTCGCGAACTGCTGGTCGGGCAGCTGGTACATCTTGCCGTCCGGCGCGGTCGTGAAGGACTTGCCGATGAAGTCGTTGATGTCGAGCGTCGGCAGGGTGACGTCCTTGCCCTCGCCCGCCATCCAGTCGTCGAGGGGAATCGCCTGCTTGTAGCGGAAGTGGGTGCCGATGAGATCGGAATCGTTCACCCAAGCGTCGTAGACGTTGCGGCCCGACTGCATCTGGGTCTGGATCTTCTCCACCACGTCGCCCTCCTGGATGAGGTCGTGGGTGAGCTTGATGCCGGTGATCTCCGAGAAGGCCTTGGCGAGGGTGCGGGCCTCGTATTCGTGAGTGGTGATCGTTTCCGACACCACGTTGATCTCCATGCCGGCGAAGGGCTTCGCGGCATTCACGAACCATTCCATCTCCTTCATCTGCTCTTCCTTGGAGAGCGTCGAGGGCTGGAATTCGCTGTCGACCCAGCGGCGGGCTTCCTCCATTCCGGCGAAAGCCGCGCCCGTGCCGAGCGCCATCGCGATCGTACTGGCGGACACAAGAAGCTTGAGACGCGATCTTGCAAACATGGGTTCTTCCTCCCGTGATCGGCCGGTTGTCGTCCCGGCCGGGTTCTTCCCTTCGGCCCGTCTTCAAGGCCGCAGAGCCTTTTTGAACCTTGCCCTCACACGAAGCGGAACACCGCCGCCGCGTAGACGAGGGAAAGGCCGAATGCCCACCAGAGCTGCTCGGGTCCGAAGAACCCGAGCCAGGCGAGATGAATGAAGGCTGCGCCGAGCAGCGAAATGAACAGGCGGTCGCCGCGGGTCGTAGGGATGCGCAGGACTCCGACGCGCTCGGCTTCCGGCCGGTAGACGGCGAGCGCCGTCATGACGAGGAGCAGGCTGGCGATGCCGGCGAAGAAGAGGCCGGTCTGCCAGGTCCAGGCCATCCAGGCGAGATCAGGCATCGACGGCCCTCCTCAAACCCGCCCCAGGGCGAAGCCCTTGGCGATGTAGTTGCGCACGAACCAGATCACGAGCGCGCCCGGCACGATGGTGAGGACGCCGGCCGCCGCGAGCATGCCCCAGTCCATTCCGGAGGCCGACACCGTGCGGGTCATGGTGGCCGCGATGGGCTTGGCGTTCACGGTGGTCAGCGTGCGCGCGAGCAGCAGTTCGACCCAGGAGAACATGAAGCAGAAGAATGCCGCGACGCCGATGCCGGAGGCGATCAACGGCATGAAGATCTTCACGAAGAAGCGCGGGAAGGAATAACCGTCGATGGCGGCGGTCTCGTCGATCTCCCGCGGCACGCCCGACATGAACCCCTCCAGGATCCACACCGCGAGCGGGATGTTGAACAGGCAATGCGCCAAGGCGACCGCCCAGGGCGTGTCGAAGAGCCCGATCGCCGAATAGAGGTTGAAGAAGGGCAGCGCGAACACCGCCGGCGGCGCCATGCGGTTGGTGAGCAGCCAGAAGAACAGGTGCTTGTCGCCCAGGAAACCGTAGCGCGAGAACGCATAGGCGGCCGGCAGCGCGAAGGTGATCGACAGCACCGTGTTGATGACCACGTAGGTGAGCGAGTTGATGTAGCCCGAGTACCAGCTCTCGTCCGTGAAGATGCGGATGTAGTTGTCGAAGGTGATCTCCCGCGGCCAGAGGGTGAGGCCGGAGGTGATTTCCAGGTTGGTCTTCAGGCTCATGTTCACGAGCCAGTAGATCGGCAGCATCAGGAACAGGAGGTAGAGGGTCATGACGACCGCCTTCCCGTTCACCCGCGGGCCGGCGACGGCGCGGTTCACCGCGGCCGGCGCGTCCTTCGCTCGTGCGGTTCCGATGGCGACGGTGTCGGTCATGCCTCGACCCTCTCGCGGTCCGCGTCCACGTTGGTCATCACTGTGTAGAAGACCCAGCAGATCGCCAGGATGATGAGGTTGTAGACGATCGACATGGCGGCCGCCTTGCCGAGGTCGAACTGCCCGAGCGCCAGCTTGACGAGGTCGATCGACAGGAAGGTGGTGGCGTTGCCGGGCCCGCCGCCGGTGAGCACGAAGGGCTCGGTGTAGATCATGAAGGAATCCATGAAACGCAGGAGCACCGCGATCAGCAGCACTCGGCGCATCTTGGGCAGCTGGATGGTCCGGAACACCGCCCAGCGCGAGGCGCCGTCGATGCGCGCGGCCTGGTAATAGGCGTCCGGGATCGACTTCAGGCCCGCATAGCACAGGAGCGCCACGAGGCTCGTCCAGTGCCACACGTCCATCACGACGATGGTCACCCACGCGTCGAGCGAGTGGCCCGTGTAGTTGTAATCGATGCCGAGGTGGTTCACGACCCAGCCGAGAAGCCCGATGTCGCCGCGGGCGAAGACCTGCCAGATCGTGCCGACCACGTTCCACGGGATCAGCAGCGGCAGCGCCATCAGCACGAGGCAGAGCGCCACCGTCCAGCCCTCGCGCGGCATGGCGAGCGCAACCGCGATGCCGAGCGGGATCTCGATCGCCAGGATGATCGCCGAGAACAGGAGAGTGCGCCACAGCGCCTCGAAGAAGCGGCCGCCGAGCTCTCGCGACGGGTCGAGCAGCTCCGCGAACCATCCCACCCCGTTCCAGAAGAACTGGTTGTTCCCGAACGTGTCCTGCACCGAGTAGTTCACCACGGTCATCAGCGGCACGACGGCCGAGAAGGCCACCAGCGCGAAGACCGGCAGGACCAGGAACCAGGCCTTGTGGTTGAGGGTCTTGTTCATCGCGCCGGCTCTCCCGCGACGAGGTGCCCGTCGGCATAGATGTGGACGTGACGCGGATCGAAGGCGAGCGCCGCCTCGTCCCCGTCGATGGCGAGGGCATCCGGCACGCTTGCCGCCAGGGCCTTGCCGGCGAGCTCCACCCGGGCGATGCGGGCGCGGCCGATGTCGTCGATGCGGCGCACGCGCACCGGCAATCCGGAGCCCCTCTCCTGCAGGCGGACGAATTCCGGCCGGATGCCGAGCTCGATCCGTTGGCCCTGCGGCAGGGTCCGGTAGGCGCGCGTCAGCGACACGGGTTCGTTTTCGATATAGGCCGTTGTGCCCTCGACCCGGCACGGCAGGATGTTCATGCCCGGAGAGCCGATGAAATGCCCTACGAAGGTGTGAGCCGGGCGTTCGAAGAGCTCTTCCGGGGTGCCGGTCTGGACCACGGCGCCGTCATGCATCACCACGACCTTGTCGGCGAAGGTCAGAGCCTCGGTCTGGTCGTGCGTGACGTAGATCATGGTGATGTCGAGCGCCCGATGGATCTCCTTCAGGGTCGAGCGCAGCTGCCATTTCAGGTGCGGGTCGATCACGGTGAGCGGCTCGTCGAACAGGATCGCGGCCACGTCGGGCCGCACGAGGCCGCGTCCCAGCGAGATCTTCTGCTTCATGTCGGCCGTGAGGTTGCGGGCCTTGCGGTCGAGCACGCGGGTGAGGTCGAGAAGTCGCGCGATCTCCTCGACCCGCGCGGCGGTGCGGTCGCGCGGCACGCCGCGGTTCTTGAGCGGGAAGGCCAGGTTCTCGCGCACCGACATGGTGTCGTAGACCACCGGGAACTGGAACACCTGCGCAATGTTGCGCGCCTCCGTGGGCAGTTCCGTCACGTCGCGCTCGTCGAAGCGGATGCGCCCGCGCGTGGGGTGCACCAGTCCCGAGATGATGTTGAGCAGGGTCGTCTTGCCGCAGCCGGAGGGACCCAGGAGCGCATAAGCTCCGCCCTGGTCCCACACGTGGTTGATCTCCTTCAGGGCGTAGTCCTGGGGCCCGCGCGGATCGGGCTTGTAGGCGTGGGCCAGATGATCGAGGGTGATTCTGGCCACGGCGCTCTCCTCTCAGGCGGCCCTTGCGAGATCGGCGGCTGCCAGCCGGCCGGTCCCGTCGAACAGGAACAGGTGGCGCGGATCGAGCCATGCGGTCACGGCCGCGCCCGGCTCCAGCCGTTTCACGCCCGGCACCAGGGCCACGAAGCGCCGGTCGCCCACATCGAGATGCACATAACTTTCCGAGCCGGTGATCTCGGCGACCGAGACCGTGGCCGGAAGGTGAATGGCCTCGGGCGCCCCCGAGGCTTCGAGCCCGAGGTGGTGTGCCCGGAAGCCCATTGTGTAGGTCCCGTCCGGCACGCCCGCGAAGACGCCGCGCGCCGGCACCTGGCCGCCGGTCCCGAGGGTGACCGTCCCGCCGGATTTCTGCGCCGTCAGCGTGTTGAGCGGCGGATCCGAGAAGACCCGAGCGGACACGAGGTCCTGCGGCTGGCGGTAGACCTGCGGCGTCGGGCCGAACTGGGTGACGCCACCCTCGAACAGGGTCGCGGTGCTGCCGCCGAGAAGCAATGCTTCGGACGGCTCCGTGGTGGCGTAGACGAAGATCGCGCCCGAGGCCGCGAAGACTCGCGGCAGTTCCTCGCGCAGCTCTTCGCGCAGCTTGTAGTCGAGATTCGCGAGCGGCTCATCGAGCAGCACCAGGTCGGCGCGCTTCACGAGCGCCCGCGCAATCGCCGTGCGCTGCTGCTGGCCGCCGGACAGGTTGAGCGGCTTGCGGTCGAGATAGGGCTCGAGCTTGAGGAGCCTCGCGGCATCCTTGACCCGGGCGGCGATCTCGTCGCTTTTGAGCCTGGCCACCCGCAGGGGCGAGGCGATGTTCTCGTAGACCGTCAGCGACGGGTAGTTGATGAACTGCTGGTAGACCATCGCGACGCTGCGGCGCTGGACCGGCCACCCCGTCACGTCCTGCCCCTCCACGAGCACACGACCCGTCGTCGGTGCGTCGAGACCCGCCATGAGGCGCATCAGCGAGGTCTTGCCCGCCAGCGTCGCGCCGAGCAGCACGCTGAGGGAGCCGCGGGCCAAGGTCAGGGACACGTCGCGGATATGCGTCTCCGCGCCGACCTTCTTGCTGACGTTGTCGAGGACGAGGGTCACGCCGCAGATCCCCTCGGTCCGAGAGGTCGAGCCTCGCGCGACGACAAATCGATATCGTCCAGAGCCTCACCGCATTGAGCGTCGCGGATCCCATCTCCCAAGCGCTTTCTCCCTGAAGCCCTCGTTCGATTCGGCGTTTTTTTTGTTTCTTGTAAGCTCAAGCCTATGTGGGCTGCGAGGGGAGCGCAAGAGGCCGCACGAGGCACCCAAAGGGAAGGCCCTGTGCATATCCCCGGCCCCCCGCCGGGACATCACCGGGCCAAACGAAAAGCGTGGCCCCGAAGGACCACGCCGGACGCTACGCTACTCTACTGAACGCCTTAGTCGCAGATCGTCATGCGACGGGTCACACGCTCGCCGTAGCGGTTGATGTGGCGGCGCACCTCGACGCGGCAGTCGCGGTCGTCGTCATCGACGATCACGCGGCGCTCGACGCGGCGGCGCTCCACAACCGGACGGTATCCGCGGTCGCGATCCTCGTAGACGCGGACGCCACCGGGGCCGACCTCGAACCCAACCTGCGCCTGAGCAGGCGTGCTGGCACTCGTCACGATGCTTCCGAAGCCGAGGACGGCCGCAGCGGTCATCAGCAAGATGTTCTTAGGCATGTCCTTACTCTCCATCACAGAGAAAACGTGCAGCAAGAACGCTGCCTTCGCGGCCATGGTTCCGAATATTTTTGATTGGGACTAGCGTCATAAGAAGCCGGCTGAACGAATGTTCATACTACTTCCCAGCTCCTTGATATCTACTGTCCGTGGACTTTCGCGGAGGCGCTTCCTCTCCCGAATACATCAAGGCTCCGGGAGCATCAGACCGCCCGGGCTCTGCCAGAATGACGCACCGGACACGGGCGAGCGGTTAAGGCTTTGTTTACGTTTCGGGCGCAGCCTTCTCGTGTGCCGAGTGCGGCACAACGTGTAGCTCTCCCTGGATGTGGCCGTAGAAGGCGGCCTACCTTGAGCGCCAGCCGAACGGGCGCTCTTCTTTTGAGCACGACCCTGGCTATGCGATCTGGCGAAACCCCGACGGCGCCGCCGGACAACAGCGGAAACTTTCTTTGCCGCCACGCTGAAACCCGGGGTCGTGAGCCGGCTTGAACCTCTGACGGGCTCCGAATCGTCCCGTCCCGACGCAGACCGGCGTGACCTTCGTGTGGGCTCCTGACGCCCGCCGGTCCTGCATGAACCCTGACCGGGCGCCCGCCCCGGCCTAAAACAGGATGGAGGCCAAGATAGCGATACCCACTGGGCTGAAGCACGCCTCCCCGCCGACCGACTGAGCGCCGAGGCCTTCTTCGGCTCGACAATTCGTCTGAAGATTACCGGATGATGTCCGGATCAACGCCAATGGCGAGTGACCACGCGTCACGACGGGCCCCTCCTCCAACAGGGAGCGGGCCCGTTTCTTCGGGCTCCGGACCTTTTCGGCGGCGGAAGGAAGGAAACCTGGAACTGAGTGGCGCGGGCGACGGGGCTCGAACCCGCGACCTCCGGCGTGACAGGCCGGCACTCTAACCGACTGAGCTACGCCCGCGTATCAGTGTGTTTGGAGCGGGCGAAGGGATTCGAACCCTCGACCCCAACCTTGGCAAGGTTGTGCTCTACCCCTGAGCTACACCCGCACACTCCAAAGTCTTCAAGCGCCTGGTGGAGCTGAGCGGGATCGAACCGCTGACCTCGTGAATGCCATTCACGCGCTCTCCCAACTGAGCTACAGCCCCTTGCCCGGCACGGCGGTTTGGGTGACCGCCACGGTCTTCCCGATCTCACGAACGCGACGGCTACCGGGAGGCAGCCCTTTAGCACACACCTTGACCCAAGGGGAGAAGGAAATGGTGCCGCAAGAGGGATTCGAACCCCCGACCCCCTCATTACGAATGAGGTGCTCTACCAGCTGAGCTATTGCGGCGTCGCGATCTTGCGATCGAAGAGGGCGCCCTCATACCCCCAAGCGCGGGGCTTGGCAAGGGACGCACGCATTTTGCCGCGCCCGTTACCCAAATAATCCGCGGCGACCGCCGCCGGCCTCCTTGAGCTTGGGCACATCAGGCGGCGTCACGGGAAACACGACGGGCTCGGGCCGGTGCGCCGTCGCCTCGGCGGCTCCCTCTCTGGCCTGGTCCTTCGCGGGCTCCGGGGCGGTTTCCCGGGCCGATTCGGCAGGTGGTGAAGCGGCGGTCGTGGCGGCGGCCGGAATCGGCTCATCCGCGACAACGGAGGCTTCCGACGGAGCGGCCTCGGCCGGAGCCGAGACCGCGACCTCGTCTGGCGCGATCGGCGGCAGGATCCGGGGCTCCTCATCGAGGTCGCCCGTCACGTCGTCGCTCATGGTCACCTCCGGCGCCATGAGCAGGTCCGGCGGCGCCTGCCACACGAAGGCGGCGATGCGGCCGGTGACCGGCGAGATCGGAGCCCAGCGGTCCGACACGACCCCGTCCGCGATCCAGGCCGGATCGCGCGGCGCCCGGGTGGCGCGGGCGAGCCATTCGCGGCTGCGTCCGGTGCGGCCGTGCTCGGCCTCCTCCAGATCGGCCATGAGGAGGCACACCCGCATGGTCGGGCGGTCCTCCAGCAGGGGCTGGAGCGCCCGGCGGGCGCGCTCGAACTCGCGGGCTTCGAACGCCGCCCGCGCCACGGCGAGCTGGCCTTCGGGGGCGTGGTTCGAGAGCCTCTGCAGGGTCTCGGCGCGGGCGAGCCGGTCGAGGGCCGAATCGCCGGGCCGGAGATTGAGATAGACCTCGGCGAGCTCCGGGTGCGGGTTGCTGCGCCAGGCGGTCTCGACGACCTTGGCCGCGCGGCGCAGGTCGCCCCTGTGCGACAGGAGCCGCCCGGCGAGCGCCGCAGCCGGTACCAGATCGGGCGCCAGCTTCACGGCGTCCTGGCTGCTGCGCAGCGCGCCATCCGGGTCGGTCTCGGCCCGTTCGAGGGCGTCGGCGGTGAGCAGGACGGCCCGTTGGCGCTTGGCGGTCGTCTTGTCGAGAAGGCCGAGGGAGGCCCGGCGGTCGATCGCCTCCAGGGCGCCGCGCCAGTCGCGCTCGGCGGAGCGCGCCTCGAGGACCGCGTCGCTCGCCCAGGCGGCGGCCGGCGCGAGCCGGACCGCCTCGGACGCGTATTCCCGCGCCGCGAGATTGTCGCCGCGGCGGCGCGCCTCCACGAAAAGGCCGCGCAAGCCCAGGACCCGGGTCTCGTCCTCCTCCATCATCTGGGTGAAGGCGGCCTCGGCGGCGGCCCGGTTGCCGGACACCTGGGCGGCCTGCGCCTTGAGGAGCAGGGTCAGGGGCTCATGCCCCAGGAGACGCTCGGCCTCGCCGGCGTAGCGGCGCGCCGCGATCGGATCCCCCGCCCCGACCGCCACCATGCCGCGGGAGACGGCCTGATAGCCCCGGGCGCGGCGGCGCGCCTTCGAAGCGAAGCTGAGCCGGGAGGGCAGGCCCATGATCGTGACCACGATCGACCACAGCATCGCGAGCAGGAGGGCGAGGCCGGCGAGCCCGACGGCGGCGACGGCCACCGAGGTCTGCGCCTCGTAGCCCCCGAAGGTGACGAGGACGGTGCCAGGTCGGTCGGCGAGCCAGACCGCCCCGAAGGCGGCAAGGCAGAGGAGACCGATAAAGACGAGAGCGCGCCACATGCTGGCCTGATCCTTACTTACTGCGTCGTACGGGTGTTGAGGGCGGCGACCGCGTCGGAGACGATCGCCTGCGCGGCCGCATCGGCCTGGGCGCGCGCCTTGGCCTGACGGCCCCATTCCTCGGAAAGGCGCCGGGCCGGCTCGGGCAGGGCGTCCCAGGCGGAGACCGCAGCCGCGACGTCGCCGCGGGCGAGCGCCTGCTCGATCTTGCCGACGAGGCCGGTCACGCCGGCCGAGTCCGGCGCGTCGACGGGCCTGACGGTCACGACCTTGTCGGCCATGCGCAGCAGCCGGTCCGTCCAGGTCGCGTCGGCGGGCCGCTCCTGCTGCAGGATCCGGTCGCCGAGCGGCTTGAAGTCCTGGGCGAGCTCGGTCGCGGTGGGCGCCCCCTGCTGGGCGAAGGGCTCAAGGGCCTGCAGGCGGCCCGAATCGGTCTCGGCATTCCGCAAGGCCGACAGAACGTCCGTGTAGGGCGCGCCGTTCCGCAGGGCGGAGCCGAGGCGCTCGGCCAGGATGACGCGGATCGCCGGCTGGGTCGTCGCCTCGGTGGTCTGGGTGACCTGGCGCGACAGGGCGGCGAGGCGCTGCTCCTGTTCGCCCGTGCGACGGTCCTGCTCGGACAGGCGCCGGTCGAGTTCGGACGCGCGGCTCTCGACGGCCTGCCGCGCTTGCGCGGCCGCCTGCTGCACGTCGGCCCGAACCTGCTGGAGGTCGGTCTGGACCTGCTGGACCGTGCCCTGGACCTGCTGGATGCCGCTCTGGGCCTGCTGAAGGCCGCCCTGGACCTGCTGCACCTGCTCGAGCGCGCCTTGGGCCTGCTGGAGCCGCTGCGCATTCGCCTGGATCTGCTCGTCCGCCCGCGAGACGCGCTCGGTGAGCTGGGCGAGGGCCGCCTCGTTCTGCCGCGGCGGTTCGGGCATCGGCCGGTCGAGGGCCTCCTGGGCCCGGGCAGTCGCCTGCTCGGCGGCGCTCTGGGCGGCCTGGATCCGCTGGTCGACGGAGCCGACCGCCGACTCGACGGCGGCGAGCCGGCTCTCGAGCTGTCCGTTGGCGGCTGGTTGACCCGGTGAGGGTGCGGCGCGCTGCTGCGCCAGGGCGCCGACGCGCTGCTCGAGCTGGACAATCCGCGGGTCGCTCCCGGTCGGGGCGCCCTGCCAGTGCTGGATTCCGTAGAGGAGCCCTGCGCCGATCAGGCCGCCGAGGAGGCCGGAGCCGATCATGGCGCCGGCATTGCTGCGCGGCGCGGGTTCGGTCCGCGGCGGCGGGGGCGGCGCTTGGGTCGGCTCGGCGTCCCGACGGGGTGACGTGCCGGACGGCGTATCCCGGGCGCCGGACAGGCTCTCGGATGCGCCCGCGAGCGTGTCCTGGGCCGCTGGTGTGTCCTGGGAGTCCTCCCAGCGCAGGACCGTCTCTTCGGCCGGCACCGGCTGCCCGGGGACCTCCGCGGCGGGCGCCATGTCGATTGGGGTGTCCTGCGTGCTCGAGGGTTCGGCTGCGGCACCGGAGATTGAATCGGCCCCAGCGCCCGAATCGAGCGTCGACGTCGGCTGGGCGGCCGCGTCCTCCGCCACCGGGGTAGGCTGCACGACCGTCCCTTCGGACGCCCCTTCCTGGGACGGCGCCTCCCAGGAGGGCGTCTCCTGGGGTCGATTCTTCTCCGCCGGCGGAGGCGTGTCGTGGACGACGGTCGCCTTCAGGTCGATCGTCGCGGGCTCGCGCTTGTGCTTCTTGCGGGAGGATTTCGAGGCTTTGGGGTCAAATGAATCGGTCACGGATCACTCTTGAGATGCAAATATGGCAAGCTTGAGCGCAGCGTTTCGTTCCCTGCCCGGGCATCCTCCCGAAGAGCCGCCGGTTCCTCGGGTGGATGCCGTGCGACGACGGCCTTCACGAACGGATCGTAGACGAAGCGTAGCCCAGCGTCACGGGAGACCGTCCAGCAGGGTGAGGAGCGCCTCCTCGTCTGGCCGGGCCGCCTGAAGAGTCGCGAGGCCGAGCCCCTCAAGGGGCGCCGCCACGTCCGGCGACAGGCAGAGATGCGGAAAGGTCCCGAGGATCGATGTCAGCCCTGCCTCCTCTGTCAGCCGGAGAACGATGGTCGCGCTCCTGCGGGAATAATGGAGCGCGGCCCCGATTTGGCCAGTGCGCAGCGCCTCCGCGGCGGAAGGGGGAAACGCCGAGAGGGCCTTCGCCTCGTAAGCCTCCCATTGCAGGATGCGGTATCCCGCGGCCCGCAGCGAGGCTGCCGGCTCGTCCTTGTGATGGCGCGCCGTGACGTGGAGCAGCGTCGTGCCGCTCCTCGCGGCATCGCGGATGACGCCGATCATCGATTTCGCGTCGCCCTCGGCCGTGACCACATGGGTGAAGCCAACCTCGCGCACCGCGGAGGCCGTGTGCGGTCCGACGGCGAAGACCGGTTTCGTCCGGTCGCCGATCTGCGCCAGGGCCTCCTGCGCATGGGCGCTCGTGACCACCAGCGCGTCCCAGTTCTGCGCCGGCATGGGATCGCCCGTCGGGACGATCTCGGTCACGGGTGCGATGACGGCATCGTGACCGCGTTCCGCGAGACGCTCCGCCGTCCGCACGGCATCGTCCTGCGATCGTGTGACGAGGATGCGCATCACGATTTCAGGAATCCGGCCGGCATGCGGGAGCGAAGATTGAGCCCCGCCTCGCGCCCGAGGGCGGCGGCGTCCGACGCATCGCCGCGGCGGACGACCTCCAGGGTCTCCGAGCCGTCCGGCCGCAGAACCAGGCCGCGGATCTCGAGCGCGTCGCCGTCGAGGCGCGCATGGCCCGCGATGGGCGTGCGGCAGGAGCCGTCGAGCACGGTGAGAAAGGCCCGCTCGGCCGCGAGCGCATGGCCGGTTGGCGCGTCGAGGATCGCCGCGACCGCCTCGGCCACCCGGCTGTCGTCGGCCCGGATCGCGATCGCGATGGCGCCCTGCCCCACCGCGGGGAGGAAATCGGCCACGTCGAGGGTGGCGGACACATGGTCGGTGAGGCCGAGCCTCCGCAGGCCCGCCATGGCCAGCAGCGTGGCGTCGACCTCGCCGCGATCGAGCTTGGCGAGGCGCGTCTGCACGTTGCCGCGCAGGAGCGTCACTTCGATATCGGGGCGAAGCCGGCGCAGCTGCGCCTGGCGCCTCAAGGAGGCGGAGCCGACCACGGCCCCGGCCGGCAGCTCGGCGAGGCTCTTGAAGCGGCGGCTGATGAAGGCGTCGCGCACGTCCTCGCGCGGCAGGTAGCCGGCGATCACGATTCCCTCGGGCAGCGCCGTGGGCAGGTCCTTGGCCGAATGCACCGCGAGGTCGATGGCGCCCTCGAGCAGCGCGATGTCGAGCTCCTTGGTGAACAGACCCTTGCCGCCGGCCTCCGAGAGGGGCCTGTCCTGGATGGCGTCGCCCGTCGTCTTGATGATCGAGAGCGGCAGCCGCTCGGGCGCGAGGCCGTGGGCCGCGCCGAGGCGTGCCTGCGTCTCGTGAGCCTGGGCGAGCGCCAGGGGGCTGCCTCGCGTTCCGATGACCAGGGTGGGTGTCTCTGCCATTCCGGCTGGGTTTCCTTCAATCAATGGAGCGATCGGGTTTGATCTTGTGCGGCGCGGCGGACTATAGGGGGAGGACAGGCGGGCCGTGAAGCCCGAAAGATCACGTAGGGATCCGTCCAGCACATGCGCATCCTCGGCATTGAGACCACCTGCGACGAAACCGCCGCCGCGGTGGTGGGCGTCGGCTTCGACGGCAAGGGCGAGATCCTCTCCAACGAGGTTTTGAGCCAGATCGCCGAGCATGCCCGCTACGGCGGCGTGGTGCCGGAGATCGCCGCGCGCGCCCACGTGGAGGTGATCGACCGGCTCGTGGCGCGGGCGCT
The DNA here is from genome assembly GCA_023426505.1 of Pseudomonadota bacterium. Taxonomy (GTDB): domain Bacteria; phylum Pseudomonadota; class Alphaproteobacteria; order Rhizobiales; family Beijerinckiaceae; genus Microvirga. The sequence goes on from JAFAAP010000248.1 coordinate 36,616, forward strand.
CAAGAGCGCCGGCTGCACCATCAAGGACATCGACGGCATCGCGGCCGCCGCGGGCCCCGGCCTGATCGGCGGCGTGCTGGTGGGACTGACCACCGCCAAGGCCCTGTCCCTCGTGACGCGCAAGCCGCTGCTCGCCGTGAACCACCTGGAGGCGCACGCGCTGACCGCGCGGCTCACCGACGGCATCGGCTTCCCGTACCTGCTGCTCCTCGCCTCCGGCGGCCACACCCAGCTTGTGGCCGTGCGCGGCGTCGGCGACTACGTCCGCATCGGCACCACCATCGACGACGCCATCGGCGAGGCCTTCGACAAGGTCGCGAAGCTCCTGGGCCTCCCCTATCCGGGCGGGCCGCACGTGGAGGCCGAGGCCGCCAAGGGCAACCCGGAGCGCTTCAACCTGCCGCGCCCCATGCAGGGCCGGGCCGAGCCCAACTTCTCGCTCTCGGGCCTGAAGACCGCGGTGCGCCTGGAGGCCGAGAAGATCGCGCCCCTGACTCAGAGCGACGTGGCGGATCTCTGCGCCAGCTTCCAGGCCGCCGTGGTCGACGTGGTGGTCGACCGCACCCGGGTGGGCCTGCGTGCCTTCCGGGAGATCGCCGGCCATCCGACCGCCCTCGTGGTGGCGGGCGGCGTCGCCGCCAACCAGGCCATGCGCCAGGCGCTCCAGCGCCTCGCGGTGGAGACGGGACTGCGCCTCGTGGCCCCGCCCTTGGCGCTCTGCGGCGACAACGGCGCCATGATCGCCTGGGCGGGCCTCGAGCGGATGCGGCTCGGCCTCATCGACGACATCACCGCCCCGGCGCGCGCCCGCTGGCCCCTCGATTCGAGCCGCGACGAGGCGGGAGCCAAGGCCTGATGCCGGCATCCACCGGTCCGATCGGGATCGCCGGCGCCGGCGCCTGGGGCACGGCGCTCGCCAATGCGGCGGCGTCCGCTGGCAACGACGTGATCCTCTGGATGCGCTCGCCCGAACAGGCGGCGGAGCTGTCCGCCTCACGCACCAACGAGCGCTTCCTGCCGGGCATCCGCCTGAACGACCGCATCCGCCCGACCGCCGACCTGTCGGAGCTTGCCGGCGCGCGCGCTGTGCTCCTCGTCACCCCGGCGCAGACCACCCGCGAGATGACGGCGGCGCTTGCAAACATCCTGCCGCCGGAGGCGCCCCTCGTGCTCTGCGCCAAGGGTATCGAACGCGAGACCGGGGACTTTCTCTGCAACGTGGTCGAGCAGGTCCGCCCCGGCGCGCCGGTCGCGGTGCTGTCCGGCCCGAGCTTCGCCCATGACGTGGCCCGCGGCCTGCCCACCGCCGTGACCATCGCGTGCACGGATGCGGCCCTCGCGGAAGGCATCGCCACCGCGCTGTCGGGCCCAACCTTCCGGATCTATCACCGCACCGACGTGCGCGGCGTCGAGATCGGCGGCGCGGCCAAGAACGTGCTCGCCATCGCGTGCGGGGCCGTGATCGGCCGCGGTCTCGGGGAGAGCGCCAAGGCGGCCCTGATCGCCCGCGGCTTCGCGGAGCTGCTGCGCTTTTCCCGCGCCTACGGAGGCGAGGCCGAGACCCTGATGGGACTCTCCGGCCTCGGCGACCTGGTGCTCACCTGCTCGTCCGCGCAGTCGCGCAACTTCGCCTTCGGCATGCGCCTCGGCCAGGAAATGTCGGCGGAGGAGGCAGCCGGCGGAAAGCTTGTGGAGGGCGCCGCGACCGCCAAGGCCCTGGTGGCCCTCGCCCGCGCCAGGGGCGTCGACATGCCGATCGCCGACGCGGTGGAAAAGATCCTCAACGGCGCTTGGACCCTCGACCAGGCCGTCGACGCCCTCATGAACCGTCCGATCAAGTCCGAACTCGAGTAACAGCATGGCCCATTGGCTCTACAAGTCCGAACCCTCCGTCTGGTCCTGGGACCAGCAGGTCGCCGAGGGCGCAAAAGGCACGCACTGGAACGGCGTGCGCAACCACGTCGCCAAGCAGAACCTGATGGCGATGAAATTAGGCGAGCAGGGCTTCTTCTACCATTCCAACGAGGGCAAGGCGGGCGTCGGCATCGTCGAGGTGATCAAGGAATACTATCCGGACCACACGGACGAGAGCGGCAAGTTCGGCATGGTGGACATCAAGGCCGTGAAGGCCCTGCCGAGGCCAGTGACGCTGGACGAGATCAAGAAGGAGCCGAGGCTCAAGGACATGATCCTCGTCAACAACTCGCGCCTGTCGGTGCAGCCGGTCACGGACGAGGAATGGGCGCTCGTCTGCCGGATGGGCGGGCTCTGACCCCGGGGCAGGCAAGGCCTGCCACCTCTCCCGATGGGAGAGAAACATGCGCTGCTGCACCGCAAACAAAAGTATGAACGACCAAAGTCCGATCCGGGGCGGCTTCCCGACGCAGCGCACTTTCCGTAAAGCTATAGGCAACCAATCGATCGCCTCTGGGAGAAGCGCCATGGAAGAGAAGATCTACGACGTGTCGCCGGAATGGAGCCGCCGCGCTTATCTGGACGACGCGGGATACAAGGCGAAGTACGAGGCTTCCGTGAAGGACCCGGAGCGCTTCTGGGCCGAGGAGGCCAAGCGCATCCACTGGTTCAAGCAGCCGACCCGGATCAAGAACACCAATT
>JAFAAP010000004.1 GCA_023426505.1 Pseudomonadota bacterium
GCCTGGATCTGGCTGCCGAGCTTGAGGGACGTGATCCTCACGTCCGCCCGTCTTTCGGTAATGGTCTCCGAGATTTCATCGAGATAGCGACGCCAATCGGCTGAATCGATCATTTTCGTGGACATGCTACAGGCCTTCCGCTGTTGCCGAGGAGTCGGCGCTTCTCTCAGGCCGCCGGATACCCGACGGTTTGAGTCAGGATGACGCGCTGTTCGGGGCGAAGACCCATTTTGAGTGCCAGCGCCCGACGATCGACAAGTCCGCGCGCGACCGTCGCAAGACCTGCGGATGCGCAGAACAGATAGACGTTCTGAGCGATGAACCCTGTGTCGAGGGCCGAGTAGAACCGCAGTTCGTTGCGATCCGACATTCCCTGCATTCGAGCGAGATCCGCGACATAGATCAGGTTGACGGGGGCCAGTTCCACGAAGTCCTGCAGACCTGTCAGGGAGCGAACGTCCTCCCTCAGAATCCATTCGAGGTGGAAATGGTGAGGGCTGAAGAGGAACAGGCCGCGAGCCAGCGCGACATAGATGTCGATCTCTTGCCAGTTGCGCGCTGACGGCGCGGTCCGATGGTCGTCCCGTCGGTTGATCCCGCAGGCCGCCCAGAGCAGGTCGGACAGGAGCAGAAGGTCGAGCGGCTGAGGAGAAAACTCACGGGACGATCTGCGGGCTCCGAGCGCCTCCATGAGCGAACGCCCGCCCGATCTGGTTGGGAGCGGCAGCCCGATCGGTTCACTGATGGCAGCCGGGGGCTGGTCAAGACTTGCCATGAGACGCCCTTGCACGGGAAGCAGATAGATCGCCGATGCTCCACGGTGCACCTGTCGGTCCGCCCTGCATTGACTAATGTCAGAGTTCGAGACCAAGTCATCGGTGGGCTGGACCAGACATCTGGCCGGGTCATCCGTCGCCTGGGTCAATACTGGCGAGGCGGGCCTCTACCCTGGCTTGACGTCTTCCTCGATCGCCACTTCGGGCTCGGCGAATTCCCCGCTTGCGAGTCGCCTCGCGACGATCCCCAGACAGCCGTTGTCAATGGAATCCATGATCGGCGACGAGTAGCCGTGGCTCCATCGTTCGCTGCGCAAAAGATGATGCACCCAATGACGGACGACGCCGAACGGCGCGGTCTCCAGTTCGCGCTCGCCGAGATCCTGCTGCATGGGGGCCAGATCGCCGCACACGAAATTGCAGGCATAAGCGCCCATCAGGAATCGATGATATTCCGGTGAACCGGTAAAGTCCTCCATGCTCGCCCGCGGCCGCGTCTGTCTAGCGCTGATCAGCTCCTTCGCAAGCAGAACCATCATTTGAGCCTGATCCACACGGACGGGCGTTCTCCTGCTGGCAAGCGTCGACTTGATCCCCGGCATTTCCCCTCAGCCTCTTCTCAGCCGCTTCGCCAGATTAGCGCCTGCTTCCGGGTCAAGGATACCGGAGCATTCGCTTTGGCGTTCTCCTCGACCAGATATCAAGGCAGGATTGATTCAACGCAAGGCAGCCATGTCGGGGCCGTGCTCGAGTTTACCGCGTGAGGAAACCGTGATGCACAAGGATTTTACCCTCCCGAACCTGCAGAGCAAGCTCGACCTCTTGGAGAGCGGCGGGCAGCTTCAGGTCTTGCGCGTCGATATCGAACGCCTGTTTGGAATGGACGACGTGGCTCAGGATCGGCTTCTGCGGTTCGCGCAGGGACATGGCTGCCTGGCGGTCGAAACCGATTCCGGAGTGACGTTCCGCAGGGTCGCTGAAGCCCGGACGACAAACCGCAGACTAAGCTGAGCTCAAGGGCGCCTGCCGGAAAGGCGCCTTTCCTCGCGTCGCTCGCTCCGTCGGCGCGAGGGGGGATGACAGATTTCGCCTAGGGCGTAAAGAAGCCGCTCGATATGGAGAGGCTTTTCCAGATGCGCAGCCCCCTCCAGCCCTTCCGGTACGACGGCTGGGACATAACCCGTCGAATAGATGAAGGGCACATGGCGCTTGCGGAGCGTCCGGGCCACCTCGAAACCGCTTTCGCCGCGCAGGTTGATGTCCAGGACTGCGCAGGTCAGACGTTCGCTTGCCGCCAGCGGCAAGGCCTTCTCCAGGCTCGGAACCGGGCCGACCACATCGGCCCCGCAGCTTTCGATCGCCCGACAGATGTCGTCGGCGATGTAGTATTCGTCCTCGACCAGGAGCACCCGGCAGTCTGTCAGGTCGGGTTTCTCGCTTCTATGGTGTCCGCTCGATCCCATGATCCTCGCCTCCCGGCTCGGGCTGATCCGCGCTGCGCTTGACGTCCTGGACCACTGTCTTTCCGTTGAACGGCAGCTCGATGGTACAGCGGATGCCATCCGGTGTGAAATCGAGCCTCGTTCCGGCATCGAGCTCATAGGGAAGGGTGCGCTGAATGAGCTCGGTTCCGAAGCCCTTTCGCCGGGGGGCGATGTCTGCGGAACGAAGGCCGTTCTCACGCCATTCCAGCACGAGCTTCCGGTCTCCGTCGCTGCCATCGATCCGCCAGGTCACGTCGATGTGGCCCCCGCTCTCGGAGAGCGCGCCGTATTTGACCGCGTTGGTTGCGAGCTCATGCACTGCGAGACCCAGCGTCTCGGCAACCTCGGCCCTGAGACGCACAGCTGGCCCGTCAACTTGCGCCTTTTCGTCGTCGCGCACTGTATGGGCCAGCAGCTCCTCCCTCACGAGCTCCTCGAGCTCGACCCCGTTATCGGCTGCGCGGGTCGACATGGTCTGGGTGCGGGCGAAGGAATCGATGCGCCCCTCCAGATGCATGGCATAGTCCTCGACGGTCTCGCTGTTGGCGGCGGTGCGTCGTGCGATCGAGCGCACCACGGCCAGGGTGTTGCGCACCCGGTGCTGCAGTTCGGCCAGAAGCAGCTTGGTGTGCTTCTCGCTTTCGCGCAGGGCCTCTTCAGTGCGGACACGCTCCGTCAGGTCGATCGTCACGGCGATCCCGCCGAGCACGTTGCCGTTCGCATCGCGATAGGCGCTGACGCTGTTGCGGACCCACACGACCACGCCATCGGGGCGCGTGTGGCGCTTCTCGATGACGAACGGCTCACCCCCGGCCAGCGCCTGCTCGAGCTGAGGCTTGTTGCGGGCCCAATCCTCCGGATGGGTCAGTTCGCCGACCGTGCGGCCGAGGATCTGCTTCCTCGAACCTCCCACGATTCCGCAGTATCGATCGTTGACGTAGATCACCTTCATGTCCCGGTCGGTCATCGCGATCCCGACCTCCGCCTGCTCGGCCATGGCTCGGAAGCGCTCTTCGCTCTCGCGCAAGGCCTGTTGAGCCCGGGTGAGCGGAGTGACGTCCATGAAGGTGACGACTGCGCCGCCAATATAGTTGTCGATGCTTCGGTACGGCAGCACCCGCACCATGTAGCGGGTTCCTTTCGCGTGATCCTCGATCTCCCGGTCGGCGCTTCCGAGGGTACGGACGACGCGCCGCACGTCGTCCTGAAGCTCGTCATAGGTCACCCGCGACTTGATGTGGGTGATCGGCCGTCCGATGTCGGTCTCGACCAGATGAAAAATCTCGGCGACGGCGGGAGTGTAGTTCATGACCCGCATGTCGTTGTCGAGGAAGATCGTGGCGATCTGGGTGCTTTCGAGCAGGTTCTTCAGGTCGCTGTTGGCACGGCCCAGCTCCTGAACCCGGTGTGCGAGTTCGCCGTTGACGGTCGTCAGCTCCTCATTGACGGACTGGAGTTCTTCTTTCGAGGTCTCGAGCTCCTCGTTGGCGGATTGCAGCTCCTCGTTCAGGGATTGGTATTCCTCGTTCGAGGACTTCAGCTCTTCGTTCGTGCTCTCAAGCTCCTCGATGGTCGCCTGGAGCCTCTCCCTCGTGACGCGCAGCTCGGTTTCGAGGCGCTGCACGTGCTCATCGCGCAGGAAGGTGCTCCCCGTCTTCTCGTCGGCTTCATGTTCGGGGGGGGTGCCTCCTTCCTTGAAGAGCACGACGAAGCCCATTGGCGCGTTCGGCTGGTCCCGCACCGGTTCGACGACGATGTCGACGACGAGGCGCTTTCCGTTCGTCCCCATCGTCAAGCCATCGATCTGGACCGTCTGGTTTTCCTCTGCGGCCTTCGTCAAGGCCGCGCGCAGATCCAGGCGCAGGTCGGCATGAATGAGGTTGAGGAGGTTGAGGGTTGCCGCGCCCCCGGCCGGCTCGATGTAGCGGCCCGTCCTGCCTGAGAAATGCACGACGTCAAATCCCTCGTCGATCACCACATAGGCTGGGGCATGGCGCTCCGCGATGGTTTCCGCCTTGCGGGCCATGCCGGCCTCGATCCGGCGAGGACGCAGAGGCGGGGTCCCGTCGGCCGGCCTGCGATCCACTGCCGTAAACGGGAACTCCGGTAGAACCCGGGCCGTGGTCTCGAGCCGTTGAAAGATTCGGAAGCCGCGGTCGATCGGCGCGAAGAGCTTGGTGTGTCGGGAGATGTTCTCCGAATTCCCCAGGAACAGGTATCCGCCCGGCTTCAGGGCGAAGTGGAAGAGGGGAATCATCCGGTCCTGGAGATCGGAGTTCAGGTAGATCAGGAGGTTGCGGCACGAGATCATGTCGAGCCGGGAGAACGGCGCATCCTTGATCACACTGTGCTGCGAGAAGATGCACATCTCCCGCAGCTCCTTGACCACGCAGTAGGTGTTGCCCTCCTTGATGAACCATCGGCCCAGCCGTTCCGGCGAGACGTCCTTCGTGATGGCCTCCGTGTAGCGCCCGACCCGGGCCGAGGCGAGAGCGCGGCCGTCGATGTCCGTCGCGAAGATCTGGACATGCGGCACGGAGTCGAGCTTTGCCATGTGCTCGCGCAGCAGGATGCCGATGGAATAGGCCTCCTCGCCCGTGGAGCAGCCGAGGACCCAGATCCGCAAGTTGTCGTTGCGGGTTTTACCCTCGAACAGGTTGGGAATGACCTGGCTTTCCAGAAGCTCGAACTCCCTCCGGTCACGGAAGAACTGGGTCACTCCGATCAGCAGGTCGTTGAAGAGGTTCTGCGGCTCGTCGGCGTGCGTCCGCAGCACCTCGATGTAATCGTTGATGGTGACGGCCTGCATGACCTGCATGCGGCGCTGGACACGGCGGAGGAAGGTGTTCGGCTTGTAGCCATGGAAGTCATGGCCGGTCTTGTTGCGCAGGACCGTCGCGATCGTTGCGAGCGCATGCGAAATGTCGGTCGCCTCGGCCTCCACATGAGACGCTTCCCGATAGCGCGCCAAGTGCTTCGCATAAAGCGCAACGCGCTTCGCCAGCTGCTCTGCCGGCAGAACGAAGTCGGCAAGCGCCGACGGGTTGTGGTTGGCCGCAAGACTTTCCGCAGAGACACCGGCGGTCTCCTCGGCGAGCGTCAGCCCCCCGGCTTCCTTGATGGCCGTGATGCCCAGCGTTCCGTTGCCGTTCGTGCCGGCGAAGATGATGCCGATCGCCCTATCCTGGTTCTTGGCAGCAGAAACGAAGAAGCTGTCGATCGTCCCGCGCTCGCCCGGCGCCTCCTTGGCCGGGGCGCTCCGGAAGCGGTCGTTTTCCAGGGACAGGATCGTATTGGGGGCTGACCAGTAGATTCGGCCCGGCTCGGCCTTCGCCCCGTCCAGGGCCAAGGTCAGCTCACGCCCGTGCGTTGCCAGAACCTGCCTGAAGCGCTCGTCGTCGAGCGATTCCCGATGCTGGAAGACGAGGACGACCGTCATATTCCGGTCGAGCTCCAGTTCGGCAAGGAAACGCTCCACCGGGGTTGTATTCGAACCCGAGGCTCCGATCGCAATGACCAAGTTCTCGATACCCTCTGCCGATCCGCCTTCCCGAACAGCCTCGGATGGGGGTTTTTTGTTGCTCTTCTTGTCGTCGGCCAATGTGAATGTCCCTGCTCACGAGGGGTTTGCCATACTAACGCGAAATGTACCATCGCCAAGCCGGGGCATTGCTACCCCTAGCCAGGTGCTTGCCCGCCCTCGTCGAGGCCCGGGTCCGGAGAGGTAAACGACCGCAGCATGGCCCTGCGCAGGACATCCGCATAAAGCCGGTACTCGAGGGCGCGAGCCTCGTACATCTCGGCTACGGCATTGCGGCCGCTCTCCCGCCCGTCCTTTGCCATGCGGGAGACCAGCTCGGCCCGCTCCTCGATGATCCGCAGGGCGATCCGAAGCGCCTCGTCGATCGTGTTCTCCTGTTCCTTTGCCACGACTTCGGCCGTGAATGCATGGCCCACCTGACATCGGAAGCGGAGAGGCTTCGCATCTCGGACGGTGGAGAGGACGCCGTTGCAGGAGGGGCAGGTGAGTGCGGAAGGATCAGCGAACTTGGCCAGAACCTCGCTGTCGACCCGCTCACCGGCCGCGATGTCCACCTCAAGACGGATCTCAGGCGGGATCGGGACACCGGGGCCGGGCACCTCGCGGGTAAGGTCGGACAGCACGTCGCCGATCCGCGCGCTGGGTATCGTGAGGTCAGCCGTGACCGCCTCAAGGGCGCTGCGTGGCATCTCGTCCGCGATCGTGTCGGCCGGATCCTGGACGATGGCGACCCCGCCGCAGCGCTTGACCGCCTCCAGGCCCGAGGCGCCGTCATTGAGAAGGCCGCTCAGTACCACGCCGATCACCCGTGAGCCGTAGGCGGCTGCGGCCGAGCGGAACAGGGGATCGATGGCAGGCCGTGACAGGTTTTCCCGTGGCCCGCGGCCGAGCTTGATCCGTCCCTCCGTTAGAATGAGGTGGTGGTCCGGGACGGCCAGATAGACGTTGCCGGGCTTGATTTCCATGCCGTCCACGGCCGGATGGACGGGCAGCGGGCCTGCGGCCGACGCCACCGTCGCGAGAATGCCCGTGCTTCGGGCGGGAATGTGCAGCACGATGAACACGGCGGCAGGAAGATCGGCCGGGAGCGAGCCCAGAATCGTCTTGAGGGGGGAGGTTGCTCCCGAAGACCCGCCTATGACGATAATGTCGCGATTGCTCATGAGAGTCTTTCGGTCAGGTCCCGCCGGAGTGTGAACCCTAGGGGGCTGCAAGTGTTCCTCCCAAGGCCGGGAGTGGGTCCCGAACCAGGCCGTTGCGGGAACCAGAACGTCACCACGGCGTCGGCTCTCTGAGGCCCGAGACATTGTTCGCGGCTGCCCCGAGGACCGTCCGGATGGACCCAGAGGTGGAAAGACAGCATCTTGCCGAGGCCGAACGGGACATCGCCGAAGGTGAGCGGCGGATCACCCATCAACTCTGCCTGATCGAGCAGATGCGTCGGGATGGCCACGACGTATCCGAGGCCGAGAAATTGCTCGATCTCCTCCGGAAGACCTTGGATGCCTGGTATGGACACCGGGACGCCATTCTGCAGAATTTGGAACGCTGCTCACGATAGGAGAGGGTGGTTTGGGTGGCGTTGCGGCGCCGATCGTGAGCCGGATCGAACGTCACGTCCTTGGCCTGCCTGACCACCACGGGAGGCAGCAGGATTGGAAGCGCCCATGAGGAGCGATGCCTTGCACGGACAGGTCCAGCCGCACCCGCTATTGAGGAAGCTTGAGAGCATTGCGGACCTGTCCGACCAGGAGAGGCAGGCGATCCTGGCTCTGCCGATGACCGTCAGGGTATTCGACGCGAAAGCCGACATCGTGCGGGACGCGGATCGGCCCTCCGATTGCGCTCTCGTCGTCGACGGCTTCGTGTGCCGGTACAAGATTCTGGCGGACGGCAGGCGACAGATCATGGGGTTCTACATTCCGGGCGACATTCCTGATCTGCAGAGCCTCCACCTTAAGGTGATGGATCACAGCGTCGGCACCCTGGTCAGGAGCAGCGTCGCCATGATCCCGCACCAGAGCCTGAGGGATCTCATGCGGCACCATCACGGTCTGGCGGATATTTTCTGGCGGGACACCCTGATCGATGCCGCCATGTTCCGCGAGTGGATGATCGGCATGGGTCGTCGAACAGCGTTTCAACGCCTGGCACATCTCCTGTGCGAGCTCCACGTGCGCTTGAGGGCTGTTGGGCTCGCCGAGACGGACGGCTACGAGCTCCCGGTCACCCAGAGCGAACTCGGCGACGCCCTGGGCCTGTCGACGGTCCACGTGAACCGCGTCCTCCAGGACCTGCGAAGCGAGGGTCTGATCGTCCTTCGGGGCGGATCCCTGAGCATCCCGGACTGGGAGGCGCTCAAGAACACGGCCGAGTTCGATTCCGCCTATTTGCACCTGAAGGCGTGAGAGGCGGAGCAGCAGGCTGCCGGCTCCGCCCCCGGCAAGGGCGAAGCCGGTTGGGATCATCGCCCGGAGCGTCCCGGCGTGGATCCGCGCTTCCCGGCATCATGTTGAAGGAAGGCAAGGCTCAGTGCCAGAGCCATGATCATCCTTCTCAACGCAACTCTCGGAAGGCTTCGTTCGTCGCCCGAAACGCCCCGGGCGATCTGAAAGATGCCCACGGCCCGGACCAGCTGTGGCGACGAGGGCCCGAAATCAGGAGGTCTCAAGCGTCCTTTGGCAGCGCGGTGTAGACCCGCACGATGAACTGGTGGAACTCCGCCATGTAAGTCTTCAGGAAGTCGGCCGTGGATGCATTGGTGACCTCGCCCTCGTCGGTGATCAGCCCGGGCTTGAACTGGATGTAGGCCTCCGGCGCGTTCATCTGCGGCGAGTTGCAGAAGCCGAGCACGCTGCGCAGGTGCTGCTGCCCGACCGCCGTGCCGATGGCGCCGGGCGAGGTGCCGATCACCGCCGAGGGCTTGCGCGTGAACGAGTTCTGGCCGTAGGGGCGGCTAGCCCAGTCGATGGCGTTCTTGAGCGCGCCCGGGATCGAGCGGTTGTACTCGGGTGTCACGAACAGCACCGCATCGACGGCCGCGATGGCGTCCTTGAACGTTTTCGCCACCGGCGGAAAATCGGCATCGTAATCGTAGCTGTAGAGCGGCAGGTCCCTGATCGGAATCTCGGTGAGCGTGAGGTGTTCCGGAGCAAGGCGGATCAGCGCCTTCGCGAGCTTGCGGTTGATCGACTCCTTGGCCAGGCTGCCGATCAGATAGCCGACTTTGAAGGTGGTCATGGCATGCTCCTTGGCTGGGCGGAGCCCGCTCGGCTTCGCCTTGGTTGAGCCCCATGACAACCCTTTTTGCGGGGAGATGGTTGTCACCCCTTTGCGGGTTAGGCCGCCTTCTCCGGATCCGCAAGAAGGTGGGCAAAGCCCAGCGCCGGGCCGACCGGGACGATCCCGGTCGGGTTCAGGCTCTTGATCGAATAATAACCGCGCTTGATGTGGTCGAGGTTCACCGTACCGGCCACGCCCGGGAGCGCGAGCATGCGCTCCACATGCGCGCTCAGGTTCTCGTAATCGGCGATCCGGCGCAGGTTGCACTTGAACAGGCCGTGGTAGGCCGCATCGAAGCGGACGAGCGTGACGAACAGGCGGATGTCGGTTTCGGTGAGACGGTCGCCGAACAGGAACGCCTTGCCGTCGAGCCGCTCCTCCAGCTCGTCGAGCATGCCGAACACCTCGCCGAACGCTTCCTCATAAGCCTCCTGCGTGGTGGCGAAGCCGGCGCGGTAGACGCCGTTGTTGAGGCGCGGATAGATCCGGTCGTTGAGCGCATCGATCTCCGCCCTCAGATCCCGCGGGTAGAGATCGATCGTGTTGTCGGCGAGATCGCCGAAGCCGGAGTTGAGCATGCGCACGATGTCGGCCGACTCATTGTTGACGATGGTCTGGCGCTGCTTGTCCCAGAGCACAGGCACCGTGGCGCGACCGCTGATGTCCGGGTCCGCCTTCGTGTAGATCTCGTGCAGGTACATCGCGCCGTTGAGCGGGTCTCGGTTCGCTCCTGGGTAATTGCCGAAGCGCCAGCCCTGGTCGGTCAAGGCCGGCTCGACCACCGAGACGGAGATCGCCTCCTCAAGCCCCTTCAGCCTGCGCGCGATCAGGGTGCGCGAGGCCCAGGGGCAGATCAGGGCCACATAGAGATGGTAGCGCCCGGCTTCTGCCTTGAACCCGCCTTCGCCGGTCGGGCCCGGGCTGCCGTCTGGCGTGATCCAGTGGCGGAAGCTCGACGTCTGCCGCACGAAACCGCCCTTGGCGTCCTTGGCCTGCACCGGCTGCCAGTCCGCAGTCCATTTGCCGTTCACGAGCATGGCGTCTTCTCCTCAATCCACCCAGGAGCGGTCATTCACGGTTCAACGGGTCACGACGGTGATGGACGTGCCCCAGGGATCGCGCAGCGGCAGCCGCGTCGGGCCAGCCTCGGCGGCCTGCTCTGGGGAGAGGCGCGAGCGCACGGCATCGAGCGTCTTCGCATCGGTCACGATCTCAACGTCGGCCAGCCCGGTTGTCGGCTCCGAGCGCACCGGTGCGCCACGGCTGTTCCAGATGTTGGTGCCGATGTGATGGTGATAGCCACCCGACGAGAGGAAGGTTGCGCCGGGATAGCGGCACACCACGTCGAGCCCGAGCAGGTCGGCATAGAAGCGATCCGACGGGTCCAGTGACCCGACCTGGAGATGGACGTGGCCGATCAGCGAGCCTGCCGGAAGGCCCGACCAGTCGCGGGACTTCACCGTCGCCACGAGGTCGTTCAGATCCAGCGCGAGGGTGCTCATCTCGACCATGCCGTCACGCCAGGCCCAGGTCTCGCTCGGGCGGTCCCAGTAGACCTCGATGCCGTTGCCTTCTGGGTCGGCGAGATAGATCGCCTCGCTGACGAGATGGTCCGAGGCGCCCTGCAAGGGCACGCGCTGCTCTGCGGCGTGGAGCAGCCACTGCGCCAAGTCGGTCCGGTTCGGCAGCAGGAAGGCCGTGTGGAACAGGCCTGTGGCCCGCGGGCTGGCGAGCGGAGCGGCGGGGTCATGGCGCAGTTCGAGCAGCACCGTATCGCCCACGCCCAGGCGAGCGAGGCCGGTGCCGGTCTCAATCGACGTGAGACCGATCACCTGCTGATAGAAGCGGCTGACCGTGTCGAGATCGCGCACGGTCAGGGCAACCGTGCCGATCCGCATCGGCGCGCCGGCCGAGGTCACGCCAGGGGTGGTGCCGCGGGCTTGGGCTGAGCGGCCGGCAAGGCCGCCCGCCAGGAAGGCTCCGGATGTATTCATGAGCGTGCGCCTCGTGAGCATGGATGTGTCAGGGTCAACGCGCAAGCGCGGGGCGAGTGGCAGCCGGGGCAGGCTTGAGCGCGTAGGCGCCGTCGCCGAGCAGGGCCACCGCGATCAGGCCGACGATCCACAGCGCCAGGAATTCCCAGCCGCCCTTCGGATTGGTGAAGAAGAAGCCGGCCGGACCGTGCACGGTCACAATCGCGCCGAGAAGGATCGGGATCAGAGCGAGAGCCATGATGCGGCTGTAGACGCCGACGATCAGGGCAAGGCCGCCGACGATCTCGGCGAGGATCACGAGGTAGGCAAGCGGGCCTGGGAGGCCGAGACTGCCGAAGAACTGCACGGTGCCGGCGGGTGTGAACACGAACAGCTTCAGGCCGGCATGGGCCAGGAAGAGGATGCCGAGCGCCAGGCGGAGCGCGGTAGCGGCGTAGGGAGCGGTGCGGGTATCGATCATCGGGTTCTCCTGTCGAAAGGACATCCTCGATATGACTCCCCTAGGCAGGATTGATAATCCGGCCCACCGGATTAATACCTCACACCCAGGGGGTGAGATCCATGCTCGACCAGATCACCGGAATGCAAGTGTTCGCCAAGGTTGCGGCTCTCGGCAGCATTTCGGGCGCAGCCCGTGCGCTGGGGATGTCGCAGACCATGGCGACCAAGCATGTGGGCGCCCTGGAGCAAAGGCTCGGGGTCAAGCTCCTGCACCGCACCACCCGCAGCATCACCCTTACAGAGCCGGGGCGGCGCTACCTGGAGAGCGTCGAGCGCATCCTCGCCGAGCTTGCGGAGGCGGAGGCGGCGGCCGCCGCCGAGCGCTTCGAGGTCACGGGCACCCTGCGGGTGAACGCCCCAGTCTCCTTCGGAGTGCGCGAACTCGCGCCGCTCATGGCGGAGTTCTCCCGGATGCACCCGGCGCTGACGGTGGATATGGGCCTCAATGATCGCGTGGTGAACCTCGTCGAGGAGGGCTGGGACGTGGCGGTGCGGATCGGACGCATCCAGGACCGGACCCTGATCGCCCGGAAGCTTGCCCCATGCCGCCTTCTGGTTGCCGGCTCGCCGGGCTACCTGGCGGAGCGGGGCACGCCCCGCACGGTGGCGGAACTCTCGTCGCACAACTGCCTCGGCTACACCCTGTCGAGTTCACTTGGTCCTCAGCGATGGTCGTTCGGGCCGGATGGCTCCGTCACCATTCCGATCAGGGGCAATTTCCAGGCCAGCAACGGCGATGCGCTGGTGGCGGCGGCCCTGGCCGGGCAGGGCCTGGTCTATGAGCCGACCTTCCTGCTGGGCGACGAGATCCGGGCAGGTCGGCTCATGGCGCTGTCCCTCGATCATCCACCTATGGAACTGCCGGGTGTGTTCGCCGTCTACGCCGGCAACCGGCGCCCGCCCGCCAAGGTACGGGCCTTCATCGATTTCCTGGTGCAGCGGCTCGGCCCCGCTCCTCCCTGGGATCGTGATCTGAGCCTGTCAGCCTAGCTCGAACCCTTGGAGAGGCGCTGCCGGCTCTCCTGTCGGAACGTTATAGCCAAGAGCGCGACCATCATCCCTTCGGCGCCTCGCGAGCGTCCTCACTGTCCGGCTCATCCTCACGATGCCGGTCAGGCGTGATTTGGGAACTCGGCGATGATCGGGTGATCTTCGGAGGATCGCTTGCGGGAAACGTTCCTTCCAGCTCGAAGTCAAGCTCCTTGTCGAGGGCTTCCCGCTCCGTCTCGACTTTTGGTGCTTTCGACATTCTCTGCCTCCACAAGGTCTTCAGCTCAACGCAGACTCAAAGGGCAGATGGCCCGCCGAGCCATGGTCTCAAGGACGTTGCGGACATAGCCCGTATGCGGGGGCAATCCCACCCGATATTGCAACGAGGATCACCCGCGCGCCAGCACCATGCAGTCCAGTACGGCTCCGTAGTGGCAGGCCGCCGCAACCAGCACGAAAGCGTGCCAGATCGCGTTGTGGAAGCGCAGGCTCTCCCAGAGATGGAACGCGACCCCTACGGTGTACAGAACGCCGCCGACGCACAGGAGCCAAAGGGTCGTGTCGGAAAGCGCGCCGAACACGGACTCGTACGCCATCACGCCGCTCCACCCGATCAGCAGATAGAGCAGGATCGCGAACCGCTCGAACCGGCCCGGCAGGCACAGCTTCAGGGCCATTCCAAACGCTGCGGCCGTCCAGACGCTGGCCAGCAGGAGCGCCGCGGTGAGGTCGGCCCGCATCTGCGTGATGAACGGCGTGTAAGTGCCCGCAATCAGAAGATAGATGGCGGAATGGTCGAAGCGTCGAAGAAGCCACTTCACGGGGGAGACGGGCCAGAGGTTGTAGACTGCGGAGATGACGAGCACGGCCAGCAGGCCGCCTGCGTAAATCGAAACCGATGTCAATTCCCAGGGGCTGACGGTCGGGGCGGCAAGGGCCAGCAAAAACGCCACCCCAACAAGCCCGCCGATGATCCCCAGAGCGTGCACGATCCCATCCGCGAGGATCTCATGCCTGTCGTAGTTCCACTTGATCATCGGCCCCTCTGCAGATCCAATCACCATGCCATGGTAGCGCACCATCCGATGCACGGCTTGGCGGCAGAGGGTGAACCGATGGTCCAAGGCTGAGGTTCCGGGACACAGGTGTGACCATTCACCTGTCGCCCTCGGATCCGGCTCTCCAGCGACCAAAGAGGTCTTCACGGAAACTGATTCCTCCTTTCGCGCCTTGCCACGCGTCGATGGGAGGCGATGTGCCTGGGTCGGGCGCTGGCCGCGTCCGAGCACACGGCGCCGGGCTTGTGCGCGACTATTGCTTGCTCACAACTCGGCGCAGCGCTCTTCTTGCATACTCCGCAGCGACCGCCAGGGCGGGAGCCGGATCGTCCCAGCGCCAATGAGCATTGTGGATTTCGTGGCTGGGCGGATAGGTCCAGTGCGTGCCGAGGGCTCGTGCTGCCAGGAAGTCGGTAAATTCGTCTCGCCAGACATGGTGCGGGTCAAATTGTATCGAAGGGCGCGGTAATCCAGCGGCATCGCAATAGGCGACTTGACAGAGATTGACGCCACAGAAGGTGGAGATCTCTACCTGCCTGTCAGCTCGGGCGACCGTCGGCTCGATCATCAAGAACCGGCCGTCACGTTGATCCTGCTTGAACTCCATGCTGGCGAGACCGGCTGTGACGTTCGCCTGCTTGAAAAAGCGGATGGTTATGTCCTCCAGCTCTTCGGCCTCCCTCGGCGCCGCCCAGCAGCTTGCGGTGAAGCCAACCTGCGGCGGCCATGAGCGACCTTTGCGTCCTGTAAAAGCAATCGGATTGGAATCATCCAAGCAACAGAGTGAAAAGTAGATCGAGTCGTTGGAACCCTCGATCCATTCCTGAACGATCGCTTCTGTTACCTGCAGTATCTGCTCGCATAGTGACCGCGCCTCCGCCTGGCTCTCGACGCGATATGCCTTCCGGAAGCTGCGATCATAAGCCTGTGTCCGGAAGTTCGGCTTCACGCAGAGAGGGAGGCGAAGATCGCGCAGGGCTCCGATGTCGCCTTGGTTTCGCAGAAGAACGGTCGGCGGGACCGGAAAACCCCGACTCTGCGCGAATTCGAAAAACCGGTCTTTGCGACCCAAATCCAGCAGAACTTCGTGAGGCGGCAGCTGAAAGCTGAAATGCGGCGCCAGGCGATCACGGTAGCGAGACACCGTCATTAATGGGCGATCGTCGGCACAGATCAGGATTCCTCCATCTGGCAGGTTCCTTCGCAGCCGGAGCAATTGCTCGATGAATGCCTCGCCGTCAAAGGTCGGTACTCTGAACGTCTCGGCGTAGCGCGAGACTGTTGCTATGTCGTGTTGATCGGCACTGACGATAACGAGGCGGATTTGGGCCTGGGCAAGGCTGCGAACAACACCCAAACCATTCTGCTGACCTCCCAAGAGGATGGCGTGGGGCCCGCCATTCATTGCACCAATAGAGAGATCGCCTGTCATCGTGGCGTTTCCACGTTGCGCGGGTTGCAGTACCCGTCGGCTGCCATTGAGTGCGCGTCAGGCCGACTGATCATCGAAGAATAAGTCTACTCTCGTGCAGCACAACTACATGCGAGGTTGGGGCGGGCGGCTCTCCACTTGCGAAGTACCCCCTTCGGTGCCGTCAATCGATCTAGCGACCTGCGGGCGCTGGTGTCGGTTGAGCCACCAGGCGCCAGTGATCGGCATGCCGTGACAAGTCTGCTCCATGGCTTCGCGTATGTGGTGGGAAATCCGAACAGCTTGTTCGGTGAAAGCCTGCCGAAACCCTGCGGATGGTCGCAAGCAGTGAGGCAGGCGATGCCTGCTCGCACCGATAGGGACGAATGCCGAACATCAATCCCCCTTTGCCTTTTGTGGCCTTCGGAGAGGGCGTCGAAGCTGACGCCATACCTGTCTGGCATAAGCGGGAATCCGGGGGCGCACATGTGTCTCGTACCCGGATCGCAACGCAACGCGCGGAAGTTGAAACAGGATTGGAGTTGCCGCCCGGCGCACGAGATGAACGTTGACGTACGTTTCGCGTCTCAGATGCCAGAGCCTGTGCCAGTCCGCATCGCTCATCGGGTTGTATTCGTCGATCTCCGGGCGGGAAAACGCATCCTTCAGCACCTCCTCCGTCAGGAGGCTGCCGGGGCTGCAGTCGGCAAAGTCCTCGTCATACGCGATTTTCGGCAGGAAGAGCGATGTGCCGCAGCGGATTCCCATCTCCGCTGCAATCAGGCGTCCGTCCAGTCGGATGGTATGCCACTCCAAGTATCCTTGAGCGGCCATGTTCCGGGTGACGGCCGAGTAGAATGCGGCACGATCCGTACGACTGGTGATGGCTGTCCCGTTTCGCCCCTTCCAGCCTGAACCTTCAAGAGCGAGGAACTCGGTCAAGAGAGTCTCGTCGGCTGAAGGGCCTTTTCTCATCTCAACCGAGACTACGCCGCGGCTCATCAGCCTTCGGCGATGTCGCCTCAGCTTGCTCCTCATATTCCTGAGGTTCGAAGTGGAAAAGTACGCATCGAAGTCCTCCTCCACATTGAGAAAGGAGTAAGCTGATGTCAGCCCGCAGAGTGTCACATAATCATCGATGCCGGTCCGAGAGGCGCTCCAGAAAGGCGAGCTTGGCCTTACGGCCTTCAGATCAAGGCCGAGATGTCTTGGCTCCTGCCGGCGAGCTTCGCAGAGCAGAGCCTGAAGGGCTGTTCCTGCGTGTTCGGGAGCCAGCAGGATCTCTCCAGATGTTGCATGTTTGTCGAATGTGCGAAGGATCGGGTAGCTCCGCCCTAGAAGTGGATGCGGTACGACAAAGGTCGGCATCACCCCGATGAGCCTGTCGCCAATATAGGCGAAGCTACAGAACCAACGTTCGTTTCGGCCTAACGCATGACGGAAGGCGGCATCGACCCAGCCGGGGAGCAGATATGGATTCCTTTGAGGCGCCTCCTGAGCGAGGTGGTCCCAGGCGGCCAGATGAGGCTTGAGAGTATCAAAGTCGCAGGCTGTGACGGTGCTCAGCCGCGCGGAGTGGAGCTTTCCTGCAGAGGTTGCTACCGGGATCGGTCTTGACATGCCGATGCAAGGCTCCGTTTCTCACTGCGATATCTTAGCAATCATGAAGGGTCGTGCTCCGGAGCATCAGGGGTAGCATTGCCGGAGGAACTCAGGAGGCTTGGCTTGGCAGCGCAGGATAGACAACCCCGTCAATCGATGGACGAGCACCGGGCGTGAGGGAGGCCGTCTTGATCTTGCCGGGTCCGAGGATGTGGAACACGGTGCAGCCGGAGGCAAGCAGGTAATCGGCGATGATCCGGCGGTGGCAGCGCCACCACACCACCTCGGCGCACATGATGGCCGTGATGCTCACGCTGCCGAGATCCCGCAACCTCGTGAGACCAGCCCGGAACGTGTCGGTCAAAGCATAGTCGGCGTAGTTCCGGAAGCTGTCGTTCTCCCAATATGCATTGGGTGAGGGCTGAACCAGACGCTGCCTGCCGCGCAGCCCTCCGAGTTCCGCGATGTGCTCGTATCCGATCTGATATCCAGCAAGACTCTCGGGCAGAACATCACGGTTGAACTGCGGGTTTGTTCGGGAACGCGGAACGGTCCGGACATCCACCACGAGGCGGGCGTTTGCCTCGCGCAGCAGATCCACGAACTCCGAAACGGAGCGGGTGGAATGCCCGATGGTGTAGAACGGGTTCGCCATGCCGGTCAGTGCGTTCTCGGGGACGCCGTCGCGTCCGCCAGCTTTTTCTTCAGGCCTCTGATCTCCTCGAAGCGGCTCGTCACATCGCGCATGACCGCGGCGAGGCCGTGCATCCTGCCCTGTTCGTCCTTGAGCGGCACGATGGTGAACTCCAGCGAGATCCGTTGCCCGTCCCTTCGGATGCCAGGGACCGAGAGGAGATCGCCCTCGCCATAATGACTCTCGCCGGTTGCCATGACGCGCTGAAACCCCTCCCAGTGTCGCGCACGCAGGCGCTCGGGGATGATGATGTCCAGGGATTGCCCCAGTGCGTCGCCGCTTCGGTGGCCGAATATCCGCTCCGCGCCGGGATTCCAGACCCGGATGATCCCGTCGCGATCCGTTGCTACCACGGCGTCGGCCGCAGCGGCGAGAACCGCGTCGGCAGCAAGCCGGCTGAAATCCATTTGAACCTCCCGTTTTCAACTGCAGCCTGAACAAGTGATTTAGCGAGGATCTCCCGAGAGCAAGCCCGGGAAGCTCGACCGGGTGGCGATCCTGATCGCCCCACGGCCCTCGCGCGGCTGAGTCCTCCAAAGGCGCCGACGGGCTGGCCTTCCGCGATCTCCTCGATCAACGCCGACAGGCGGCCGGAGCTCGGATCGAAGCGGTGCCGGCCGGAAGCGCCGGCCTGGTCGAGTCAGAGCAACGAGCAGGCTGCAGGGCCAGGGTAAAGGGAGGGCTCAACTGATCCGGTGCACCATGATACTTCCCAGGCTTCCTTGACGAAGCTCCCTGTCTCACGCTGTACGATTCCGCGGGCGGGCTTCTGGCGCGACGAAGGACGGATCGGTCGAGTGCAGCTACGGCAATTTTCTCGCCGAGGCATGCTGGGAGGGGATAAGGAATCCCGCGGGAGGAAGTGCTCTGACGCCCTCGATGCCGCACGACCGGACTCCGGAAAATGACTTGTGTTAAACACGGCCGCGGATGCGGCGGGGGCGGAACCGGGATGCAATCGCGCTGCGCGGAGGGGTGACGGTCAGCGATGAACCGGAAACAGTATTTTCGACGCAGACGAAGCCTGGCGGCCCGTTATGCCCGTTCGGCCCGGCGGGTCGTGGCCCCGGGGCGGTCGGCGACGGCCGACACCCAGCTCGGGATGGTCCTCGCGTTTGTGGCAGGTGCTGCCAATGCTGGCGGTTTCCTGGCCGTGGGCC
>JAFAAP010000101.1 GCA_023426505.1 Pseudomonadota bacterium
GCTCTACGGCGCCAACATGACCACCGCCACCGGCAACGACACCTACACGCTGCCGACCAAGAACGACCGCGGCACCGGCTGGATGTCGATCTGGGACGCAGGCGGCACCGACACCATCTCGGCGGCAGGCTCGACTGCCGGCGTGACCATCGACCTCCACGCCGCGACCCTGGCGCCGAACGATCCGGGTGCCGGTGGCTATGTCTCGCAGCAGAAGGGCATTGCGGGCGGGTTCACCATCGCCAACGGCGTGGTGATCGAGAACGCGACCGGCAGCGCCTTCGACGACGTGCTCATCGGCAATTCGGCCGCGAACACCCTCAACGGCGGGGCAGGCAACGACACCTACTACGTCGACTCGCCCAACGACGTGGTCATCGACGCGAGCGGCGTCGACACGGTCTACGCCACCTTCGCCTTCTCCAACCCCGCCATCGAGAACGTCTTCGTCAACGGCGTGAAAGTCGTCTCGGGCGGCGCGCCGGTCGAAGGCGGCGTCCGGGTCCTCCGCGGGACAGGCGGACGGGACGTCCTGACGGGAACCGAGGCGAACGAGAAGATCTCCGGCGGGCTCGGCAAGGACGTGCTGACCGGCGGAGCGGGCAGCGACATCTTCGTGTTCGACACCAGGCCAAACAAGACGAACCTCGACACGATCACCGACTACTCGGTCGCCGACGACTCGATCTGGCTCGACAATTCCGTGTTCAAGAAGCTCGGCAAGGGCTCCGAGTCGAAGCCGCAGGCCCTCAACCGCAAGTTCTTCGCCTTCGACAAGGCCAAGGACGGCAACGACTACCTCGTCTACGTGAAGAAGACCGGAGTGCTCTACTACGATGCGGACGGCTCCGGATCGGGCAAGGCGGTGGAGATCGCCAAGCTGCCGAAGAAGCTGGCGGGCTTTTCGGCCGGCGAGTTCTTCGTGATCTAGACCATGGTGGCTGGTCGGACGCAGCCAATATTGGCTGCGTCCGGGCGGGCAGTCTGACACCTCGCTTCGGACTGGCCAAAAGGGAGCCGATAGAAGCGGAACCACCGCCTTGGCCGGGGCGCGTCAGGCCAAAGTAGCCGGCTCCCGGCTACCGATGCCTCTCCGGCGGACAAAACAGGCGACCGATACATAACATAGAACAAATAGGGTACAATGGGCAGTGGGGCTTTGCCATCCAAGGCTAAAGCCGACTGCTCCTGTGTGAGACATGCACCCAGTGGATAAGCGGCGATTATATGATATGTTATATCAAATGAGAATTCTGCGTCGGCGGCTGGTCCGCCTCGCGACATGACCGGGGGAGATCTCGTGACGGAGATTATTGTCGACGACGCGCGTACAACACACTTAACGGTATTTGCACCAAACACCGCCAGAGTGACGGCACGCGGCAGCATCCAGATTGCCGACGGAGCACCCAATGGGTATGCCGCCCTTACCAGCGTCAATACTACGCTCACTGTGGAAGGACTGGTTCAAAATAACAGCCTTAACAACGGTGTCAGCTTGGGCGGGGGCAGCGGCACTCTGAACGTCAGTGGCACAGCCCAAGTTATTTCCAGATGGTACGGTGTCAGCGTCACCAGTGGAACCGTCAACAACAGCGGAATCATCATCGGCAATGCCCGTGGCATCTTCGGCTACGAAGCGACCCTCATCGTCGTGAATTCCGGCCGGATCGAGTCGGCCACAACGGCCGTCGAGTCAAATTCGCAGGTTGCTAGCTGCTCCCTCAGTCTCACGAACCAAACCGGCGGCATCATCACCTCCGTTGATACCGCAGTGCTCGGCAGCAACAATGCCGACGTGATCGTGAACCGGGGCCGCATTGAGAAAACCCGAATCTCCACTTCGCCCGGGATTGATCTCAAGGACGGCGACGATCTCTATGACGGCCGCGAGGGCGGCGTGGTCATCGGGAGGGTTCAACTCGGTTTGGGCAATGATACGTTCTATGGCGGAGCCGGCAACGAGACCGTCGATGGCGGCGTCGGAGCGGACGACCTGCAAGGCGGGGGCGGCGACGATACTTACTACATCGACGATCTCGGCGACGTCGTCACGGAGGGCGTCGGCGCCGGGATCGACACCGTCTACACGACCGTTAGCTTCACGCTTGCGGCCAACGTGGAAAAGCTCTTTGGGCAGGGATCGGCCAACCTCGCCCTGTCCGGAAACGACCTCGACAACACGATCACGGGCGGCGGCGGGAACGATACCATCCGCGGCGAGGCGGGGGCGGACTCGCTGGACGGCGGTGGTGGGGGAGATGTGCTTTATGGCGGCACCGGTCCGAACGACGACACCCTGCGCGGCGGTTCCGGCAACGACACCCTCATCGGCGAGGGCGGCGGCCAGGACTCCCTCGACGGGGGAACCGGCTCGCTCGATTTCGTGTGGTACAACAGCGGAGACCTCACGGGCATCGATGTCGACCTGAACTGGGGCACCGGCCGCTACGGCGAGGCGGCAGGCGACCAGTACAGCGGGATCGAAGGCGTGTTCGGCTCCTACGGCAACGACACCCTCTCGGGCACCGCCTCGTCCGACGTGCTGAATGGAGGCGGGCCCGGGATCTACGACCCGGGCGGCTCGACGGCGGGCGGAGACGACGAACTCCACGGGCGCGGCGGTGCCGACAGCCTCAACGGCGAGGGCGGCAACGACACTCTCGAAGGCGGCACCGGCGCCGACATCCTGACGGGCGGCCACGGCGACATGGATATCGTCTGGTACTACGCCAGTTCCTCCGGCGTGACGGTCGACCTCACCCTCACCACCGAGCAAATCTCGAACGGTGAGGCTGCCGGGGATAAGATCTCGGGTGTCGAGGGCGTCGTCGGCTCGAAATATGCCGACCGGCTGACTGGCGACGGGCAGCGCAACCGACTCGAGGGACGTGAAGGCAATGACACCCTCGTAGGTGGGGGCGGCAACGACACGCTGGACGGCGGCGCGGGGCAGAACACCGCGGCGTTCTCCGGCCGCGAGAGCGACTACGATATCGCTCGACGCTCCGACGGCACGATCACGGTCGCTCACCGCAACGATGGTTCCGACGGCATCGACACCCTCACCAATATCCGCTTCCTCACGTTCAAGGCAGAGAACAAGACCGTCGCGCTTATCAACACGAACCCGGTCATCGACAGTCTTTCCGCTACGAGCATTCGAGAGAATCTGCCCGAGCACACGCAGATCGGCCTTCTTATCGGTTCCGATGCGGACGGCGACAGCTTCACCTTCAGCATCGTGTCCGATGAGGACGACGCCTTCGACATCCGCGACGGCTATCTGGTTGCCACGCGCACCCTCCATTATCAGCAGAAGACCCAGCATGACGTCACCATGAAGGTGATAGATGCCTGGGGGGGCGAGAGCGTGCGGACGTTCACCATATCGGTCGTGCCTGAGCCCGGCACGCCGACCGATCCCGGCACGCCGACCGAGCCCGGCACGCCAACCGATCCGGGAACGCCGACGGATCCCGGCACGCCGACCGATCCAAGCACGCCGACGGACCCGAGAGCGCCAACCGATCCAGGCACGCCGAGGAACCCGGGCACTCCAGCGGTTCCCGGTGGGTCGCAGTCGCTACCTCCGATTGATCTCGTTCTTCGCGGAACCTCACGTGGGGAGTGGCTGACGGCGCTCCACGGCAACGACCGGCTCTACGGCAAGGCCGGCAAGGACGTGCTCACGGGCGGAGCAGGCCGGGACGTGTTCGTGTTCGACACCAAGCCGAACAAGAAGACGAACCTCGACACGATCACCGACTATTCGGTGGCCGACGACACGCTCTGGCTCGACAATGCCGTGTTCAAGAAGCTCGGCAAGGGCTCCGAGTCGAAGCCCGGCGCCCTCAAGAAGGGGTTCTTCAAGGTGGCCGACAAGGCTAGGGACAAGGACGACTACCTCGTCTACAACAAGAAGACCGGCATCCTCTATTACGATGCCGACGCCTCGGGCGTCGGCAAGCAGGTTGAGATCGCCAAGCTCGCCAAGAACCTCAAGCTCACCGCAGCCGACTTCTTCGTGATCTGAGGATCTTCGGTCCCGAGAGGCCTGAAAGGCGCTACGCACAGAAAAAGGCGTGGCGCTCATCTTCCCTTGCGTTAAGCTTGGATATGACCTCCTTCCTCTCGGAGACCGAGCCATGACCCTCTTTCGGATCGCTTCGGGCGTCGCCTTCGCGCTGCTTTTCACGGCCCAACCCGGTCTCGCGGGCCCGTGTACCCAGGAGGTCGACCAAGTCCAGAAACAGGTCGATGCCAAGATCGATGCGGTGGCTGGGGCAGGGCGGGCCGGCGCGGAATCCAATGCCGCCCGCCTGCACCGGGAGCCGACCCCGGCCTCCATCGCGGCCGCCGAGCAGAAGCTGGGCGAGGGTAAACCTGAAGAAGCGGCTCTTGCAGCATTGGCCAGCGCCCGGCAGGCCGACGCGGCGGGCGACAAGGCGGCCTGCGATGCGGCGCTTGCCGTGGCCCGGAAGGCGGTGGCGCAGTAGCGGTCCTGGAAACGGCGACGGGCCGGTCTCCCATTAACTGGGGACAGGCCTGTGCAGAACCTCGCCCCTGGCTTGTAACCGGCTCCGGCGGGGCTCAGAACTCGGCCTCAAGCGAAGGAGAGGCCGATGGCAGGCAGCGTGAACAAGGTGATCCTGGTTGGGAATCTGGGGCGAGACCCGGAGGTGCGGCGGCTGAATTCGGGCGAGCCGGTGGTGAACCTTCGGATCGCCACGTCGGAGACCTGGAAGGACAAGGCGTCGGGCGAGCGCAAGGAGAAGACCGAGTGGCACTCGGTGGTGATCTTCAACGAGAACCTGGCGCGGGTGGCGGAGCAGTACCTGAAGAAGGGCTCGAAGGTGTACCTTGAGGGCCAGCTGCAGACGCGCAAGTGGCAGGACCAGCAGGGGCAGGAGAAGTACACGACCGAGATCGTGCTGCAGCGCTTCCGGGGCGAGCTGACGATCCTGGACAGCCGCGGCGGCGGGGGCGCCTCCGAGTACGGCGACGAGGAGCCGGGCCAGGTCCGCAGCGGCGGCGACTTCGGACGCGCCGC
>JAFAAP010000104.1 GCA_023426505.1 Pseudomonadota bacterium
CCGGCGCCGCGTCGGGCGCTGAGCGTGGAGGGCGCCGGCACCGGCGCGCCGGGCGGTCAGCGCTTTGCCGTGCAGGACGTGTCGTTCACCCTCGCGGCCGGAGCGGGGCTGGGCGTCATCGGGCCGAGCGCGTCGGGCAAGTCGTCGCTGGCGCGGCTGCTGGTCGGGGTGTGGCCGGCCTGGCGCGGCAAGGTGCGGCTCGACAGCGCCGCGCTCGAGCAGTGGCGGGCGGAGGATCTCGGGCGCCACATCGGCTACCTGCCGCAGGACGTGGAGCTGTTTGCCGGCACGGTGGCGCAGAACATCGCCCGCTTCGCGCCCGATCCGGACCCGGACGCGGTGATCGCGGCGGCGCGCGCCGCCGCCGTGCACGAGATGATCCTGCACCTGCCGGACGGCTACGACACGCAGGTGGGCGAGGCGGGGGCGGCGCTCTCGGGCGGCCAGCGCCAGCGCATCGCGCTCGCCCGGGCCTTGTACGGCGAGCCGTTCCTGGTGGTGCTCGACGAGCCGAACTCCAACCTCGACAACGAGGGCGAGCAGGCGCTGACCGCGGCCATTCTGGGGGTGCGGGCGCGCGGCGGCATCGTGGTGGTGATCGCCCACCGGCCGAGCGCGATCGCCGGGGTCGACCAGGTGCTGGTGATGGGCGAGGGCCGGGTGCAGAGCCTTGGGCCCAAGGAGGAGGTGTTGAGCCGGGTGCTGCGCCCGGTGCCGGCGGCCGAGCCGCGCCTGCCGCAGGCCGCCCCGTTGCAAGCCGCCTCGCCGCAAGCCGCCTCGTTGCAAACCGCTGCGTTGAAGATCGTCGATAGCCTGGGAGTTGCCTCATGAAGCCCGCCATCCAACCCAATGCCCGCCGCTCGATCCGCCGCCACACCGGCGTGGCGCTTCTGGCCACCGGCCTGCTCGTGGGCGGCTGCGGCGGCTGGGCGGCCGTGACCGAGCTGTCCGGCGCCGTGGTGGCGCCCGGCAGCGTGGTGGTCGACAGCCACGTCAAGAAGGTGCAGCACCCGACCGGCGGCGTGGTCGGCGCGATCCTGGCCCGCGACGGCGACCGGGTGCGGGCCGGCGACGTGGTGGTGCGGCTCGACGAGACGGTGGCCAAGGCCAACCTGGCCATGGTGGCCAAGAGCCTGGACGAGCTTCATGCGCGCCAGGCGCGGCTGGAGGCGGAGCGGGACGGGCTTGCCGCGGTGGTGTTCCCGGCCACGCTGCTCGACCGCATGGGCGAGGCCGAGGTGGCCGGGCTTCTGGCGGGCGAGCAGCGGCTGTTTGCGAGCCGGGGCGCGGCGCGGGCCGGGCAGCAGGCGCAGCTCCAGGAGCGGGTGGCGCAGCTCGAGGAGCAGATCGAGGGCCTGAGCCTGCAGGCCGCGGCCAAGGCGGACGAGATCCGGCTGATCCAGGACGAGCTTTTGGGCGTGCAGGAGCTGTGGAAGAAGAACCTGGTGCCGATCACGCGGGTGACGGCGCTCAAGCGGGAGGAGACGCGGCTGCGCGGGGAGCGGGGCCAGCTGATCTCGAACGTGGCGCAGGCGAAGGGGCGCATCAGCGAGACCGGGCTGCAGATCCTGCAGATCGATCAGGACCTGAAGAGCGAGGTGGCCAAGGAGCTGCGCGAGGGGCAGGCGAGGATCGCCGAGCTGGTGGAGCGCAAGGTGGCGGCGCAGGACCAGCTCCGGCGGATCGAGATCCGGGCGCCGCAGGACGGGGTGGTGCACCAGTCGCTGGTGCACACGGTGGGGGGCGTGGTCGAGGCGGGCG
The DNA here is from genome assembly GCA_023426505.1 of Pseudomonadota bacterium. Lineage (GTDB taxonomy): Bacteria > Pseudomonadota > Alphaproteobacteria > Rhizobiales > Beijerinckiaceae > Microvirga. The sequence continues at coordinate 1,762 of JAFAAP010000104.1, forward strand.
AGGCGCTGATGCTGATCATGCCGGAGACGGACGATCTGTCGATCGAGGTGAAGGTGGCGCCGCAGGACATCGACCAGCTGCGGCCGGGGCAGGAGACGATGCTGCGGCTGTCCGCGTTCAACCAGCGCACGACGCCGGAGCTGAAAGGGCGGGTGAGCCTGATCGCGGCGGACCTTGTAACGGACCAGCGGCTGGGGGCGCAGTACTACCCGGTGCGGATTGCGTTCGCGGCGGGCGAGCGCGAGCGGCTGGGGGCGGCCCGGCTGGTGCCGGGCATGCCGGTGGAGGGCTTCATCCAGACCGGCGACCGCACCGTCCTGTCCTACCTCACCAAACCCCTCACAGACCACCTCGCAAAAGCTTTCCGCGAAGAATGATACGGCGCGCGCAACACCATCAGCCGTCCTCGGATGGGGACGGCCGCCGAAGGAACGAAGCCATGCAGGGTCGCAGGTCCGGCACCGACATCCGGGGCGCCGGAAGAGAGCCGGACGCCCGTCCGGAGAGCAGCATCGAGGAGCGGCTCGGCCGCATGACCGCGATGCTGACGGCGCACTGCCTCCTCACCGAGACCCTGATCCATGCCCTTTGCTTCGAGCATGAGGAGATCAGCCGGACGAGGATCGTCGCGATCCTCGACCTCGTCTACGAGGAACTGCAGGACGGCCTCGGGGACGACAGCGAGATCGTGAAGGCGTTCGGCGACCAGCGCGACAGCCTGAGGTCGCTGCTGATCGCCAGCGTCATCCGGGCTGCCTCCGAGATGAGCCCCGAGAGCGCGAGGGGCTGAGGCGCCCGCCGGTCGCCCGCTCAGCTCGTGCGGGGGCGTCGTGCCCTGGCGCGGCCCACAGGGACGAGCTCGATATGGGCCGGGTTGGGCGCGTGGTCCATCATGGCGCCGTTGGCGGCGTCGATGACGAGGCCGACGGACCCGCCGGGCAGGATGGCGTTGCCGATCACGCCGGGCGCGGCCTTGTCGGTGAGCTTCGTCGTCACCGCGACCGTGCCGGGACGGTAGCCGCGCGCCGCCGCGTGGGCGGTGAACTCGGTCCTGCGGTCCACCGTCACCGTGCAGGGGGATTGCGGACAATTGCGCCCGAGCGAGGTCCAGATCCGCGCCGTGGCGGGAGAGGCCGTGATGGTCACCGGCTCCTCGGTGCCGCGCGTCACCGTATTGCATGCGGACAGCGACAGAGCCGCCCCGACCGCGCATCCCACAACCCTCATGTCCATGAATCGCCCCATCGGCTGTCGTGACACCGCCCCCTTCAGGGAGGTAGCGCCCACGGTCGCGTTTGCCAGGGTTCTTTTCCTCGGATCCCGGCTCGGTGCTGTTGCCGCGGGCGCTCGGGCGTCAGTTGGGCGGCGAGGTCGAGACGATCTCTGCGCCAGAGGGACTTCACGTCCGGATCAGCGCAGCGCTTCCGGCGCAGTGATCCGCGCCGGGGCAGGGGCGCTCCAGCGGAGCGATTTCGTCCATGTTCGGTGCGCGGCGAGACTCTGAGCCACGGCGGTTCGGGCCTCGATCTTCCGAGATGATTAGATCAAAGACATCGCGATGCAACGCCCAAGCAGCCCGACCGCGGCCTGATATCGTTACCGATGCTTCCCGCCTATCGTGCGGTCTAGGAATTCACGGGTGCGGGCCAGCGCATCCTCGGATGCCTTTGGATTGTACGCGGCCGGAAAACCAAGGATCTCGCCGGCTTCTCCCCAATGCGGGTCGGCAAATCCATGCTTCACGTCAGGATAGACATGAACCTCGACGGGGTTTGCGTCCGCACTCGCCGGGCGCGCGACCTTCTCGCAGGTCTGCACTCCCGTACGCTGGTCATCCCACCCTGCAAGGATCAACAGCGGAAACGCAGGTTTCTGGATCAACTCCAACGCGGCGCAGGGTGCGTAGTACACGATCCCGGCCTTGAACCCGAGGCTCTGGTCGTTGACCACGCTCGACTGCGTTTGCGGCTCGGCGAGCGTGAGGACGAAGACACCTCCGGTAGCGAACCCCAGGAGGCCGACCCGATCACGCTGCACGAACGGCAGCCCGGCCAGGTGGAAGAGCCCGCCGTAAGCGTCGGCGACCCGGTCGACGCCCGGCGGCTCCTGACCGTTCAGGAAGCAGCCGGCCTGTGCTTGGCGGGAGGTCCAGCTGTCGATCGCGAGAGTGACATACCCCCACGACGCCAGCCGCGCCGTGAGCGTTTCGCGGACGAACGGGGTCAGGCCGATGCAGTCGGGAAGCACCACGAGGGCCGGGAAGGGACCGTCGCCGCCGGGCCTTGCCAAGTAGCCCTCGATGCGGCTTCCCGGTGTGGGTTTCGGTTCTTCGCCACGCTCCCGCATCCTGCGGGCCATGAGCCCTCCGACCGGCCGCGAGGCAGCCTGGAGATCCACCTTCTCGACCGTGACGGCTGCCGGGCTCGCATCGGGTTGTTGGGCCCGCGCTCCAGTTGCGAGGACAATCCCCATCGTCACAACGACACCGATGGCAAACCGCATGGCACCACTCCCGCGCCCCGCGCGTAAAACCTACCACTCCGCGGCGAAATTGGCCACGGCAGTGCCAGCGGTTCGCGCTCGGATCGCGATCCGGAGCCGCCCTCGACTGCAGGGCGACAGCGGCGCCTGACCGGTGCCAGGGTCAGCCTGCCGCAGCCTTCGGCGCAGCCGGGTTCTGCCCCGCACACGAGCCGAGGCTTATCCGAACGGGCTGGACCTTTGGAAGGTCGAGAGGCCTCAGCCTGCTCAAATAGGCTCCATAGATCATGTGTCAATATGGTGCTATTATCATCGAATTGTTCTGGAAAAATACCCTTCTCAAGACAGGAAAACGGCAGATAGTCCTTGGCGGAACCTGAGGCCTTGATTTTTCGATTGCTGATCATTACATTTATATTGTCATGATTACTTCGCATCACATCCTGATCCTCCGCGGAGGCTGCCTCTTCGCAGGCCGCTGAACCCCGAATCTGCGCGGGCGCCCTGCGCCGCTGCCGTTCGGGGTCATGACCAATCTCGCAAGAACCGAGTTCAGCACGCCTGAGCCATCCGGGTGAACGCTGCCGTGCGTCCCGACGTGGCTCGTTCTTCGGCCTGGACAGTGCTGCCTACAGGAGGATCTCATGAACACCACCGTCGACTTGCCGCCGATCACGCTCGCAACGCACGACTACAACCGCCTCATGTCCGTCGCCGCCATGAACCGCCATCGGCGCACAACGCGTCATCGGTTCCTAATGTCGGAGCTGCGGCGGGCATCGCTCTGCCATCCCGCCGCATTGCCGGACGACGTGGTCTCGACCAATGCGAAGGTCACGTACCGGCTCAAGGGCGACGGACGACCGAAGGCGCACATTCTCGTCCACCCCGAGGACCTGCTCTGGCCGGGCGCGCAGCTGTCCGTGCTGACGCCGCTGGGGATTGCCTTGCTGGGCCTGCGCGTGGGCGACCGCATGCCGTTCCGGACGAGCCCGAACGGGCCGCTGCACGAGGTCGTGGTGGAGGACGTCCGGTTCCGGCTGCTGCCCGACGAGACGGAGCCTCTCGCGAACGCACCCGATCGATCTGGAAACGGGGACGGCAACTCGAGGGACGATCTCGAGCGCCGGCTGGACGAGGCCCTGATGGAGACATTCCCGGCCAGCGACCCGGTCTCGGTCATGGTCTGCGGACGATCCTGACGATGAGAAGCCAACATGCCTGCCGCCGTTGTGCGGCGGGCGCAGTGACATATCGGAGACGACAATGAACCAAGTGACTCTGCCTTCCATCACCATCTCCGCGGTCGATTACGACCGACTGGCCCGGATCGCGACCGCGGGCATTCACAGCCAACGCTACACCGTCGCCGAGATGCTGGCGGACGAACTCGATCGCGCGATGGTCGCGGCGCCCGGGGCGATCCGCCCGGACATCGTGACGATGCATTCGCAAGTCGAATACCAGGACGACGTCACGGGCGAGGTCCGCCGCATCACGCTGGTCTATCCGGGCGAGGAGGATCTGGATGCCGGACGCATCTCGGTCCTGACGCAGATCGGCACCGCCCTTATCGGACTGTCGGAAGGACAGTCGATCGAATGGGAGGGACCGACGGGCGGACAGCGTGGGCTGACGGTGCGGCGGGTGCATTTCCAGCCCGAGCGCATGGCCGGCCTCAGCGCCTGAGACACCGACGAGAGCACGTCGCGGGGACACGTTTCCCTGCAGCCAAGGAGAAGAAGAATGAGAACCAAGAACGAAAACAAGGCTCCGGCGATCAAGATCGAGAGGCCTCGGACTCTTATGACCAAAGCCAAGGCGATCGTGGCTCCAGCGTGGGCACCGCAACCGAACCCGCTGACCCGCGCCGAGATCCAGAAACTCGTGATCGACCAGATCGGGTAGCGGCGGAGATCGCCGCACCCCTTCCAAGGACATGCGCGACAGTCCCGTGCCACGCGAACTCACAGGAGACGAAGCCATGCACATCCTCGCAGCGACCGACTTCTCGACCCGCTCGCAGCGGGCCGTGCGGCGGGCCGGCCTGCTGGCGCGGACCAGCGGCGCCGCGCTCACCCTCGTGCACGTCGTCGACGACGACCAGCCGCCGGATCTGGTCGCGCTCGAAAAGCGCGAGGCAGAGCGGATCCTCGACGAGCAGATCGCTGCGATGGCCGAGTTGCGCGGGCTGCGGCCACGGGCCCTCATCGTCGAGGGCGATCCGTTCGACGGTATCCTGCGCGCCGCGGCATCGGTGCGCGTGGACCTCATCGTCATGGGGTCCCACCGCAAGCAGCTCCTGCGCGACATCATGGTGGGGACCACCATCGAGCGCGTGATCCGGACCGGATCGTTCCCGGTCCTGATGGTGAACAGGGAGGTGGACCAGCCGTACCGGACGGCCCTGGCCGCCATAGACCTGTCCGAGCCGTCCGTGAACGCCATGAGGACCGGCACGGCCCTGGGGTTTCCCGTCGATGACCGGCTTACGCTCGCCCATGCCTTCCTGCCGCTGGGGAAGGGGCAGATGTTCTACGCCGGGCTGAGCCCCGACACCATCGACGGGTACGTCGCGGAGGAGCGCCTGCGGGCCGTCACGGAGCTGACCGCGTTTCTGGAGGCGAACGGACTCGGCGGTTCCAAGCGGTCGATGCGCATCGAGGAGGGAGCGCCATCCGAGGTGATCTCCATGGCCGTCGAGCAACTGAAGCCCGATGTGCTGATCATGGGCACGCACGCCCGCTCCGGCATTACCAAGGCGCTCCTGGGGAGCGTGGCTGAGGAGATCCTGCGCTCGCTCGACATCCTCGTTGTCCCGCCGCCCCGATGAGACGTCCGCCCGCCGCTTCGGTTCCTCCATTCGCCGACGTTCCTGAGGGCGGCAGGACCGGCCGGGTTCGAACGGGAGACTTGGCTTTATTCCGATCCGCTGACAGGAACGCCACAAGGCCTCGGGTAGCGCAGGAACAAAATTCCCGCTACCACACCTCATGAAACAAGCCCTCCTCGTGATCGACGTCCAGCCCTGCTTCAACCCGCCCGCGTGGCAGGTGGAAGGGATTTCCCGACTCGCTCCGACCTTGCACACGGTGGCGACCGTCGAGAGGCACGACGAGGAGGTGACGCCGTTCGAGCGGCAGCTCGGATGGAAGCCTGCTCCCGCAGACGAGCCTCTCGTCCGAACCGACAAGCTGTTCATCAAGCATGGCTATCTCCCGCCACCCGAGCTCATCGTCCATCTCAGATCCATGAAGTTCGAGCGCGTCCTGGTCTGCGGCATTCAGGCTGATACCTGCTGCCTCGCTGCCGGCTTCATGCTGTTCGATGCCGGGCTCCATCCGACGATGCTCAAGTGGCTGACCGTGGGCTCATCCCTGGACCGATCGGCCACCTTGGGCGCGACGCTGTGGAAGCACCATTTCGGCGCCGCCAGCGTGCTCCACAGCGCCGACGAGATGCAGAACGGTCAGGCCTGAGCCTCCGGCTTCGCCCTTTTCGATGCCGGGGCGGCCCGTGGAAACCGGGCGCAGGAAGCGGGTTGTTCGGAAGTGGATTGACTGC
>JAFAAP010000188.1 GCA_023426505.1 Pseudomonadota bacterium
AGTCTCGGGCGGGGAGCCGCACACCACCAACAACCGCATGGAGATCCGCGCGGCGATCGAGGGGCTGAACGCCCTCAAGCGCTCCTGCACGGTCGACCTCTACACGGATTCCCAATATGTCCGCCAAGGCATCACGGCCTGGATGCACAACTGGAAGCGCCGCGGCTGGCGCACCGCCGACAACAAGCCGGTGAAGAACGAAGACCTATGGCGGGCGCTCGACGAGGCGGCCTCGCGCCATCAGGTGTCATGGCACTGGGTCAAGGGCCATGCGGACGATCCGACCAACATCCGGGTCGACGAGCTGGCCGTGGCGGCCATGCGTCCGTTCAAGAAGGGAAGGGGGGCGGCCTGAGCCGCCCGCCCGGAGTCGGAATCAGAGGTCCTTCAGGAGGTTCTCGGCGCCCGAGATCTGGGCCTTCGAGGGCGCGTCCTCCACGTTGAGCGCCTTCACGACGCCGTCGTCGACGACCATCGAGTAGCGCTGGGAGCGGATGCCGAGGCCGAAGCCCGTGCCGTCCATGGACAGGCCGATCGCCTTGGCGAAATCGCCGTTGCCGTCCGACAGGAACTCGATGCCCTCGGCTCCCGCGGACTTCGCCCAGGCGTCCATGACGAACACGTCGTTGACGGCGGTCACGAGCACGGCGTCGACGCCCTTCGCCTTGATGTCGCTCAGCTTCTCGACGTAGCCCGGAAGGTGGTTGCGGTGGCAGGTCGGCGTGAAGGCGCCCGGAACGGCCACGAGCACCACCTTGCGGCCCTTGAAGAGATCGTCCGTGGTCTTCGCCACCGGGCCGTCCGCCGTCATGATGCGGAACGTAGCCTGGGGCAGACTGTCTCCAACCTGAATCGTCATCGGCTCTTCTCCAAACGCTGTGCCGGAATCCTGTCCCTCACTAGCGTGGCTGCTGCCCGGCGTCGAGACGGACTTCCGTTTCGATCGCATCATCCCCCGCCACCAGTGTCAGCCGGACCGGGATCGCGCCCGAAGCGTCCTTCGGCTGGTCCTCCACCGTGACCACGAAGTTGTTTTCCTCCGCGGGGAACGAGGTTGAGAGATACCAGTTCTCCGGGCCTTCCGCGAATAGGGTCGGCTTGGCTCCGTCCGGAGCCCGGACGGTCACCCGGAAGGTAGGCCTGTCCTTGGCGGCCCGTTCGATTCCCACGATGGCGAGGGCGGCCTTTTCATTGAGGGCCTGAGGACGTGGAACGTGCGCAAGGGCCTCCTCGATGGCGGCCCGGTGGGCGCCGATCGTGGGCAGAAGCTCGGACAGCTCGGCGCGGGCGGGAATGCAGATGTCCTTGCAGACGCCGTAATCGATGGCGAGCTTGAGATTGACGGGCTTGTCACGCTCCTTGGGCGTGACCATCACGGGCAGCACGACGTTGCCGCCATAGACATAGGCGACGCCGCCCGCATCCTCCTGGCGCTTGGGAGCGGGCCAGCGAAGCTCGACGGCCGCAACGTTCTCCGATTCGGACCAGTCGAAGCTCGGGGGCAGTCCGGAATCGCCGGGGGTCCGCCAGTAGGTCTTGAACCCGGAATCGAGCGCGATCTCGATGCCGGCGAGATGCCGGGCGCCTTCGAGGCCGCCGGCGATCAGACGCACGCGAGAGTGAAGGCCCTGGACCCAGGGAGACGCCGAAGGGGACTGGGCGGCGGCGGGAAAAAGGCACAATATCAAAAAAAGGGCCGCCGTGACGGCGCGGAACATGATTGCCATGGAACTGACGCCTCCCTGACGCGCTTCCCTTATGCGGGTTATTTTCGGGCAGGCCATCCACGATCCCGTGATCGGGTTGGGCCTGCAATGCAGAAGTCGAGACATGATTCAGTCCACTACGTTCACTGCCGGTTCCACGTTCCTCGATGGCCAGTTCCTCGTGGCCATGCCCGGGATGACGGACGAGCGCTTCGCCCGGGCGGTGATCTATGTCTGCGCCCATTCCTCGGAAGGGGCGATGGGAATCGTGCTCAACCGGCCCGCCTCGAACGTGAACATGCCGGACCTCCTAGTCCAGCTCGAGATCATTCCGGAGCTGGAGCGCATCAGCCTGCCGCAGAAGGTGGGCCAGATGCAGGTGCTCATGGGCGGCCCGGTCGAGACGAGCCGGGGGTTCGTCCTTCATTCGCCGGACTTCCACATCGCCCAGTCGACCCTGCCGATCGACGACAGCGTCTGCCTGACCGCCACTGTGGACATCCTCCGCGCCATCGCCCGCGGCAATGGGCCGGAAAATGCGGTCCTGGCCTTGGGCTATGCCGGCTGGGGCGCCGGGCAGCTCGAGCTCGAGATGCAGTCCAACGGCTGGCTCAACTGCCCGGCCGACGCCGAGCTGATCTTCAAGACCTCCGTCGACACCCGCTACGAGATGGCCCTGCGCCGGATCGGCATCGAGCCGGCCATGCTGTCGATGCAGGCCGGCCACGCCTAACTCTTACCCGCTCCCTCAGGCCGCCTCCGGCGCCGCTCCGACGAGTTGGCGGGCCTGGAGCGTCGACATGGGCTCCCCGAAGACAGGACCCTGCGCGTACTCGCAGCCGAGCTGGTAGAGCTCGATCGCCTCCGACTCGGTCTCCGCGCCCTCCGCCACGATCTCCATGCCCAGCTCGTGCGCCATCTTGACGATGGAGCGCAGGATGACGGGCTTGCCGCCAGCCATCTGGCGCACGAAGGACTCGTCTACCTTGATGGTGTCGAACGGGAAGCGCAGCAGGTAGGACAGGGCCGAATAGCCGGTGCCGAAATCGTCGAGCGACAGGCCCGCCCCGAGATCCCGCAGGCGCGCGAGCATCTGGGCCGAGTATTCCGGGTTCTCCATCACCAGGCTCTCGGTCATCTCGATCTTGAGCGAGCCGGGCAGGACTCCGTTGCGGGTGATCACCGCCTTCACGTCCTGCAGGAGGTCGTGGCGCAGCAGGTGCTGGCTCGACATGTTGACCGAGGCGAAGATCGGCGGGTCCACCTCGAGGGCGTTCTGCCACGCGGCGAGCTCGCGGGCCGTCTGCTCCAGCAGGAACACGCTCAGGTTGACGATCAGGCCGGTCTCCTCGGCGATCGACAGGAAGTCCTCCGGCCCGATGCGCCCGAGCCGGGGATGATCCCAGCGCAGCATGGATTCGAAGCCCGCGATCGTGCGGTCCTCGAGCCTCACGATCGGCTTGAACAGGACCTTCATCTCGTTGCGGTCGATCGCCCGGCGAAGGTCGGCCTCCATGGTGAAGTGATCGCTCCGGTCGGACCGCATGGTCGGCCGGAACACCTCGATCCGGTCCCCGCCGTGACGCTTGGCGTGGGCCATCGCGATCTCGGCATTGCGCAGGACCTCCTCGCGGCGCGCGGCGATCTGCGGATCGTGCAGCGCAAGGCCAATGGAGGCCGTGAGGAAGATCTCGCGCTCCGCATAGGTGATCGCCGTCGTCACCGCTCTCCGCACCATGTCGGCGAAGGCGATGATGCGGTCCGGCTCGCGCTCGGACAGCAGGATCATGGCGAACTCGTCGCCCGAGATCCGGGCGAGGGTGTCTTGCGGCCGAAGCAGGCGTCCAAGCCGCCGCGACAGGGTGAGCAGGATCGAGTCGCCCGCGGCGTAGCCGACCGCATCGTTGACGTTCTTGAGCTTGTCGATGTCGATCACCAGCACGGTCGGACGCAAGGAATCGTCCTGGCTCGCGAAGGTGAGCGCCGCCTCGAGACGGTCGTAGAAGAGCTGGCGGTTCGGCAGGCTCGTGAGGTTGTCGTGAACCGCATCGTAGAGCAGGCGCTCCTCGGCGGTCTTGGCATCGGTGACGTCCGAGAGGGTGCCGACGATGCGCATCACCTCGCCGTCGGAGCCGATGACCGGGCGGGCCTTGAGGCGATACCAGTGGTGGGAGCCGGATGCCGAGCGCAGGCGGAAATCCTGCGACAGGCGCCCGCGGCGCTGCTCGATCACCGCATCGAGCGCGGCCCGGTAGCGGTCCCTGTCGAACGGGTGGATCAGGTCGAGCCAAGCGGAAGCCGGTCCTTCGAGGGCGCCGCGCTTCAGGCCGAGCTGGTGCTCCACCTCGGGGCTGACGAAGATCTTGTCGGAGGCCACATCCCAGTCGAACACGATGTCGCCCGCGCCCGACAGGGCCAGCGCCCGCCGCTCCGTGTCGCTGACCATCCCATGGGCGAAGGCGCCGCCCGCGAAGGCATGCTGCATGACCGTGAAGCCGATCAGCATGACGATCAGAACGAGGCCGCCCACGAGGGCAGGGGGCACCAGATCGGAGGGGAGCTGTCCCAGCACCGCGAAGCTCGCCGCCACCACCCAGGCGATGAGCAGCAGCCAGGTCGGCACCAGCATCACCGCACGGTCATAGCCATGCGTCGCTAGATGGAGCACGAGCACGAAGCCGATGCCGGCGACCGCCGCGATGGAAATGCGCGCCACGCCGGAGGCGACCGGCGGATCGACGATCGCGAGCGCCACGAGGGTGCCCAGGAAGGCGAGCCAGAAGGTCGCCACGTGGCTGTAGCGCACGTGCCAGCGGTTGAGGTTGAGATAGGCGAACAGGAACACCAGGAGCGTCGCGGCGAGCACCGCCTCCGCGCCGGCGCGATAGATCTGCTCGGTCGTCTCCGTGATCGGGAAGATGCGCTGGAAGAACCCGAAATCGATGCACGCATAGGCGAGCACCGCCCAGGCGAGCGCCGCCGCCGCCGGGAAGATCAGGGCGCCCTTGACCACGAAGATGATGGTGAGGAACAGGGCCAGCAGGCCCGCGATGCCGATGATGATTCCCTTGTAGAGGGTGAGGCCGTTGATGCGCTCCTTGTACGCGTCCGCGTCCCACAGATGGAGCTGGGGGAGGTCCGTGGAGCGCAGCTCGGCCACGAAGGTGACCGTGGTGCCGGGGTCGAGGGTGATGAGGAAGATGTCCGCGTCGGCGCTGTCGTCGCGCTCGGGCCGGATGCCCTGGCTCGCGGTGATCGCCGCAATGCGCGACGAGCCCAGGTCCGGCCAGATCACGCCCGAGCCCGTGAGACGGAAATGCGGCGCCACCAGAAGCCGGTCCACCTGCTCGTCCGTGTCGTTGGTGAGCGCGAACACGATCCAGTCCGGCCGGGTGCCGGATTCGCGCGCCTTCACGGCGATGCGGCGGACGATGCCGTCGCGGCCGGGAGCCGTGGAGATGCGGATCTCGTCCCCGTCCGAGCGGTACCGCTCGACCATTGGGGTGAGATCGATGGCACGCATCTTCGGGTCGACGCGCACGGATTCCACGGCCCAGCCGCTGGAACTCCCCGCGAGACAAAGGAATGCCGCCAAAAGGAAGGTTATGGCGAAAGAAACGATCCGCAACGCTTCGGTCTTTCGTCCGGTACAACACAATGGAAGGAAATTGGTACCGGTCAGGAGGCTTGAGGGCAAGGCGAAGTCGGGGTCCGGTCCGACTTGTCCGCAAGACTCAGGTGGGTGTCAGCAAGCGGCCATGGAGCCACTTTGCGGCGGGATTGAGGGGCGACAAGCTTGACCTTGGGGAAGGTCGGGGCCGAAAATCTCAGCCGATCAGGCCGGATTTGATGCGCGCCAGGGACGGCAGACCCTTGATGGGGCCGATTGCCGCGAGCGTCGGCTCCCCATGGAGAAGACGCTGCCCCGCCTCGCGAACCTGCTCCACCGTCAGGGCGTCCACTTTCAGCACGATCTCGTCGCTCGGGATCACGCGTCCCCAGGACAGAAGCTGCCGGGCGACGCGCTCGATACGGCCGCCCGGCGTCTCCAGGGCGGTCAGGAGCGCGACCTTCATCTGGGCCTTGGCCCGGGTCATCTCGATCTCGCTGATGTCCTGCGTGGCCTGCCGCATGGTCGCGAGTGTGACGTCCATCAGTTCGGCCACGTCGGAACCGGCCGTTCCAGCGCCGATGCCGAACAGGCCCGTATCCGAGAAGGGCCAATGGAAGGAATCGATCGAATAGGCGAGGCCGCGATTCTCCCGCACCTCGTGCCAGAGCCGGGACGTCAGCCCGCCGCCGAGGATGTGGGCGAAGAGATGGGTTGCATAGTAGCCCGGGTCCTTGAAGGAGAGGCCCGGAAGGCCGAGCACGATGTTCGCCTGCTCGAGCTTGCGCGAGATGCGCCGTTCGCCGCCCGAGTAGACTCCCGCCTCCGGCTCGCGGAGCGGGACGGACGGCATGGACCCGAAATGGCGCTCGGCCATCTCGACGATCCGGGCATGGTCCACATCACCGGCGGCCGCAAGGACCATTTTTCCGGGCGTGTACTCGCGCGCCAGAAAGGCGTGGATCGTCGCCTCGTCGAAGCTCTTGATCGTCTCGGGCGTGCCCAGGATCGGCCGGCCGATCGGCTGCCCCGCATAGGCCGTTTCCATGAAGGCATCGTAGACGAGGTCGTCCGGCGTATCCTCGACGGCAGCGTATTCCTGCAGGATCACGCCCTTCTCGCGGGCGAGCTCGCCGGCCTCGAAGGCCGAGTGGATGAGGATGTCCCCCAGCACGTCGAGGGCCACGTCCACGTTCTCGCCGAGAACGCGGGCCGTGTAGCTCGTGTACTCGACGCTTGTCGCGGCATTGATGTCGCCGCCGACGTTCTCGATGTCCTCGGCGATCCGTCGTGCGGAGCGGCGCGTGGTGCCCTTGAAGGCCATGTGCTCGATGAGATGAGACAGGCCGTGCTCATGAGCCGTCTCGTGACGCGAGCCGGTGCCGACCCAAACGCCCAGCGTCGCGGTCGCGATCTCCGGCATCTGCTCGGTCGCGACCGTCAGTCCGTTGGCGAGCCGGGTGATGTCGATCCGCTTTTCGCGAACGAAGTGATGGTTCATGCGGCCGCGCCTCTGACCGCACGGGCGCGGTCGCGAATGAAGCGCTCGACGGCGCTCTGGTCGTTCGGCAGGACCGTGAAGCTCTCCTGACGCTCCATGAGATCGGCCATGTGCGGGGGAAGGGCCGGGCGGATGCCCGTGGCGCGCTCGACCGCGTCCGGGAACTTGGCCGGGTGCGCCGTGGAGAGCGCCACCACCGGAACCTCCGGCCGCTCACGCAGCAGCGCGCGGGCGGCGCGGGTGCCGACGGCGGTGTGCGGATCGAGCACGTAGCCGGTCGACCGGAACGTTTCCGCCATCTCGGCCGCCACGTTCGCCTCGTCCACGGCCTCGGCCGAGAATTCCCGGCGGATGCGGGCGAGGGGCTCGGCATCGACCAGGAAGGCCTTGGACTGGGAGAGGTTCGCCATCAGGCGGCGGATCGCGCCGGCGTCGCGCCCATAGGCCTCGAACAGCAGCCGCTCGAAGTTCGACGAGATCTGGATGTCCATGGAGGGCGAGGCGGTGGGCTGGACGCCCTTGATCTCGTAGGAGCCGGAGCTGAGCGTGCGGGCCAGGATGTCGTTGGCGTTGGTGCCGATCATCAGCCGCTCGATCGGGAGTCCCATGCGCTTGGCCACCCAGCCGGCAAGGATGTCGCCGAAATTGCCGGTCGGGACCGAGAACGAGACCGGGCGGTGCGGCGACCCGAGGCTGACGGCGGCCGTGAAGTAGTAGACCGCCTGCGCGGCCACGCGGGCCCAGTTGATGGAGTTCACGCCCGAGAGCTGAAGCTCGTCGCGGAAGCGGGCATGGTTGAACATGCCCTTCACCATGGACTGGCAGTCGTCGAAGGTGCCTTCGACCGCGAGCGCATGGACGTTCGGCGAGGCAACCGTGGTCATCTGCCGCCGCTGCACGTCCGAGACGCGGCCATGGGGGTAGAGGATGAAGATGTCGACCTGCTCCAGGCCCTTGAAGGCCTCGACCGCCGCGCTGCCCGTGTCGCCCGAGGTCGCGCCGACGATCGTGGCCCGGGCGCCGCGCGCCTTGAGGACATGGTCCATCAGGCGGCCGAGGAGCTGCATCGCCACGTCCTTGAAGGCGAGGGTCGGCCCGTGGAACAGCTCCAGCACGAAGAGGTTGTCGCCGAGCTGCGTCAGCGGGCAGGTGGCGGCGTGCCGGAACGTGGCGTAGGCCTGTTCGATCATGCGGCCGAGATCAGCCTCCGGGATGTCCCCGTCGACCAGCGGGCCGAGCACCGCCTTGGCCACGTCGTTGTAGGACTTGCCCGAAAAGGCCTCGATGGCCTGAGGCGCGAGCGAGGGCCAGGTCTGGGGCACGTAGAGGCCGCCGTCGCGGGCGAGGCCGGCCAGAAGGGCATCGGAAAAGCCGAGCGCCGGGGCTTCTCCCCGGGTCGAGACGTGCAGCACGGTCGATCTCCTGAAATTCCGCGGGACATTAGAGCATCGTGCGAAAAAGTGGACCCGATTTTTCGCCAGAACGATGCTCTCATTGAGAGAGAAAGCATCGGATCGATCCCGAAAGTGCAGATCCACTTTCGGGTCCGATGCTTTAGGTGCCGCGGCCGGGTACGGCAAGCCGCATCCGGCCGCAGGGTCAGGGTTTCAGCCGCGCCATGGCGTGGGCGTCCACATAGGAGCCGTCCCGGAACGCGAAGGCCTTGTGGGTTCCCTCGGTCCGGAAGCCGTTGCGCTCGTAGAGGGCGATGGCCGGCGCATTGTCCACATAGACCGTCAGCTCGATCCGGCGCAGGTCGAGCCAGTTGTCGGCGATCATCAGGAGTTCGCGCAGGAGCCTGGAGCCGACGCCCCGGCCGCGCCAGCCGTCATGGACCCCCATTCCGAGATTGGCCGCATGAGCGCGCCGCCCCTGAAACCGGGTCAGGCCGCCATTGCCGATGATCATGCCGTCGTGGACGGCCACCAATCCAACGTCGGCCGGGGACCCGCTCTCGATCCGCTTGCGGACGTCCTCGGGCGTCCTGTGCGGAAGGGCCAGGGTCCCGAAGCGGAATCCGGGCAGGGACACCAGCGCGGCGATCTGCTCGCAATCGTCGGGGCGGACGGCCCGAATCGTGACCTCACGGGCATTCGGCGGTTCGGAAGGGGATGGTTGGGGCTCCATGGTGCTCTCCTGGGAAGCGGAGGCGAACGGAACCTGAGAAAGCCCTGCTCGTCTCCGCAGGGCTTTGGAAAAATGCTCACGCGTCAGATGCGCAAAGCCTCTCCCGCACGCCCTGCCAGGCGCGTCATGAGATGGGCTGCGGTCATAAGAAGGGCGAACATGGCCGCCATGGTACTATCGTCCTGCCGGCAAGCCAAGCTCGGTCAGGGGCCGGAGGATCACCGTGATGCGCATGACCCGAGTCGACTGGATCCTGCTGCCGTTCCTCTTTGCCATCCTGGCGGCCGTGGCCCTGGGGGCTTTCCTGCTGGCCGGTTTCCTGGGGCTCGGGGTGCTCGGGCTCGTCGTCGGCCTGATGGCGCAGCGCATCGAGCTGGAGAAGGACGGTGCGGTGAGCAACTACATGGCGACGTCGCTCTATGCGCAGCAGATGGAGGCGCGTGAGCGGATGAGCCGGGCCGAGCGGGCGGAGCGGCGCGCCGAGGCCGAGGCTCTCCTGAAATGGCTCTTCGTCGCCAAGGTCGTCAGCGCCGGGCTGATCATCCTGGGCTTCGGGTTCTTCGTGCTGTTTCAGCTCGGCTGAGAGAGCGGGTGCAGGCGCCGCCAGGCGAAGGCCGCGAAGACGCCCACGAGGGTCAGGGCGATGCCGTACCAGGTCAGGGCGTATTGCAGGTGGTTGTTGGGAAGGTCGAGCTTCGTCTGGCCGCCCTTGGGCCAGCCGCCGGGATTGGGCGTCGCGTCCGCTTCCACGTAGAACGGGGCGACCGGACCCACGTTCCGGCCTTGCGCGATGGCCTGCGGATCCCGCGCGAACCAGGCGTTCTTGGCAGGCTCGTCCGCCGGCGTGAAGGCGTTGCGCTCTTCGGGAGCGCGCACGAGGCCGGTGATCGTCACCTCGCCGGCAGGCTGGCTCTCGGGCCGTTTGGCGGGCTCCTTCAGCTCCATCGGGACGAAGCCGCGGTTGATCATGACGAGGGCGCCGTCCGAGAGGCGCAGCGGGGTCATGAGGTAATAGCCCTGCAGGGCACCCCGCTGGCCCGGCGCCAGGCCGTAGACCGGGGTCTCGAATGGGTGGAGGAAGCTGCCGGTCACCCGGACCCGGCGGAACTCGTCCTCGGCCGCGCTCCAGCGCGGCCATTCGGCGGGCGGCAGGATCGCGCCCGGCTCTCCGTGCGAGCGCGCTTCTATCCGGGCGATCAGGTCTTCCTTCCAGGCCTTGCGCTGGAGCTGCCAGGTGCCGAGGCCGATCAGGATCGCGAGGGCCACGAGGGCCGCGAGGCCGGGAACGACGAGGGATCGGGCGGTGGGCGCCGGGGTGGGCCGGGTCACTTCTGGATCCGCCCTTCTTCGGCCTTGTGATGGTACTGCAGGGCCATGAGGACGCCCTTCGACGGCCGCACCAGCAGGAGGCTGAGAACGACGCTCAGGGCGAACCACATGACGAGGTGGAGCCAGATCGGCGGCGCGTAGGCGAACTCGACCCAGAGCGCGAGGGCCACCACGACGATCCCCACGATGGACATGACGAAGAAGGCCGGCCCGTCGCCGGAATCCGCGAAGGCGAGTTCGAGGCCGCAGACCTCGCATCTCGGCCGCACCTTCAGGAAACCCTGGAACATGTGGCCCTTGCCGCAGCGCGGGCACTTGCCCAGGAGGCCGGCGGTGATCGGGGAGGGGGCCGATGAGTCCTGAGCCACGGTGGATACTCCTGAGATCTTCCGTTGCGGAAGAAGCGCCTGTCGGTTGGTGGGGTAACGCCCAAAAGCGAAGGGCGGCTGAAGAGCCGCCCTCGTTTTTATCAATCCTGGTGAGAGCGGCGTCAGTGGCCCGCTGCGTGGCCCCCGAAGCCCCACACGTAGATGGCGGCGAAGAGGAAGCGCCAGACCACGTCGACGAAGTGCCAGTACCAGGCGGCGAACTCGAAGCCGAGGTGCTGCTTGGGCGTGAAGTCGCCGCGATAGGTGCGCAGCAGGCAGACGGCCAGGAAGATCGTGCCGATGATCACGTGGGCGCCGTGGAAGCCCGTCGCCATGAAGAAGGTGGCGCCGTAGATGTTGCCCTTGAAGCCGAAAGTGGCGTGGCTGTACTCGTAGGCCTGAACGAACGAGAACACGATGCCGAGCAGGACCGTGAGCCAGAGGCCGGCCTTCAGACCCTGACGGTCGTTCTCGAGGAGCGCATGGTGCGCCCAGGTGACCGTGGTGCCCGAGGTGAGCAGGATCAGGGTGTTGAGCAGGGGCAGGTGCCAGGGATCGAAGGTCTCGATGCCCTTGGGCGGCCACATGCCGCCGAGCGCCTCGACGCGGGCGTACTGCATCGGGTCGTTCGGGTAGAGGGCGGCGTCGAAATAGGCCCAGAACCAGGCCACGAAGAACATCACCTCGGAGGCGATGAACATCATCATGCCGTAGCGGTGATGGAGCTGGACCACGCGGGTGTGGGAGCCCGTGTTGGCCTCGCGGACCACGTCGCTCCACCAGCTGATCATCGTGTAGATGACGCCGATGATGCCGGCGCCGAAGATGAAGCCGCCGATATGCATGCCCGCGATGGCGAGGCCCTTCCACCAGGTGACGAAGCCGGACGCCATCATGAAGGCGCTGATCGAGCCGATGAGCGGCCACGGGCTGGGGTCGATGATGTGGTAATCGTGGTTCTTGGCGTGGGCCTCGGCCATTTCGTGTCGTCTCCGTGCCTCGAAGGTGCGCTCGCTTTAAGACGTTTCTGTCTAGCTTGTCACGTCGATTATTGAACGATGGGTTTCGGTGATGATGTCGCGGCCTCCGCCACCGGCTTGCCGCCCTTGGAGGGGAAGTAGGTGTAGGAGAGCGTGACGGAGCTGAGATCCTTGATGTCCGCATCCTCCACGAGGCGCGGATCGATGTAGAAGACGACTGCCGATTCGATCGTCTCGCCGGGCTTGAGCGTCTGCTCGGTGAAGCAGAAGCATTCCAGCTTGGAGAAATAGGTGCCCGCCAGGTCCGGCTGGACGTTGTAGGTGGCGATCCCGGTGGTCGGCTTGTCGCCCGTGTTGGTGACCTTGTAGTAGACCGTGGTGGTCTCGCCGAGCTTGACCTTCACCTCGGGTGTCTCGGGCGAGAACCGCCATGGCAGGCTCGGCGACACGTTGGCGTCGAACCGGACCGAGATGATCCGGTCGGCCACCTCGGAGCTGTTGCTGGCGCGCACGACGGGGGTGCCGCCGAAGCCGGTGACCTTGCAGAACAGGTCGTAGAGCGGCACCGACGCATAAGCCAGCCCGACCATGCCGACGACGATGCCGGTGCAGGCATAGACCGTGCGGCGCATCTTCTGCTGAAGCGGGAGCGGATCGGTCATGGACGGCCTCACAAGGGTCTTTGCAGGACCTGCGGTCCCATCTTGGCGATGGTCACCACGTAGAACAGCACGACGAGCGCGCCGAGCGTCAGGGCAATGACGAGCGAGCGCTTGCGGCGGCGCTTCTGCTCCTCGGGAGTCAGGCGGGGAGGGGGGATCTGGTCAACCATCGCTTACCCCATCACCGGCCGGAAGAAGCCGAGGCCGTGCTCCGCCAGGAGGGTGGCGAAGAGCAGGAAGAGATAAAGGATCGAGAAGCCGAAGAGCTGCTGCGCCACGCGCATGGCCGGCTCTCCCTCGCGCAGGCGGTAGACCTGGGCCGCGAGCGCCAGCATGCCGAACCCGCCGATGGTGGCGATGATCGCATAGGCCAGGCCGCCGAAGCCGAAGACGACGGGCGCGAGGCCGAGGGGCGCCAGCAGGATCGTGTAGGCCAGGATCTGGCGGCGGGTGGAATCGGGACCGGCCACGTTCGGCATCATGGGGATGCCGGCGCGCTCGTAGTCGCCCGACTTGACCAGCGCGAGCGCCCAGAAGTGGGGCGGCGTCCAGATGAAGATGATGGCGAAGAGGATGATGCTCTCCCAGCCCACATGGCCGGTGACGGCCGCCTGGGCCACGATCGGCGGAAGGGCGCCGGCCGCGCCGCCGATGACGATGTTCTGGGGCGTCGAGCGCTTCAGCCACATGGAGTAGACGACGACGTAGAAGAAGATCGTGAAGGCCAGGAGCCCGGCGGCGAGCCAGTTGCTGGCGAGGCCGAGCACGATCACGGAGCCGGCCGAGAGGGTGAGGCCGAAGGCCAGGGCCTCGCCGGGCTGGATCTTGCCGGCCGGGATCGGGCGCTTGCGGGTCCGGGTCATGACCGCGTCGATGTCGGCATCCCACCACATGTTCAGGCAGCCGGACGCGCCGCCGCCGACCGCGATCATCAGGAGGGACGCGAAGGCCAGGACCGGGTTCACGTCGGGATGGACCACGACCATGCCGACGAGGGCCGTGAACACGACCAGGAACATCACCCGCGGCTTGAGCAGGGCGAAGAAGTCCGACACGTCGCCCTGCGAAACGCCCGCGGTGACGCGGCTCTCGGCGGGGGCTTCGGTCAAACTGTTCGATGCAATGGTCATGTCGATGAACTCTCGAAACGCTGGAGCAGGGTCGGAGCCCCTGGAGCCAGCTCCTCGCCGGAAAGCTTCCATATAGCAAGCTCTCGGGGGAGGAGCGGGGGGGCTGATTGCGCCCGGCGCGGGG
>JAFAAP010000201.1 GCA_023426505.1 Pseudomonadota bacterium
GACGGGCACCGGCGCTCCGGCAGGCCGCGCGCCCGGCGCCGGTCCGCGCACGGGCGGTCCCTCGGGCGCCCGTCCGGGCGGCTTCGGTGGTCCCCGTGCCACGGGCGGCATCGACGGACGCCGTCCACCGAGCCTCAACCACATGGCCCGCCCGGCCCCGACGCCCGCGGCTCCCGAACCGACTGCCGCGAAGCCCAACACCCGCAGCACTCCGCAGGTCACGGCTCGCGCCGTCGAGACGGAGGAAGAGGAGGGTGCACGCACCGTCCGGCGTCCCGGCGTCGCCGCCAAGCCCGTTCCTGCGCCGAAGCCCACGAAGGCTGCGCCCGGCGAGGAGAAGCGCCGCGGCCGCCTGACCCTGACCAAGGCCCTGGAAGGCGAGGACGAGCGCACCCGTTCGCTCGCCGCGTTCCGGCGCCGCAACCAGCGCCTCATGGGCCATCGTCAGATGGACCAGAAGGAAAAGATCGCCCGCGAGGTGACCGTTCCGGAGACCATCACCATCCAGGAGCTCGCCAACCGCATGTCGGAGCGCGCCGTGGACGTAATCAAGTTCCTGATGAAGCAGGGCCAGATGCACAAGATCACGGACGTGATCGACGCGGACACGGCGCAGCTCGTCGCGGAGGAACTCGGCCACACGGTGAAGCGCGTTGCGGAATCGGACGTCGAGGAAGGCCTCTTCGACACCCCGGACGTGGACGAGAACCTCGTCGCCCGTCCGCCGGTGGTCACCATTATGGGCCACGTCGCCCACGGCAAGACCTCGCTGCTCGACGCGATCCGCAAGACCAACGTGGTCTCCGGCGAGGCCGGCGGCATCACGCAGCACATCGGCGCCTACCAGGTGACCTCGCCGCTCGGCGGCAAGATCACCTTCATCGACACGCCCGGTCACGCGGCCTTCACGGCCATGCGCGCCCGCGGCGCCAAGGTGACGGACATCGTGGTGCTCGTGGTGGCGGCCGACGACGGCGTCATGCCCCAGACGGTCGAGGCGATCACCCACGCCCAGGCGGCCGGCGTGCCGCTCATCGTGGCGATCAACAAGGTCGACAAGCCCGACGCGAACCCGCAGCGGGTGCGCACCGAGCTGCTCCAGCACTCGATCGTGGTCGAGTCCATGGGCGGCGAGACCCTCGAGTTCGAAGTCTCGGCCAAGACCGGCCAGGGTCTCGACGAACTGCTCGAAGGTCTGCAGCTCCAGGCCGAGATCCTCGATCTCAAGGCCAATCCGGAGCGGTCGTCCGAAGGCACCGTCATCGAGGCGAAGCTCGATCGCGGCCGGGGTCCGGTCGCCACCGTGCTGGTCCAGCGCGGCACCCTCCACACGGGCGACATCGTGGTCGCCGGTGCCGAATGGGGCCGTGTCCGTGCTCTCGTGAACGATCTCGGCGCCAACGTGAAGGAGGCCGGTCCCTCCGTCCCGGTCGAGATCCTGGGCTTCAACGGCACGCCGGAAGCCGGTGACCGCGTCGCGGTCGTCGAGTCCGAGGCCCGCGCCCGCGAGATCACCGAGTACCGCACCCGCCAGAAGCGCGAGCGCGCGGCGGCCCGCATGGGCTCGGCCGGCCGGACGCTGGCCGACATGATGCGCGACCTGAAGGCCGGAGCCGGCCGGAAGGAACTGCCTCTCGTGGTCCGTGCGGACGTGCAGGGCTCGGCGGAAGCGATCGTCGGCGCTCTTGAGAAGGTGAGCACCGAGGAGGTCGCGGCCCGGGTTATCCAGGCCGGCGTCGGCGGCATCTCGGAATCGGACGTCACCCTCGCGGAGGCCTCCGGCGCCATCATCCTCGGCTTCAACGTGCGTGCCCACAAGGAAGCGCGCGAGGCAGCCGAGCGGGCCGGCATCGAGATCCGCTACTACAACATCATCTACGACCTCGTGGATGACGTGAAGGCGGCGATGTCCGGGCTTCTCGCCCCGACGCTCCGTGAGGAGCGGCTCGGCGAGGCGCAGATCCTCGAGGTGTTCAACGTGTCCAAGGTCGGCAAGGTCGCGGGCTGCCGCGTCCTCGACGGCGTGGTCCAGCGCGGCGCCCATGTCCGCCTCATCCGCGACAACGTGGTCATCCACGAAGGCAAGCTCTCGCAGCTCAAGCGCTTCAAGGACGATGCCCGCGAGGTCACCTCGGGTCAGGAATGCGGCATGGCGTTCGAGAACTACCAGGACATGCGCCAGGGCGACATCATCGAGTGCTACCGCGTGGAAGAGGTGAAGCGGACCCTGTAAAGCATCGTGCGGAAAAGTGGTTCCCGGTTTTCCGCTCCAACGATGCGGCGCTTAAAAAAGTCCGCTTCGGGTCTCTTCCCTCAATCCGAACTTATCGTCATGGCCGGGTCGCTCCCGGCCATGACCCCTTTTGGACGCTCCGGTCCAACCCCGGAAAGACGACAATGGCAAAACGCTTCGAACAAACCGCCGGTCCCTCCCAGCGTCAGCAGCGCGTGGCCGAGCTCATCCGCCACGCTCTCGCGGAGGTCCTCGCCCGCGGCGACCTGCAGGACGACGTGCTGACCAGAAACGTCATCACGATCCCTGAGGTCCGCATGACGCCGGACCTCAAGCTCGCCACCGCCTTCGTGATGCCGCTGGGCGGCCGCGACGAGCAGGCGGTGCTGAAGGCGCTGGACAAGAACAAGAAGGTCCTGCGCCAGGAGGTCGCCCGCCGGGTGAACCTGAAATTCGCCCCCGATCTGCGCTTCCTGCGCGACGAGAGCTTCGACGAGGCGGCCCGCATCGACGCGCTGCTGCGCTCCGACAAGGTGGCGCGCGACACGGGCCGGTCCGGCACCGCGACTTCCGACGACGACAACGAAGAGTAAGGTTCATGACCGATCAACGACCGCCGCGGGGGCCCCGGCCCGACCGCCCGAAGAAGCGCGACGTGAATGGCTGGATCATTCTCGACAAGGGCGTCGGCATGACCTCGACCCACGCGGTCGCCGTAGTCAAGCGCAGCCTCTCGGCCAAGAAGGCGGGACACGCCGGCACCCTCGACCCCCTCGCCTCCGGCATCCTTCCGATCGCCCTGGGCGAGGCGACCAAGACCGTGCCCTTCGTGATGGACGGGCGCAAATCCTACGTGTTCACCGTCGCCTGGGGGGCCGAGACCAACACGGACGACACCGAGGGCGAGGTGGTCGAGCGCACCGATCGGGTGCCCGAGGCCGCCGATATCGAGGCCCTCCTGCCGCGCTTCACCGGCTCCATCCAGCAGGTGCCGCCGCGCTTCTCGGCCATCAAGATCCAGGGCGAGCGCGCCTACGATCTCGCCCGCGACGGCGAGGCCGTGGAGCTGCAGCCGCGCACGGTGGAGATCGACCGGCTCGCGCTGGTGCACCATGAGGGCGACCGTTCGGTGATCGAGGCCGATTGCGGCAAGGGCACTTACGTCCGTGCCATCGCGCGCGACCTCGGCCGGACGCTGGGCTGCCTCGGCCATATCGCGGCCCTGCGGCGCACGCGCGTCGGGCCGTTCACCGAGGAGGACGCGGTGGTGGTCGACGAGATCGCCACCGATCCGGCGGCCCTGCGGCCGGTCGAGACGGCGCTCAGCGAGATTCCGTCCGTCATGGTCAGCCGCGACATGGCGGCCCGCCTCATGCGCGGCCAGTCTATCATCCTGCGCGGCCGCGAGGCCCCGCTCTCGGGCAAGGTCTACGCCACCTGCAACGGCGTGCTCGTGGCAGTCGGCGACGTGGAGCGCGGCGAGCTGGTGCCGCACCGGGTGTTCAACCTGGGGGCCTAGAGCTCGTCAAACGATGCTCTCATTCAAAAAGAGAGCATCGGACCCGCATCCAGTGCTCCAACGTCCGTGTTCCAAGCACCTCTTCAGGCCAACCGGCTCCTCCTTTGCGTTCGCGGCTCTACCTACAGATCGTTACGGGTCCATTCCCGAGGAGGAGCATCCATGAGGACACTAGCGACAGCATTGCTGCTGATGACGTGCGCAGGCAGCGCCATGGCGGCCGAAGCATCCTGCACCACACAGGCGACCGAGAAGAAACTCGCGGGTGCCGCAAAGACAAGCTTCATGACCAAGTGCGAAAGGGACATGAAGGCGTCTTGCGACACCCAGGCCTCGGAGAAGAAGCTGAGCGGCGCGGCCAAGACCAGCTTCACCGACAAATGCGTCAGGGACTCCGTCGGCATGTAACGCAGACAGGGCGGGCGGCATCGAGCCGCCCGCCTGTAAAGCCTCGGCCCAGACCATGACGTCCCGCCCGACGCGATCGATTTTCGAGCCCCTTCGTCATGCCCGGCCTCGTGCCGGGC
>JAFAAP010000275.1 GCA_023426505.1 Pseudomonadota bacterium
GGGCCAAGGCATAGGCGAGCAGACCTGCAAGGATGGCACCAGCGAGCAGTAGACCTCCCGTCCGCCACAGGGCGGCATAAATGGGTCCGAACGCCTCCGAAAGGGGCTGCTCGACCATTACAGTCCAATCCGGTCCAGAAACCGGGGCGGCTGCTGCTGCGATGGGGTTGCCCTCGCCATCGTGGCTCGTAGCGGAACCCGTATTGGCGGACCCAACCGCCTCTCGGATTGCCTAGAAGGGAGCCAGTGTGGCCTCGTCCGCACCGCGTAGGACGAGGCTGATGTCGGGATGAGCCACAAGCCGACCCGGGGCGTCCAACACGAAGGCGTAGCCCTTTTCTCCCACCTTGATCGAGGAGATCACATCCCAGATCAGCTTGAGGTTGACCTCGGCCACCACGATGCCAACAGACGGGCGGTTGCCGGAGATGGCCACGGTCAGATACGGCTCCGAACCGCGGTAGTAGCTGACTGCGCCATACCAGATCCGCGCCGCACGGGCCCCAAGGACGGCAGGCTCCCCGGAGCGGTCGGTGCGGCTCTCGGTCCGGTTGAGGCCAATCCGTGAGACGTACAACCGCTCCCGTCCGGCACCGTCCACCAGGGTGAGACCGACGATCGCCGGCACCTGGCGCAGCAAGCGCGGGGCATCGATGCGCCGGCGCTCATCCGGCTCTTCGCCCCATGGGAGTTGGACCAGCCAACCAAGTTGATTGGTGATGCCGTCAAGGAAACCCTGGATCTTGGAGGCGGCTGACCCGGCCTCCACCCCTAGCAGTTGATCGAGCCTGGCGCGCTGGTCGCGATAGCCGAGCCACGCCTCACTGATACCGTTGGCGGCGAGGGGCACGACCACAGCCAGGAACAGCACGAGGAAATACTTCTGGAACAGGCCACGGAACCGGAAACGTCGCGCGGTCATGGTTCATGCCCCTCAGCCTATCCGATGTGGGGCGGGTGGATGCCAGCCCTGCCGAGCCCAATCGGCAGGAGCCCTTGCCGCCGGAGGCGATGCTGACGACGCCGCATGAACGTCATTCGACCACCTCGTCAGCCTCGGCAAGGAGGTGTTGTGGGATGTCGAGACCCAGCGTCCGGGCGGTTTTGAGGTTGATGACCAGCTCGAATGTGGTCGGTTGCTGGACGGGCATGTCCGCCGGATTGGCACCGTTGAGGATCTTTCCGGCGTAAATGCCAATCAGGCGAAAGGCCGCGGTGAGGCTCGGTCCATAGCTGATGAGGCCACCGGACTCGGCGAACTCGCGCCACGCATAGATCGCCGGAACAGCATGGCGCGATGCCAGCGCCGCGATCTGCTCGCGCTGGTTGGAGAGGAACGGATCCGAGCTGACGACGAGCCCGCCGGCGTGCAGCGGGCGCAGAGCGGCGAAGGCATCCTCGATCTCGCCTGCGGTGGTGGCCGTCACGATCGGGAGCTCTAGTCCCCTGGCGCGGGCGAAGTCCTCGGCGATCGCGATGTTCCGCTTGGCATTCGTATTGTTCGGGTTCACCAGCAGGGCAATCACCCTAGCGTGCGGAAGCAGCTCGGACAGCAGTTCAAGGCGTTTCGTCGTCAACTCGTCAGCGATCAAGCTGACCCCGGTGAGGTTCCCGCCCGGCCGGGCGAAGCTGGCCACGAGGCCTAACTCGACCACGTCGGCGCCACGCCTGAAGACGATCGGGATCGTCGAGGTTGCGCCTTTGAGCGCGAGTGCCGTCGGGAGGCCGCCCGACGAGACGATCACGTCGACCTTGCGGCTGACGAGCTCGGCGGCCAAAGCGGGTAGCCGATCATAGCGGCCCTCCGCCCAGCGATGTTCGATTGCCACGTTCTGTCCCGCGACATAGCCGGTTTCGTTCAGTCCCTCGTGGAACGCAGGCGCAAACGGTGCCCACCCGCTGGGCGAGCCCGTGCCAAGGATGCCGATCACGGGCATCGCCTTCCGCTGCGCGCGCAGGGCGCCCGGCCACGCAGCCGCCGCGACGCCCAACAGGATCAATTCGCGGCGCCTTATTCGGAAATGCGTCCTCTCTGGAGCCTCCAGCGGCTCGGTAACAGGGTCACGATCACGGGGGAAGCTCAAGAACGGCCCATGCGAGAGGTAGTGCCGAAGCCTCTGGATAGGTGCGCCCATGGCAACCTCCTCTCATCCAAGAGGACGCTCTCAGTTACATGGTAGCACGGTTTTGCTGAGTTCGGTAAACGGCCTTACCCGCAATTCTCGGAGTGAGCCATTGACGGATATCGCACGCAGCAGCTTGTACACTCGGAAGGTCTCAAAATGGCATGGGGCCGACCTTGGCCCAACGTCAGAACTGCGGCCGAGAGCGGATCTTCACAGCGGGTCACTTCAGACCGAGGTCGATCCCTTGTGGCTCCAAGAGACGTGAACGGCGGACACCCGCGTCAGCTAGGGGAAAGTACCGTGGCTCATCTGCTGGTCAGCGACATGGCTGCATCGCCATAGCGCTTGCCGGCGAACTTTTCCGGCGCCAGCATGTCACCGAGCGTCTGAAGCTCGTCTGACGAAAGCGTAATCTCCGCAGCAGCAACGTTCTGCTCCAGATGCCCGATCTTCCGCGCCCCGGGAATGGGCACGATGAAATCCCCCTGGTGGAGAACCCAGGCAAGTGCGAGCTGTGCGGCCGTCACGCCCTTATTTGTCGCCATCTCCTCCAGCAGCTTCACGAGCGAGGCATTGGCGGCCATGTTCTCGGGACTGAAGCGCGGAAGCGTCCGCCGGAAATCATCAGCACCAAAGTCCTCCGGTTTCTGGATCTTACCTGTCAGGAAGCCGCGGCCGAGTGGGCTGAATGGCACAAAGCCGATGCCAAGTTCGTGGCAGGTGTCGAGGATTTCGCCTTCCGGATCGCGGGTCCAGAGCGAGTACTCGCTCTGAAGCGCGGAAATTGGATGGACAGCATGAGCCCGGCGGACGTGGGCGGCTCCCGCTTCGGAGAGGCCGAGTGTGCGGACCTTGCCTTCCTTCACAAGGTCCGCCATCGCGCCGACCGTATCCTCGATCGGCACCTGCGGGTCGACGCGGTGCTGGTAGAAGAGGTCGATCACCTCGACCCCGAGCCGCTTCAACGACGCCTCGGCCACTTCGCGGACATGCTCCGGTCGGCTGTCGAGGCCTGACATGGCGTCCGCACCCCTCTTGCTGGTGTCGATCCGAAAGCCGAACTTGGTGGCGATCACCACCTTGTCCCGATACGGTTTCAACGCCTTGCCGACCAGCCTTTCGTTGTCGAACGGGCCATAGACCTCGGCTGTGTCAAAAAAGGTGACGCCAAGATCGATGGCCCGATGAAGGGTGTGGATGGCTTCCTGCTCGTCCTGACCACCATAGGCGTGGCTCATTCCCATGCAGCCGAGCCCGACTGTCGAAACGGAGAGGTGAGGGCCGAGTTTGCGCGTCTTCATCAGGCGATACCTTTTTCACACCATAGAGCACTACAGAAGTTCCTGGATGCGGCGGGTGAGATCAAGACCAAACCGACCCAAATCGCAGTTCCTAGGGCCACACGGGAGCAAGCCGAATGTCTGGATCTGCGGGGTAAGGGGACCCCGGCACGGCCACGCTGAAGGGCAGGGGGTGACCCTGAAGAGACATTCCGTAGTGGGCTTGTGTAACGGGAAGTCGGGCATCGCCCGCCCAGCCCCACCTCAAACCGCTTCAGCGTAAGGCCCCATCTGATGACCTCCCATGATGGCGCTCGCTGCATGAGCGGCCTCGGTGTATCCTCTCGGCAAGCTGCGGCCTCTCACCACTCGCCAGGAGACAGGACGTGGATGTCGCGCAGTGGCTACGGAGCCTCGGGCTGGCGCAGTACGAGCAGGCGTTCCGCGACAATGCCGTGGATGCCGACATCCTGCTGCGGCTCACTGGCGAAGACCTGAAGGAGCTCGGCGTCCATGCGGTCGGCCACCGCCGCAAACTCCTTGACGCCATTTCACACCTCGATCGCTCGCTGGCTAACCCCGCCAACATTGGTGTGGAAGCGGAGCGGCGGCAATTGACAGTGATGTTCTGCGACCTCGTCGCGTCGACCACCCTCGCAAGCACTCTGGACCCCGAGGAATACCGCGCCGTCCTCAGCGCTTATCATGAAGCCTGCTCTGGAACCGTTGCCGAGTGCGGGGGCTTCGTGGCGAAGTACATGGGCGACGGGGTGCTCGCGTATTTCGGCTATCCGCAGGCTCACGAGGATGATGCGGTCAGGGCTGTGAGGGCCGGGCTGGACCTGACGGCGGAGGTGGCCCGTGCTCCGGTTCCGTCCGGAGTGGATCCGTTGCGCGCCCGGGTCGGCATTGCCACGGGCGTAGTCGTGGTGGGTGATCTCGTCGGCGTAGGTGCAGCCCAGGAACGGAGTGTGGTGGGCGAGCCCCCCAATCTTGCCGCGCGGCTCCAGGCCCTTGCGGCGCCGGGTGCGGTGGTCATCGCGGCGTCGACCCGGCGCCTGCTCGGCAGCGGGTTCAACCTCGCCGATCTCGGTCCCCAGCACCTGAAGGGCTTCGCCGCTCCCATTGAGGCCTGGCAGGTGCTCGGCGCCCGCGTTGTTGAGAGCCGCTTCGAGGCCCACGGTCCAGGGGATACGCCTCTGATTGGGCGAGTTGAGGAGCTGCGCCTGCTTGCGCAACGGTGGGAGCAGGCCAAGGGTGGGGATGGGCAGGTGGCGTGGGTGTCCGGCGAAGCCGGGATCGGCAAATCGCGGGTCGCACGCGAGTTCCGCGACCACGTGCGGCCAGAGCCCCACACCGAGGTGCAGTGCCAGTGCTCACCCTTCTTCAGCAACTCCCCCCTGCATCCGTTCGTCGAGCGGATTGAGCGGGATGCGGGGTTCCGGCAGGACGATCCGGCTGGCGCGCGACTGGTGAAGCTGGAGACCCTCCTAGCCCAGGCAACGGGTAACGTCCTGCCGGTTGCGCCTGTTTTCGCCGCGATGCTCTCGCTTGCCACGGACGATCGATACGGGCCATCCCCATACGATCCGGGGCAGGAGCGAGAACGGATGATGGAGGCGCTGATCGGCTACCTGCTTGGCCTCGCCCGGCGGCGGCCACTCCTCCTGCTGGTCGAAGATGTTCACTGGGCTGATCCAACGACCCTTGAGGTGATGGACCGGTTGGTCGACCGCATGGGATCCGAGCGTGTCCTGCTGCTGATCACCGCCCGGCCGGAGTTCTCGTCCGGATGGCGTGAGCGGCCGGGGGTCACAGTGATCCCGCTGGTTGGCCTGTCGCAGCACCAGACCGCCGACCTCGCTGAAGCGGTTGCAGGCCGGGCGGAACTGCCGGCAGACGTGTTCCGCCAGATCCTCGTGCGGACTGATGGCGTGCCGCTCTTCGTCGAGGAGCTGACCAAGGCTGTGCTCGAGCGCGAGTCCGGCGCCGTCCCGGCCACCCTGCACGATAGTCTGATGGCACGCCTGGACCGGGTTCCAGCCGCGAAGGCAGTAGCCCAGCAGGCCTCCGTGATTGGCCGGGAGTTCACCTACGATGTGCTGGCCAGCATCAGCCCGCAGGGCGAACCCGGACTGCGTGCGGCGCTCCGGCAGCTCATCTCGGCCGGGCTGATCTCCATGCGTGGCACCCACCCCGAAGTGACCTACACGTTCAAGCACGCGCTCGTGCGTGACGCCGCCTACGGGAGCCTGCTCAAGAGCCGCCGGCAGGACCTGCATGCGAGGATCGCGGAGGTTCTCGAACGAGGCTACCCCGATGCGGTTGCCCGCCAGCCCGAGCTCGTCGCCCACCACCTGAGCGAGGCGCGCCTGCCGGACCGGGCGGTCGTCTACTGGCAGCGTGCCGCGGGTGATGCCGCCCGCAGGCAGGCTCACCAGGAGGCGATTGCGCACTGTAGGCGCGGTCTCGAAATGGCCAGCCTCATCCCCGACCCAGCGCTGCGCACCCGGCAAGAGCTGCGGTTGCAGGTGCGCTTGGGAAACTCCGCAACAAGTGCCAAGGGCTATTCGGCGCCGGAGGTCGGGAAGGCGCTGTATCGGGCGCGCGATCTGTGTATGGAGTTGGGCGACGAGCAGCTCATGCACCCTATCCTGGTCGGACTCTTCTTCTTCCATGTAAACAAGGCGGAGCTGCGCACGGCCGAGAGGCTCGGCGTCGAACTCCTGGCGCTAGGTGAGGCCCGGAACGACCGCATTCTCCAGATCGATGGTCACAAGACGCTGCTGAACGCATGCTACAAGCTCGGCAAGTTCGTGGAGGCGCAGGAGCACTTCGAGCGAGGGATGCGCCTCTACGAGGAGGATCCCTGGCCTGCGGCCCTGATCGAGCAGTTCGATGATCCAGGGCCGCACTTGCTGGTGATCGGCGGATGCGTGTTG
>JAFAAP010000281.1 GCA_023426505.1 Pseudomonadota bacterium
GGCGACGGCGCCGTCCGAGTGAACCACTCCATCCGCTCGGCGGCTCCGGAGCCTGCACCTGCCAACCGCTGCTTCAGCCCAGATCACAGACGCCAGCAGAATACCAAATCCCGGGGCAGATGACCCAGTGGTTTTTCCTGCCGCTGTCCGATACTGGACCCAGTCCGTATCGGACAGCGTCGAGGGGCAGATCTGCCTCGGCGATCTCACTAGTCACGAGCCGCGCTCGGTGCAGCAACTTGGACAGGCACAATGGACCCCAAGAATCCGGCTGCTCAGGCGGCGAGCCCGAATAGTGGGTTGTTGAGGCGGATTTCGCCTGTTGTTCGGGATGCCTGAACGATGCAATGATCCTGGCGGATCATGCACGTGACTTCAGACATTTTATGATTGCGGAGTCTGTCGTCACCCCCTGAAACGGGAGCGGGTCCTGAATAAACCCTTCCTCGTTATACGGTCGAAGTTACGCACCGAAGTCAGGGTGGCTTCTGCTATGCACCAGCCATGTGGCGCAGGAGCGCCGGAGATGCCGTCAGCCAGTCGGTTCTTTTCTCATAGGCGTGAGCCAGCTGCAGCACGCTTATGTCGGCGTGCGGCTTCCCGACGATCTGAAAGCCAGTCGGCAGTCCGTTAGCGCCGAAGCCCGCCGGCATCGCCACAGCCGGCAATCCGGCCATGCTGGGGCCGACAACTACCTCCATCCAGCGGTGATAGGTATCCATCTTTCGTCCTGCGACTTCAGACGGCCAGTCGATTTCGACGTCAAAGGGGAAAACCTGAGCCGCTGGGAGAATAAGATAATCATAGGACTCGAAAAGCCGGCAGATGGAGCGGTACCAGCTGCTGCGCATGAGTGAAGCGGCATAGACATCCGCTCCGGTCAATGAGAGACCGTTCTCTATCTCCCAGGCCAGTTCGGGCTTGATCTGGTCGCGATTGGCCGGATCGGCATAGAGTGTCTGCATTTTCCCAGCGACCAGCCAGTGCCGCAGTATCAGCCACGCCTTCCAAAGATCGCCCATATCGAAATCGACGCCTACGTTCTCGACGGCACAGCCCATGGCTTCGAAGACTGAGAGCGCCTCTCTATTCAGATCGAGAACGCCGCTTTCGAAGGGCAGGTAGCCGCCGAAATCGCCTAGCCAGCCGATGCGCACACCGGACTTGTCATCATACTGACGGAGATCCGGGAATATCGTCATCCCGGACCATGAAGATGGCTCCCGTATGTCGTAGCCGGCCTGGATGGCGAGGAGTTGGACAACATCCTGAACAGAGCGGCCCATCGGTCCCGTAACAGACAGATTCTGCAGGAAAAGCTCCGGTGACGGACCCGAGGGAACGCGCCCGTAGGTCGGCCGAAAGCCCACAACGTTGTTGAACGCTGCCGGGTTGCGAAGCGATCCCATCATGTCGCTGCCGTCGGCGGTCGGCACGAGGTGCGCCGCGAGCGCCGCGGCGGCGCCACCGCTCGATCCACCCGCGCTCTTGGTAAGGTCGTACGGATTTCGTGTCCTGCCAAAGACCGGATTGTAGGTATGAGAGCCGAGGCCCATTTCTGGCGTGTTGGTCTTGCCAATGATGATGGCTCCGGCCTTCTTCATGCGTTCGACATGAATGGCATCGTCCTCTGGGATGAAGTCGGCGAAGAGCGGCGAGCCGAAGGTACAGCGGATCCCCTTGGCGGGGCTGAGATCCTTCACGGCGACGGGAAAGCCATGCATCCAGCCGCTCGACCGGCCTGCCGTAAGTTGCCCGTCACGTCGTTCGGCCTCATTGATCAGCTCGCCTTCGTCTCGCAGGCTAACAATCGCATTGACCGCCGGGTTGAAGCGCCTGATCTGCTCCAAATAGGCAGTCATCACCTCCCGGCAGGACAGGGTCCGGGCGTGGATGGCTGCCGAGAGTTCGACGGCCGAAAGACTTGTTACTTCACTCATGCGATGGTCGCCCAAGGTCCTAATCAGGAGAGGGCTGCAAGCAGCCCGACTATCACCCGTCCGCGTTCGACGAGGCTGTTCAGGTCAATATACTCACCGAGCGAGTGATATCCAGCGCCTCTGACCCGGGCCGTTGAGCATTGGAACATCGAGCGCCGGCGAAATTGCCGTCGGAGTCGCCTTCCGCACTGTCACAAGGAAGCTCCCTCCCCATCTATCGGACCCGCAACAGAGGTGCCCATGTTCACAGCGAGGAGAGCCGCAGTCTCCGTCGCACTCTCAGAACCTTATCTTGAAAAGCTCCCTGTCGACGGCGGCGAACCCGAGTTCCTAAGGACCGGGTCCGTCGTCCGTGTCGATTGCCTGTGAGGAACGCTCCGACCCGGTATCGATGTCTGGGACCTAAACCGACTTTCGGCTGCACCGAAGGAGGTGCTCATGGACCGCATACGTCACTGGACAAGACAGTGCAGCACCGCCTGATCGTGGTAGAGCTTCGATGCTGCAGAGAGTGATGCCTCCTCGGCCTCAAGGCCGAGGCTTCCTGGTCCCTTCAGACCAAGCGTCGCGCATCCGAGACGGGCAATGTTCAGTGCGGCGTTCTGGTCGCGGTCGTGATCCGCGCCACAGGCGCCGCACACCCACTGCCTGACCGCAAGCCCCTCTCGACC
>JAFAAP010000292.1 GCA_023426505.1 Pseudomonadota bacterium
CTACACCGACCAGAGCACCACCCACTGGAACATGGGCATCTACCGCTCCTCTCCCGCCGGCGGCGAGACCATCGCCTACAACGTCAAGGGCCTGGATCTCTCCTACGGCTCGTCCGCGACCGCGGCCAAGCATGGGACACCGACAGCGGACGCCATCCCGTCCGAGCCGACATCGGCTCCGCTTCCGACACCATCCCTGGACACGGACCAGGCCACCCTGCCGGGCGAGACCTTGATCGGAGGCCGGGCCAGCGACACGCTGATTGGAACCTCCGGCGACGACAAAATCTTCGGAAAGACAGGCAGCGACCTGCTGACCGGAGGGGAAGGCAAGGACATTTTCGCATTCGACACAAGGCCGGATGGGTCGCGGATCGACAGGATCACCGACTTCGACGTGAACGACGATACGATCCAGCTGGACAATGCAATCTTCTCCAGCCTCTTTCAGGGGAATCTAGGGGAGGCCAACTTCCGGATCGGCAGCAGGGCCCTGGACCGGAACGACTACATCCTCTACGACCGCTCCAGCGGCATCATCTCCTACGATCCGGATGGCTCAGGCTGGCAGGATGCAGTTGTATTCGCGAAAGTGACGCCCGGCCTCGCATTGTCTCACGATCACTTTCTCGTCGTCTGAGCGGTCTCAAAGACCTCGCGGCGGTCCCTCACGGACCGCCGCAGCCATTGCGCCCGGATGCCTGTGGCGCGCGGACTTGGAGGCTCATTCCGCCGCCGCTCGGCCCGCATCCTCGGACTCAGCCGCTCCGTTACTCGGATCCGGAACCTCGCAGCCAGTCGCGCAACAGCGCCCCGGTTGCTTGGAGATGCGCCTCCCCTCCTCCAGCACTCCCCGATCGAGAAGGTTTTCGACAAGCTCGACCTTTTCCATGACGGGATAGTTGCGCCAGATCTCCCGTTTCATAGCCTCCGGCGATCCACCGCCATGGAGCGATATGACCGAGTACCAGCCCGCCTGATGGGAAACAGTCAAATCCTCGATCAGCCGCGATACTTCCATCCGCTGCTCCATGGGGATTTCGGACCGTCCCCCCAGAACGGAGGTGAGAGACGCCTGCGTCAGCGGGTTGTGATCCTCATCCGGTCCGGGCAGTGCAACGACCAAGCCGCCCGAAACATAATGGGCTAGCCGGTGCATGTCATAGATCTTTGTGGCCAGAAGCAGCTTGCCGATATTGGAGAACACGGCATCCGGCATGACCGATCCTGCCGGGTCCTTAGTGCAATAGACCGAGGCAGCCACTCCACAGGCATAGAAGCCCTCCGTGATCGTGATCAGTTCGACCATCGCGTCACGAATATGACCGTGCCGGTCCGGATCGAGACCATTTGCATCGACCATCAGAGCGCCCGCCCCTATCAGCAGATCGCCGAAGCCTGCGCGAGCGGCGATGCAGGAATGGCGATGGTGGGTCGCATAGGACGTGGTGAGGAAGCCCCCCTCCTCGTATTCACCTGCGAGGAAAACGCGGTCATGCGGCACGAACACGTCGTCGAAGATCACGACACCTGTCGACTGCCCGTACTTGGCGGAGAACTTTGCCGCCGCCTCGCCGGGCCGCCCCGCGGGACGCGCCACGATTGTGACGCCGGGGGCATCCACGGGCACGGCGCAACAGACCGCGAATGCAGCGTCCTCGTTCGTGTGCGTCCGGCAGGGCATGACGAGGAATTCGTGCATGTAGGGAGCACCGGTCACGATGGCCTTGGTGCCCCGGATGACGATGCCGTCCGGCCGCCGCTCCTTGATATGCACATAGACATCCGGATTGGCTTGTTGCCCCGGCCTCTTGGACCGGTCGCCTTTCGCGTCGGTCATGGCGACGCCAAGCGTCAGGTCACGATCCTGCACCTCATGCAGGTAGTTCAGGAAGCGCTCCGAATAGTCGGTCCCATGCGCGGCGTCGGTGCGCCTTGTCGCCTGGAAGATGCCGTTGAGCGCATCATGGGTGAGGTAACGCTGCGCGCATCCCGAGATCCTGCAGACCAATCGGACGGCCTCGAGCTTGGAGAGCAGGTCCGCCGATGTCTCGTTGATATGCAGCATCCGGTTGACCGTCCGGCCGGATGTGCTCTGGCGGGCCGTCATGATCGGCAGGTGGTCGGGCCGGTGAGCCAGATCGTAGGTAATGCCGACCGCATTGATCCCCGCGGCGAGAAGAGGCTCGTCGGCGACGCTCTCGACAGCCTGCCCGTTCACGAACACCCTAGGCCTGTAGGCACGGAGCGAGTCCCGGTAATCCGCTGCCGTCATGAACATGGAAGCCTCCCTGGTCGTTCTTGTTCACAAATTTGAACAGTGTTAGAAATTCCCGTCAAGAACGGAATCCGGATGCCAGGATGGCTGTCGAGCAGGGCAAGCAAGGGCGGGTGCAGGCCGCTCGCGATCTCAAGCGCGGTCTCATCCTGGAGGCAGCCCGAAAGGTCTTCGAAGCAGAGGGCCTCGATGGCACCTCCCTGCGCGCCATTGCGGCCGCTGCCGGCTATACGCCGGCAGCCCTCTATTTTCACTTCGAGTCCAAAGAAGCGATCTACGCCGAGATCCTCCATGACTCCCTGGCGAGGCTGGGCGACACTGTCAGAGACGAAGCCTCGCACGCAAGCGAACCGACCGAACGCCTGCGCGCTACCGCCATGGCGTTCTTTCGGTTCTACGCCGAGAACCCACGCGATCTGGATCTGGGGTTCTATCTCTTCCGGGGCGGGATGAAGCCCAAAGGCTTAGGCAAGGATCGTAACGAGCGATTGAACAGATGCCTCGAAGCAGCACTCGAGCCGATTGCAGAATCGGCGGTTCAGGCGGGAGCGTCACCGGATGACGCAAGGATCCTCATGGTCGACATCTTCGCGCATGCGGCCGGCTTGCTCTTGCTCTCCCATACCGGGCGCATGAGAATGTTCGAGATCAGCTCCCATGAGCGCATGCAAGCATATCTTGAGAACTGCCTCTACGAGCTGCGAACGCGCCAAGATCAGCTGCGTTGAACGAACGAAAAGAGCACACATCGATTCGAAGAGGTGCAAACGACGTGGGATAAAGGAGCGGTTTGAGCGCTAAATTGTCCTAAGCATATTTGTCCAGATGAACCGGTTCCTTACCTAATATTCCTATCATAGGTTGAAACGCCGATTTTAAGTTTCGAATTTGTGTCTTCTAGGAATGGCGGAATTGTGCAATTTTAGTGGCCTCGCCATTTTTGCCACAATTCGTTCACCTGCGTTCCGCGCCCCACGACAAACCAATCAAGTTTGCCAGGAAACCACCATGAAGATGCACAATCCTGATGCTCGCGGAGCATGCTTTGGATTCTCGGCCCCTGACGATCGGGTCTTTTCGCTCCACATTCCCGCCATTGGCGACGATGGCTACGAGCATCCTCGCTATTCGTTCGATATAGAGTTTGATCCCGAAACGCCTGACCGGATGATCGTTCGCCTGCTCGAACTCGACGAGGACAATTTCATCCGGGCCGTCCGTACGAGCACATCCTTCCCGGTCACGATGCTGAGCGAGTTGCTCAGCCAGAGGAAGGCCACCGCCGAAGAGATCGCCGGCTGGCAGACCGCCCCGGACGACGAATAGCGCTCGGCCGAGTGCGAACGTGCAGCTTGGCCGTGCCGCGTCGGATCAGCGGCACGCGATCGTCGCACGAGGACAGGAGGCCTCATAGTTCACGGTCGGGCAGAATGTCACCGCGTAGCTCTCATCAATGGTGCAGGTCACGTGCACCCGATGGGGCGCCGGTACGGGACCCAGATTCTGGTGTAGGACCGAATAACCGAGCCCCTGTGTGGCCAGCCTGACGATCGGCCGGGTCGGCTGGGCAATCGGGGTGTAGCGGTCACGTGTGACACGACCGTAATCGGCCGCCTCGGCCCCCGCGCCCGTCAGCGCCATCAAAACGGTCGTCGCCGCGAAAAGGAACTTCATGACACACCTCGCTCTTCCTACGCCTTCGGAACCCAAAATCGCTCACGCGGCATAAAATCTCACGAACGATAATGCGCAGCCGAGCTTCCGGGTTCACTCCCGGCTCCTCAAAAGCGACGGCTTGGCTGGGCCCCTCAGCGCTTCTCGCGGGCAATCTTCTCGACTGAAACCATGTGGAGAGCTCGTCCGGTGCTCTCGAACGCAGTGATGTTGGCGAGGGTCGTCTCAGCGATGTTTGCCAGAGCCTCCTGCGTGAAGAAGGCTTGATGGCCGGTGATCAGCACATTCGGAAAGGTCAGGAGCCGGGCGAAAAGGTCATCGCTGATGAACCGGGACGACAGATCCTCGAAGAAGAGTTCAGTCTCCTCCTCGTACACGTCGAGACCGAGGCTCCCGATGATGCCCTCCTTCAGGCCTCGCACGACCGCCCGTGTGTCGATGACGGCGCCGCGGCTCGTATTGATGAGCATGACACCGCGCTTCATCACCCCGAGGGATGCGTCGTTGATAAGATGATGCGTGGCGGGCGTCAGAGGGCAATGAAGAGTGATGATGTCCGATGACGAGAGCAGCTCCGGCACCGGGACGTAGCGAACCCCAAGCTCCTCGCAGACCGGATTCGGGTGAAGATCGTGTGCCAGCACGGCGCACCCGAACCCGGCCAGGATCCGGCAGACCACCTCACCAATCTTGCCCGTGCCCACGACCCCTGCGGTTTTTCCCGCGAGATCGAAGCCGAGAAGCCCTTCGAGCGCGAAATTTCCCTCTCGGACTCGGTTATAGGCCCGATGGGTCTTGCGATTGAGAGTCAGGATCAGGGCGGCCGTGTGCTCGGCCACAGCGTGGGGCGAATAGGCAGGAACACGCGCGACCGTAATCCCTTCGCCCCTGGCAGCGTCCAGATCCACGTTGTTGAAGCCAGCCGACCGCAGCGCTACCAAGCGAATTCCATCCTTGGCGAGGCGCGAAAGCACCCCGGCACTCAACTCATCGTTCACGAATGCGCAGATTGCATCGGAGCCTGCGGCAAGATTGCCCGTTTCTGCGGTCAGCCGAGTTTCGAGATAGATCAGGTGGTGGCGCAATCCGGTATTGGCCGCCTCCAGGAATCGACGGTCGTAAGGCTTCGTGCTGAAGACAGTGACCCGCATAGCAGTTGTCCGCTCCCCGGTCGGTTCTGACAGGGAAAACGGGCATGAGCTCAAAGCGTTGCAGCGCGCCGGATTGCGCCTTGTCGGAAAGTTCAGTCGAACTCCACGCGCCAACTCGGATACACCATCCGGCCGTTCGGCCGTGCCAGGCCCGAGATGCGCCGCATTTCGTCCTCCGAGAGGGCAAAGTCGAAAATGTCCAGGTTCTCGACGATGCGGGTCCGGTTGCCGGATTTGGGAATGGCGATGGTCCCGGATTGCTGCACGTGCCACCGCAGGATCGCTTGCGCTGGCGTCTTCCCATGCGATCTTGCAATCGCCTCAATGCCAGGGTCTCCGATGAGGTCGCCTTTCCCAAGCGGGCAATAGGACGTGAAGGCGATGCCATGCCTCCGGCAGGCTTCCCGCACCCGGCTCTGATCCAGATAAGGGTGGTACTCGCACTGATTGACCACCAGCGGTTCGGTGGAGAGGCGAACGGCCTCCTCCACCAAGCGGGCGGAGAAGTTCGAAACACCGATATGGCGTGTGAGCCCCTGCCGCTTCGCATCGTTCAGCGCCCGTAGGGTGTCGCCGAGCGGCACGTCGCTGTTCGGCCAGTGGATAAGGAGCAGGTCGACCTGCGAGAGGTTCAATCGCCGGAGGCTCGCCTCGGCTGAGCGGAGCAGGTCCCCAGGAGCAAGGTCGCTATGCCAGACTTTGGTGGTGACGAAGACCTCGTCCCTCGCCACCCCGGATGTCTTGAGTCCGGAGCCGACCGCCTCCTCGTTGCCGTACATGGCCGCCGTGTCGATATGGCGATACCCCGCGTTCAAGGCCGCACGGACGGCGTCCGAACAGGCCTCGTCGCGAAGTGTCCAGGTTCCCAAGCCAAGGCTGGGAATGCGAGCGCCGTTTGCTTCGACAAGAGTCGCTTTCGTCATCGCCCCATCTCCGATGATCCTTTGGCATGCTGGGTGCCTGTAAGGGTACAGCCTTCACCCGCGCTGTGGTCTAGCGATTGCAGACGGCACGGAACTGAGCGCCGAAGTTTACCGCTTGGTCTGACTGGCCGCCCGGCCGGATTTAACCGCGTTCTCCACCTTGTCGAGCTTGTCCTCGATTTTGTCGAGCTTCGCCAAGATCTGATAGAGTAGGTCCGGCACGACGCGCGTGTAGTCGACGTTCTCACGCGAAGCCTTTGCGGTCGCCTGAGCGGCTTCAATCAATTCCCGGATCTCCGCCCGGGAGACCGGAGCAGCGTCGGCAGACGGGGCTGGTCCGGTCTGGGCATTGGCTTGGGCGGCAAGCCCAAGCAAGACGATGGCAGTGAGGGCGGCGCGGTGCATTGTGTTCTCCTGGAGGACATTCCTGTCGATGCCTTAGAAATCGTGCCCTAAGGTAAAGTTATTCCTAAGACAACAGGTTCGAAGAACAGAATACACGTCTCTTCATTTATATTGCCGCCGAGCCGACCAGCCCCGGACCCGGAAGCGGGACAGCCTCTAATCGGCAAGCCCTAGAGCGACAGCCTCAGCATCCGAGAACAAGCGGGAGCGCGTCAGAAAGCGTACATTGCGCCCGTTTTCGAGGGAAAACATCCCTCCCCGGCCCGGCACCAAGTCGATAATCAGCTGGGTATGCTTCCAGTACTCGTACTGCGAAGAGCTCATATAGAACGGCGCGCCGCCGATTATCCCGAGGAGAACGTCGGCATCACCGACGATGTAGTCGCCTTGCGGGTAGCACATCGGCGAGGATCCGTCACAGCAGCCGCCGGACTGATGAAAGAGGACGGGTCCGTATTCGCTCTGCAATGTCGCGATCAGATCGAGTGCGGCAGGCGTCGCCGTGACCCGGAGGATCTCGGTCTTGTCCATCCATCACCTCACGTTGTTGCATGTGAAGGCAGGGCGC
Source organism: Pseudomonadota bacterium (assembly GCA_023426505.1). Taxonomy (GTDB): domain Bacteria; phylum Pseudomonadota; class Alphaproteobacteria; order Rhizobiales; family Beijerinckiaceae; genus Microvirga. The sequence goes on from JAFAAP010000292.1 coordinate 7,000, forward strand.
GTGACGCCGCGCCCTGCCCGTTCTCCGCGGATCAGAAGAACCCGAGGGCCTTGCTGCTGTAGCTGACAAGAAGGTTCTTGGTCTGCTGATAGTGGTCCAGCATCATCTTGTGGGTCTCGCGTCCGATGCCCGACTGCTTGTAGCCGCCGAAGGCCGCATGGGCTGGGTAGGCATGGTAGCAGTTGGTCCAGACGCGGCCGGCTTGGATGGCCCGGCCGAAGCGGTATGCGCGATTGCCGTTGCGCGTCCAGACGCCAGCCCCGAGGCCGTAGAGGGTGTCATTGGCGATCGACAGGGCCTCGTCCTCGTCCTTGAAGGTCGTGACGGAGACCACCGGGCCGAAGATCTCCTCCTGGAAGATCCGCATTCGGTTATGGCCGCGGAACACAGTCGGCTTGACGTAGTAGCCGCCGGACAACTCTCCCGGCAGATTGTTGCGCTCGCCGCCCGTCAGAACCTCGGCTCCCTCCTGCCTGCCGATGTCGATGTAGCTGAGGATCTTCTCGAGCTGCTCGCTTGATGCCTGGGCGCCGATCATCGTGGACGGATCGAGCGGGCTCCCCTGCTTGACTGCCTCGACGCGCTTCAGCGCCTTCTCCATGAAACGATCGTAGATGGATTCCTGGACCAGGGCTCGGCTCGGGCAGGTGCAGACCTCGCCTTGGTTGAGGGCGAACATGACGAAGCCCTCGATGGCCTTGTCGAGATAGTCGTCGTCCTCAGCCGTGACGTCGGAGAAGAAGATGTTGGGAGACTTGCCGCCAAGTTCGAGGGTGACCGGAATAAGGTTCTGGCTCGCATATTGCATGATCAGGCGGCCCGTCGTCGTCTCGCCGGTGAAGGCGATCTTCGCGATGCGGGAACTCGAGGCCAGAGGCTTTCCGGCCTCGAGCCCGAAGCCGTTGACGATGTTGAGGACGCCGGGCGGCAGCAGGTCGCCCACGAGTTCGGCCCAGACGAGGAGCGAAGCGGGCGTCTGCTCGGCGGGCTTGATCACCACGCAATTGCCCGCCGCGAGTGCCGGCGCCAGTTTCCAGGCCGCCATCAGGATCGGGAAGTTCCAGGGGATGATCTGACCCACCACGCCGAGAGGCTCGTGGAAGTGATAGGCGACCGTGTCGTGATCGATCTCGGCGATCGATCCCTCCTGAGAGCGGATGCAGCCGGCGAAATAACGGAAGTGGTCGATGGCCAGCGGAATGTCCGCAGCGGTCGTCTCGCGGATCGGCTTCCCGTTGTCCCAGGTCTCGACCAGGGCCAGCGTGTCAAGGTTCGCCTCCATCCGGTCGGCGATCTGGTTGAGAATGCGCGCGCGTTCGCCTGGTGCCATCTTGCCCCAGGCATCCTTCGCCGCATGAGCGGCGTCCAGAGCCTTCTCGATATCATCCTTGTCCGAGCGGGCGACCTCACAGACGGACTTGCCGGTCACGGGGGAGATGTTCTCGAAGTAGCGACCGTTGACCGGCTCGACCCATTGTCCACCGATATAGTTGGCATAGCGGTCCTTGAACGGGGCCTTGGTGAGCGTCAGGAATTCCGGCTTGTTCATTGGTTTCCTCCCTGGATGAACACGCAGGCCTCTTAGCAATTTGCGTGCCACCTCCCTCATCCATGGCAAGAAATCGATGCTGCCACGCGGCAAATGCTTGAAGGGAAAGGTGCGGCTCCGCCGCACAGTTCTGACGATGTTTCGTGACTTCTCTTTGCTTGGCCTTGGCCTATCATGGGCTCCGTCGCGCCATGAAACGCATCTGCAACACCTGTTGCAATTTGCGACACCGTGACAGGAGGAAGCCGTGTCGCCAGATCGGATTCAGAATGCACGCCGGAGTTTCTTTTCCGCAGGCACCCTCGCCCAGAACCTCGTTTCCCAGCCGATCCAACGCTCCTGGTCGCGATGTGCCGCGCTCGGACTGGAGGTCGGAAGCCTCTCCCTTCCCGAACCGCTGACACCCCAGGAATTTGCTGCCGCCGCGGAAGAGGCCGAAGCCTTCAAGCGCCTGTGCCGCCCGGAACTCGAGGTGCTTTATGCCGATGCTGAAGCGAACGACAGCATCGTCATTCTGACCAATGCCCAGGGCCTGATCCTCGACACGGTCGGCAGCACTGATTTTGCGCAGCGCGCGGCGCGCGTGGCGCTGAGGCCCGGCGTTCCCTGGTCCGAGCAGATCGTCGGCACCAACGCCATCGGCACCGCCCTGGCGGAAGGATGCCCGATCGAGGTGCGCGGGGCGGAACATTACCTCGAGTGCAACCGCATCCTGAGCTGCTCGGCGACCCCGATCATCGGACCACAAGGCAAGATCCTGGGCGTCCTCGACTTGTCTGGCCCGGCCGAAGTACATCAGGCCCATGCGCTCGGCCTCGTTCGGTTGGCCGCCGAGCAGATCGAGCACCGGCTCTTCGATCACGGCTTCGAGCACGTGGATCTCGTGCGCCTTCAGGCGGATCCTTCGCTCCTCGGCACACCACGCGAGGGCATTCTCGTGTTCGAGAATGGACGGCTGAAAGCAGCCAATCGCCAGGGTCTTCTGCTTATCGGCCGTGATTACGGCGCCGTTGATACGGCGGCATGGGCGGACCTGTTTCAGGATGGCATGTCTGCCTTCTCCGATACAGGTCGCCTGAGACGGATCGGCGGCGGCTCGCTCTTCGGCAGAATGGATCGCCCTCGTAAGAAGGTCTCGGCGAGCTCGTTCGCGCAACAGAAGCCCGTCACGCCGAGAGCGATTCAGCCGATCTTCGATCTGGAGATCCTCAAGGCCGTGGGGCGAGCGGTGCGTCTCCTCGATGCCGATGTGCCAGTCCTCGTCTGGGGCGAGACCGGAACGGGCAAGGAGATCTTTGCACGGGCGGTCCATGAGCGATGCGCGCGCTCCGGGAAACCGTTCGTGGCCATCAACTGCGCCGCGCTGCCGGAAACGCTGATGGAAGCGGAACTGTTCGGATACCAGCCCGGCGCTTTTACCGGGGCCAAGTCTGGCGGATCCAAGGGGCATCTCCGGGAGGCGGATGGAGGAGTGCTCTTCCTCGACGAGATCGGCGACATGCCGCTCGCCCTTCAAACGAAGCTGCTGCGAGTGCTCCAGGAGCGGGAGATCGTGCCTCTCGGCGGAGGTCGGCCAGCGGCAGTCGACTTCGCTCTCATCTGCGCCACCAATCGGGACCTGGCGGAACTCGTTCGAACGGGTGGTTTCCGGTCGGATCTCTATTACCGGATTGCCCAATATACGATCGAGCTCCAGCCCCTGAGCCGGCGCCAAGATCGGGACCAGCTCATCGACGCCTTATGGGAAGCACTGGGCGGACGCGCCCGCCGGATCACCCTGTCCCCCGCCTGCCGTTCCCGCCTCACAGCCTACCCCTGGCCCGGCAATTTCCGGCAGCTCGTCGGGTGCCTGCGTGCGATGCTCGCGCTTTGCGAACCCGGCGAAACCGCCGGAACAGAGGCCTTGCCTTCAGATATCCGCGCAGATCCAGCGGATTGCGGACCGGGCCGAACCCAGTCCGCCGTGCATTCGGCAAGCCTGGATGCTTTGACGATCAACGCCATGCAGAATGCGCTTCAGGCAGCAGGCGGCAATATATCCCTCGCAGCCCGCAGGCTGGGAGTGAGCCGCAGCACCCTCTACCGCCGCCTGCACGGCCAGATCTGACGGGATCAACTCCGCGGAATCGCCAACCGGTAGGCGAGACGTGCTGCAACGCGGGCCGTTTGGCCATTCCGATCGAGGAGCGGATTGTACTCGGCGATGTCAGCGACGGCGAGCTTGCCGGAGGCCAGAACCGTGTCGACAAGCCCTTCGACGACGTCGAGCGGGACACCGCGGGCCGCCGGCGCAGAGACGCCCGGCGCTACGGCTTCGGGCAACACGTCGAGATCAACCGTCAGGTAAACCACATCGGCCTGCGCGATGCGCCGCTCGAGCAGGCTGCGAAGACCATCGACCTGATCAGGCCGGATTTCCTCATCGAGCCAGTATTCCACGCCCAAGGCCTTGGCGCGCTCGAACAAGGCCGCCGTATTGGCCAATTCGCTGATCCCGAAGCAGATATAATTGAATTCGGCGCCATGACTGGCGCAAAGCTCCGCAATCTGGCGGAAGGGCGTTCCCGAATTCGGCCGCGGCGCGAGCCGAAGGTCGAAATGTGCATCGAGGTTCACGACGAGAATCTTCGTAGAGCTCATCCGATCGCGGAGGTGCTTGGTCAGCCCTAGGAAGCTGCCGTAGGCGACCTCATGCCCTCCGCCCAGGACGACCGGTCGGATGCCGCGATCGAGCAACCCGGCAATCCTCTCGGCTAGGCTTTCTTGCGCTCCTTCCAGATCCTCACCCTGGCAGACGACGTCACCAGCCTCATGCAGAGATACTGGGCCATGGATTGCCAGGCGGAACAGAACCTCGCGGATTGCCGCGGGCCCTGCGGCTGCTCCGGCGCGCCCGAAATTCCGACGAACTCCTTCGTCGGACGCAAAGCCGAGCAGTGCAGATCCGCCGGTCGCGTCGTCGCTCAGGGGCCGTATGACGTCCTTGACCCGCCAGACCAGACCATCCTCGCCCTGATCCCCCGGAAGGCCGACAGATCGCGAGGCCGACTTCTCCTGGCTGCTCATTGTTCAGTTCCTCTGACTTCATTTGCGGCCGGACCGATACCTTCACTGTGGTCCTGATGCCCGCCCTTGCGATTGTCGCGGCTTCCGGACGGCGATTGTCCTCCCTGCCCCCGTCCCGTTGGGAAAAACCGGCCGACAAGACGGTGGCGGTCCCCCGGATAGATGATGCGAGCCTCCGTGATGAAGGCCCCCGCCTGCCAGGTCCGGCGCTCCAGCACGAGGCAGGCTGTTCCGGTCGCCACCTGAAGGCGCCTGTGCAGCTTCGCGTCGGCGTTAACCGCACCGATGACGTGCTCCGCATCCGTCCACGGAACGCGATTGAGGAGCCAGGTTCCGGGTGGCATATCTTCGAAGGTTTCCCTGCGCACGTCGGGTACCGACGCGAGATTGATGATCCTCTCCTCATAAGCCTCCGGCCTGCCATCAATGAGGTGCTGGGTATCAATGCACAGG
>JAFAAP010000299.1 GCA_023426505.1 Pseudomonadota bacterium
GCGCGGCCGTCGGCTATCTCTGCAAGCACAATGCGACCCTCGCCGCGGCGGAGGGAGGTTGCCAGGCTGAGATCGGCGTCGCTTCGGGGATGGCCGCCGCGATGATTGCCCAGGTGATGGACAGCTCACCGCAGGTGATCGAGAACGCGGCCGAGTCGGCGCTCGAACATCACTTGGGAATGACCTGCGATCCGGTGGCGGGTTACGTGCAGGTTCCCTGCATCGAGCGCTGCGCCTTCGGGGCGGTGAAGGCCTGGACCGCCTTCATGGTCGCGACCAACGAGATCGCGAGCAGACACCGCGTCGATCTGGATACAACCATCAAGACCCTGGCCGACACCGCCAGGGACATGAACCCGAAATACAAGGAGACGAGTGAGGCAGGGCTGGCCCAGAACCTGACCCTCTGCTGACGGGTTACGAGAGGCCGAAACGAATGCCGAGTGGTGTCGTGAGCGTCCATCGGCAGAAATGCCGGTCCGGACGGTTTGCTGTTGATTGCAAAGTCGGGATACCGGGTCACCACGTGTTTTTGCCACGTGTGACGGGCCTGTCACGCGCAGGCTTGAAAGGGCATGGCTTTAGCTATTGAAGGCGTAGAGTGGCGCCGTCATTGGAACCTCGGGGCTCTTGAAGGAGTGGCTACATGCAGATTGCGATGTTCAGCGCGAAGAACTACGAACGCACGCTGCTGGATGAGCTGAATGCAGGTCACGGACACGACATCGTCTACTTTGAAACGCTCCTCGGACCAAGCACGGCATCACTTGCGGCGGGGTTCCCAGCCGTCAGCGTGTTCGTCAACGACACCGTCGACGCGAACGTTCTAAAACTTCTCGCGGACGGCGGCACGAAGCTCGTCGCAACGCGCTCAACCGGGTTCAATCACATTGACTTAAACGCGGCAAAGGAATTTGGCATCACAGTCGTGCGTGTCACTCATTATTCGCCGAACTCCGTGGCCGAGTTTGCTGTGGGCCTGCTCCTTGCGCTCAATCGCAAGATCCACCGGGCGTATAATCGCACGCGCGAGGGCAACTTCGAGCTCGACGGCCTCATGGGTTTCGATCTCTTCGGTCGCACCGTGGCTGTAATCGGCACTGGGAAGATCGGGACCATCTTTGCCCGGATCATGGCGGGATTTGGCTGCACGGTGATTGGGTTCGACGTGCATCGCTCGCCCGAGTTCGCGCAAATCGGCGGCCGTTACGTGGATGCCGAAGAGATCGAGGAAGCGGACGTCATCTCGCTGCATTGTCCGTTGACACCTGAAACCTACCACATCGTCAGCGCTCACACGCTCGGCCGCATAAAGAGAGGCGCCTTGTTGATCAACACGAGTCGCGGCGGTCTGGTCGATACCGACGCGGCGATCGACGCGCTCAAGTCCGGCCAGCTCGGCGGGTTGGCTATCGATGTTTACGAGCAGGAGGCCAGTCTCTTTTTCAAGGATCTGTCGAGCACGGTGATCCCGGATGATGTGATCCAGCGCCTGGTCTCGTTCCCGAACGTGATAGTCACGGGCCATCAGGCGTTCTTCACGCGCGAAGCCTTAGGAACGATCCTGGAGACGACGATTGCGAGTGTCTCGAATTTCGCGGCGGGCCGCCCGCTCGCGAACGAGATCACGATGTGATCGCCGAAGCCCCTGAACGGTGCGGCCTGAAGCGCAGTTGGAAGAGGCTATGAAACGGATTGTGACACTGACCCTGAACCCCGCTATCGACGGCGCCGCAGAGGCTGAGGAAGTCCGGCCCATTCACAAGATCAGAACTTGGGCCGAGCGCTATGATCCCGGTGGAGGCGGAATCAATGTTGCACGGGTTATCAGGGAGCTCGGCGGATCCGCCTTGGCCGTCTACCTGTCTGGAGGGGCGACAGGCCCGATTCTCGATCAACTGGTGCAGGCAGCCAGAATCGAAAGCCGGCGCATTCCGATCAAGGGGCATACCCGGGTCAGCCACACCGTACATGAAAGATCGACGGGGCTGGAGTATCGCTTCGTCCCGGAAGGACCGGCAGTGGCCTCCGATGAATGGCAGGGCTGTCTTTCGGTGCTGGAGGAGATCGACTGCGATTACCTGGTTGCGAGCGGCAGCCTTCCCCGTGGGGTCCCGAGCGACTTTTATGTGCGAGTTGGCGATATTGCCAAGCAGAAGGGAGCGCGGCTGGTTCTCGACACATCCAGTGACGCCCTCCGGGAGGCCACGCGGCAAGGCGTCTATTTGATCAAGCCAAGTCTGGGCGAACTGGAGAGCCTGATTGGGCGGAGGCTTCCAGATCCGGAGGATCAAGATACCGCCGCACAGGAACTCATCGCTTCGGGCGCGGCAGAGATCGTTGCCCTCACGCTCGGCCGGGATGGGGCAGCGTTGGCGACGCGGGGCAGGTGCATCCGCATTCCAGGGGCCAAGGTAGTTCCTAAGAGTGCCGTCGGCGCCGGCGACAGCTTTCTGGCCGCGATGACCCTGGGCCTCGCCCAAAAGCGGCGGACCGAAGATGCCTTCGCCCTGGGCATGGCAGCCGGGACCGCTACGGTCCTAACGGCGGGAACCGAGCTCTGCCGACGCGCCGACGTGGGGCGTATCTACGATGCCATCAAAAGAGACCATTCGGAGGTCCTCAGTTGAAAGCTTTCCGCCTCTCTTTGCGCCGAGGTTAGTGGAATGAACGAGCAGCGTGCCATCGCAAGAACCTCACCGACGTCAAGGATGAAGGATCTTCTCAAGCAGTATGAGTGCGACCACATCCAGCTCACCGGGACGAACAATGCCCTCTACGAGAGGCATCTCATGTTCGACAACATGATCGACCCGGCGGCGGTCGGCCCGCGTGAGCGCTACGAGGCCGTCGCGCGGTCTATGCGGGATATCCTCTCCCAACGGTGGCTGCGCACAGAGCAAACTTACACGCACGAGAACCCCAAGCGAGTCTACTATCTCTCCATGGAGTTCCTCATCGGGCGCTCTCTGGGCAACAACATCCTGAACCTCCTCCTCGATCCGACCGTAAAGCGGGCCGCCGCTGAGGAGGGGCTCAACTGGCTCGCCTTGCTTGAGCAGGAGCCCGATGCGGGCCTGGGGAATGGCGGGCTCGGCCGGCTCGCAGCCTGCTTCCTCGACTCGATGGCAACCATGCAACTCCCGGCCATGGGGTATGGGCTGCGGTACGAGTACGGCATCTTCAGGCAAACCATCCGCGACGGCTGGCAGCAGGAGGAGGCGGACCATTGGCTGCGTCGTCCCGATCCATGGGAGGTGGCCCGGCCCCAAGAGCAGGTGGAGGTCAGGCTCGGCTGCTCGTTCGAGGTGCGAAGCGGGACTCTAGCTGTCATTCCTGGTGAGCCGTCGATCCTTCTGGGCATCCCCTATGATCGACCGGTCGTTGGTTACGGTGGCAGGACCATCAACACGCTCCGGCTCTGGGCTGCCGCCGCCCCCGAAGCATTCGATTTTCATGAGTTCAGCGCCGGCGACTTCGTGGGTGCCCTGGCCGAGCGGCTCACGGCCGAATCCCTGACGCGGGTTCTTTACCCGGACGACTCCACGAGTATGGGGCAGGGCCTGCGCTTCGTGCAGGAGTACTTCCTCGTCGCCTGCTCGCTTGCCGACCTCGTGCGGCGTTTCCGCCAGAACAATGCCGATTGGCGTACCCTCTCGGGCAAGGTCGCCATCCAGCTCAACGACACCCACCCCAGCCTCGCCGTCGCCGAGCTGATGCGTCTCCTCCTCGACGAGTCCCATCTCAGTTGGGACGAAGCCTGGGGGCTCACCCGACAGACGCTCGCTTATACGAACCACACCCTTCTGCCTGAGGCGCTGGAGAAGTGGCCCCTGCGGTGGTTCGAGCTGCTGCTCCCGCGGCATCTGCAGATTATCCTGGAGATCAACCGTCGCCTGATCGAGGAGGTGCGGGCCCGCTTCCCCGGGGACGACGGGCGCGTTGGGCGCATGAGCCTCGTCGAGGACGGCGGAGAACGCAAGATCCGGATGGCCAACCTCGCCATCGTCGGCTCGCACAGCACCAATGGGGTCGCCGCCATCCATTCCGGACTGCTGCGCACGACAACGGTTAAGGACTTCGCCGACATGTTCCCTGAGCGCTTCAACAACAAGACCAACGGCGTGACGCCGAGGCGCTGGCTCCTGCTGGCCAATCCGGCGCTGGCCGGGATCCTCACCGAGGCCATCGGCGACGGCTGGATCACGGACCTCGCGGAGTTGGAGAAACTCAAGCCGTTCGCCGACGACACAGGCTTCCGGGATGCCGTCCACGGGGCCAAGCGGGATGCCAAATCGCGGTTCGCGGAGTGGCTCAAGTCGACGTCCGGAATGGCCGTGGATCCGGACGCGATCTTCGACAGCCAGGTCAAGCGCATCCACGAGTACAAGCGCCAACTGCTGAACGGGCTGCGCGTGGTCGTGCTCTACAATCGGCTGCGGGAGAACCCGGACCTTGAGATGGCGCCGCGCACCTTCTTCTTCGCCGGCAAGGCCGCGCCGGCCTACCATCTGGCCAAGCTCATCATCAAGTTCCTCAACAACCTGGCCGGCACCATCGGCGGCGATCCGGTGGTCAGAGGCCGCCTGAAGGTGGTATTCCTGCCGGAGTACTGCGTGTCACTGGCGGAGCGGCTGATCCCCGCCACCGACGTCTCGAACCAGATCTCGACGGCGGGCTACGAGGCGAGCGGCACGAGCAACATGAAGTTCATGATGAACGGGGCCCTGACGCTTGGGACGCGCGATGGAGCGACCATCGAAATGGCCGAGGCCGCCGGCGAGGACAACTTCTTCCTGTTTGGGCTCACGGCCGAGCAGGTGGCGGACAGCCGGGGCTGGTACAGCCCCCAGTGGCACTACGACAACGAGCCGGAGACCCGCGCAGCGCTGGACCTGATCGTCTCGGATCACTTCAGCCGCTACGAGCCCGGCATATTCGCACCGTTGCGCGATGTCCTGCTCACGCACGGCGACCATTACCGGCATCTGGCGGATCTCACCGCCTATCTCGAAGCGGACCGGCGGATGCTCGGTCTCTACGCCCATCCGGACGCTTGGGCGCGCAAGGTCATCCTGAACGTGGCCGGCTCCGGGAGGTTCTCCAGTGACCGCACCATTGCGGAGTATGCGTCCGACATCTGGAACGTGCAGCCTTGCCCGGTGCCGTAGAAAGACCAGCCGGTTCAAGGCGCGTCCAACGTGCCGCGCCCCACCGGCGTCGGACGCGATGCGGTAGGGTCGGAAAGCGCCGAGGGTGCGATAACGATGCTTGAGCTCGAACGAATGCCGGCGCGTCCAAGCCTCGTCCATCCCCCTGCACCGGGAGATCCTTTTCCGCTGGGATCAACGCCCTGCCGCGGAGGAGTGAACTTCAGCGTCTTCTCCAAGCATGCGACCGGCGTTGAGCTGATGTTGTTCGACAAGGCCGATGACGCAGAGGCGAGGCGCGTGATCCGCCTGGATCCCGTCGGCAATCGCACATATCACTACTGGCACGTGTTCGTCCCCGGACTGGTGGCGGGCCAACTGTACGGTTACCGCGCGCATGGGCCGTTCGAGCCGGCACAGGGCCTGCGGTTCGATCCCGCCAAGATCCTGCTTGATCCGTACGGCCGCGGCGTCGTTGTCCCGGAGGGGTACAGCCGCGACGCGGCCCGGAAACCTGGCGACAACACTGCGACGGCGATGAAGAGTGTGGTCGTGGACCCGTCCGTGTACGACTGGGAGGGCGATGGCCCCCTGCGCCGCCCCTCTGCCCAGACGGTCGTGTACGAGATGCACGTGCGCGGCTTCACCCGCCATCCCAGCTCCGGCGTCGGCGAGAAAGCCCGTGGCACCTTCGCTGGTCTGATCGAGAAGATCCCGTACCTCCGGGAGCTCGGCGTGACCGCGGTCGAGTTGCTGCCGGTGTTCCAATTCGATGCGCAGGACTGCCCGCCCGGCAAGGTCAACTATTGGGGCTATGCCCCCATCTCCTTCTTCGCGCCGCATCAGGCCTACAGCTCGCGCCAGGATCCGCTCGGCCCGGTGGACGAGTTCCGCGACATGGTAAAGGCGCTGCACCAGGCCGGCATCGAGGTCATCCTCGATGTCGTGTTCAACCACACCACGGAGAATGACCACGGCGGACCGACCCTGTGCTTCCGCGGGCTGGACAACACCACCTACTACACCCTTGAGAGGGACCGCTCGCGCTACGCGGACTACACCGGCACCGGCAACACCCTCAATGCCAGCCACCCCGTCGTGCGCCGGATGATCCTCGACAGCCTCCGGTACTGGGTGGAAGCGATGCATGTGGACGGGTTCCGGTTCGACCTCGCCTCGGTGCTCACGCGTGATGGAGCGGGTCAGCCGATCCCGAACCCGCCGATCCTGTGGGACATCGAGTCGGATCCGGCACTCGCGGGCACGAAACTGATTGCGGAGGCCTGGGACGCCGCGGGGCTTTACCAGGTCGGCAGCTTCATCGGGGACAGCTGGAAGGAATGGAACGGCCGCTTCCGTGACGACGTCCGCGCGTTCTTCCGCTGTGAGCCGGGTTCGGTGACCCGCATCGCTGACCGGCTGGTGGGCAGTCCCGGCATCTACGGGCACGAGGAGCGCGAGGTCGAGCAGAGCGTCAACTTCGTCACGTGCCATGACGGCTTCACCCTCAACGACCTCGTATCCTACGACCGCAAGCAAAATGAGGCCAACGGAGAGGACAATCGCGACGGAGCAGACGACAACCACAGCTGGAACTGCGGTGTCGAGGGCCCGACGGATGATCCCGCCATTGAGAGGCTGCGAAATCGGCAAGTGAAGAACTTCCTTACGGTGACAATGCTCTCGCTCGGTATGCCGATGATCCTGATGGGGGATGAGGTGCGGCGAACCCAGTTCGGCAACAACAACGCCTACTGCCAGGACAACGAAACAAGCTGGTTCGACTGGTCACTGCTCAAGCAGCATGCGGATGTGCACCGGTTCGTGACCCTGCTCAATGCACGGCGAATCCTGCGGGCCGTCGAGCACGAGCGACAGCGCGTGAGCCTGAACCAGCTGATCCAGCAGGCGAGGAAGACGTGGCATGGTGTGCGCCTCGGGCAGCCGGATTGGAGCCATGACTCCCACACCATCGCGTTGGAGGCCGAAATTCGACAGGAGAAGCTCAGGGTTTACCTGATCCTGAATGCGTACTGGGAGCCGCTGACCTTTGAGCTACCGCCGGTGGATGTCGGCGTTACAGGCTCATGGCGTCGATGGATCGACACCTCACTCGAATCTCCGCAGGACATCGTCCCGTGGGAAATGGCACCATCACTGAGTGGATCCAGCTATGAGGCGGCCGCCCGCACGGTGGTGGTATTGTTCACGCAGAGGGGAAACAAGCGAACGCCCATGTGACTGCTTACGCCGATGCAGCTTCCTTCTTACCGATAATGGATGGCAATGAGTTCGGCCATGCAGGACGGACGCTCACCGTTCTCCATTTCGATGGTCACTCCGTAGGTCACCTGCAGGCCGTTGCGCGGTGCGTCCTCTGCGGCCGCGGTGGTGACGCGCCCGCGCAGCCGCGAGCCGGCCGGCACCGGCGCCAGATACCGGATGCGGTTCGCGCCGTAGTTGAGGGTGTTCTTCACCCCTTCCAGATCCATGACGGAGCGAACAAAAACCGGTGCGAAGCTGAGGGTGAGTAGGCCGTGGGCAATCGTGCTGCCGGTGGGCAGCTCGCGTTCGGCCCGCGCGACATCGACGTGGATCCACTGGTCGTCGCCGGTGGCCCGGGCGAACTGATCAATGCGGGTCTGAGTGACGTCAATCCAGTCGCTCGCCCCGGCTTCCGTTCCAACCGCCGCTTTGATCTCGCCGAAGTCCCTGAAGATGCGCATCGTGCACTCTGACCATTGAGGCTATCGTCTCAACCGCGACTTCTGAACCGTGCTGCCGCCGCCTCCGTCTTCGCCCGGAACGGTGTTGAGGCACAGCTTGACCTGGTTGTCGTCAGCGTCGCGCATGGTCAGGCAGACCTCGGCCTCCTCCAGACAGTCGCTTGGGTTGCCGTAGCGGGCGCAGAGCTCCTCGCTCTGCGTCCGGATCTGGTTGATGAGCCCGTAGACGAAACTGCCGGCCCCGCCCGGCTTTCCCGGCGACTTCCGTGCCGGCGCCCTGGTGGATCCGGACCGCTTGGATGCGGTCCCGGCCGACTTCGAAACGATTTCCTGAGCCTGCCCGGGCACCGGATCGTCCGCCAAGGCCGCATTGACTGGTAGGGACAGGCCCAGCAAAGCCACCGCCAAGAGGGTCTGCCGGCTTCCGGACGCTTTCAAGGATGCGATCATCGTTTGCCCCTTGCGGTTCTTCGGGGGATGGCTCGTGTGGAGGGCCTCTCCCGGCCGAGACCCAGACCGGGGCGACGATGATCTCCCACCACCCCATTGGACCAAAGTACCCGCGGCCGAGTGCTCATGCTTGATCGCTTGGGACAGAGGTTTGACAGTTTTGGCCATGGCCTTGTCCATGCTAGGCACCCAAGCCTCCGGAGCGGGAAGCCCTGAACGCGGTGGTCCGGTTGCATGCCGAAGGCAGGGCGGCCTTTCCAATCCAATCACATTCTGCCACGCCGTCAAAGCCGAATGGTCCCGCCTTCTTTTGGCGCCATTGAGTTGCGACGGTTCGGGCCGCATGGCTCGAATTGTCCCCTCCCTCCGCTTCTGGGCGCTCGGCATCGCGCTCCTCGCATGCGACCTGAATGCCAGTGCGGAGGCCGAACCTCGCGCTGGATCACCAACGGCCCCGGACATCCCCCTGAATCCGCTCACCGGGCCGGGCGGCGTTTACGCAAGGATCCCCGCCCGGGATGAATATGGGCGGGATCAGCTCGCGATGTTCCGCGCCTGGAACCCCGACCCGATGGGCAACCACGAGGCCAGCCTCCGGAGCCTCAACCCGGCGCTCGCCAGGGCGTTGCGGAAGATGCAGGCGGACAATCCCGGCCTGCGCTTCGTGATCGGCTCGGGCCGGCGCAACGGGCGGCTGCAACGGATGGCGGTAGCCTGGGGCTGGTCCAGGACGCACGACAGCCCGCATCGGTCCGGCGATGCGGTGGATCTGTGGCCGCTCGACCAGGAAGGCCGGGTCTTCTTTGATCCGCAGGCCCAGAACAGGATTGCAGCCGCGCTGAGGAAGGCCGCCGCGGAACTGGGGGTGCCGGTCCGCTGGGGCGGCTGGTTCCATGGCTTCAAGGACCTGGACCGCTCGCACTTTGAGCTCGCGCCGCCTTGATCATCATGGGCCCCTATGTCGGCCCTCTTGTCGTCCATTCAGCGCCGAAGCAGAGTCAGGTCCGTCGTGGCCTGGACCGGGCCGTCCACCCCAATGCGGTCTGTGACGACGATGCGAAAGCGATCCTGGTCGAGGCTTGCAACCTTCATCTGGGCCGTCGTGTCGCCGTAAAGGGGTCTCGGCCACTCAATCGTCAGGTCGAAGTCCGCTCCAGCCTGCCGGCCGGTGAGGCGCGCGGTTCCGACCCGCGAGCCCGTATAGGTGCCGTTGACCCGGCCGGATCCGGGATCCCAGGCCAGATTGGCGCTGACGGAGCGTGCGATGATCAGATAGGCCCAACACGTCCCTTGAAGGGACAGGCCCGTTGCACCCTGCGGCACGATGGTGAAGCGGCAGCTGACGTGATGGGACCTGGCGTCCGGCCCTTCCACGATGGTGCCGGCCCCGGAGAAGGTGCCGGCATAGCGCTCAAGAACGGCGGGTGCAGCGCCCGCATGTCCAGCCAAGAGGCTGAGCAGCAGAATGATGCCGTACGGCAACCGGCGGAAACGGCATTCCATAAAGCCACCTGTTTGCGTATCGGCCCGGTCGCCCCATCTGAGCCGACCTCGATTATGCCCCACGATCATCAACGTGAGAACCTTCCCCAACCGGTCAGGTCATAGAGGGTAGGGCCCTGGTCCGGGTACGCGCACCACTGATTGCCCCTTCTCCCCCGGGCTACGCTGACGGTACCATCCTACGCAGGAGGCTGGGCTCAGGCGAGGAGGTCGCGATGCCTCAAGACAAGACCGGCATGTACTCGCATCTGCGGACGCCAAGGGCGGCCGCCGTGGCCGGCATCGTCTTTTCCGTCCTGTTGGTCATCATCTTCTGGGTCTTCCGCAGCGCGGTTCCGGCCGATCCCTTGGACCCTGGCACCTGGCTCGCCGACGGCTCCCGGTCCGTGGCGTTGGCGCTGAACCTCATTCCCTTTGCGGGCATCGCCTTCCTGTGGTTCATCGGCGTGCTGCGCGATCGCCTGGGCCGCATGGAAGACCGCTTCTTCGCGACCGTGTTTCTGGGCAGTGGCCTGTTGTTCCTGGCGACCCTGTTCGTCGCGGCAACCATTGTTGGCGCCTTGCTGCTCATCGCCCCGTCCATCGAGACGACCGGGACAAGCCCCGCGCCAACGTTCCGCTTCGGACGCGCGGTCGCCTACATCCTGTTCAACGTCTATGCGATCAAGATGGCCGGCGTCTTCATGATCTCGACGTCAACGGTCGTGATCTATACCGGGATCGCGCCCCGTTGGATGGCCGGGATCGGCTATGCGCTGGCGGCGCTGGTGCTTCTCGGCAGCTTCTATGTCAGCTGGAGCATCATGGTTTTGCCTGTCTGGGTGTTGCTGCTCAGCGTGCATATCCTGATCGATAACTTGCGCGGACGGGACAGGAGCCCCGGGCTTCAATAGGAACTCGCCCTGGAGCACCATTGGGTGCCAAAGACCATGGCTCTTCTCCGCGCGATGCGCCGGGACTGACCCCGACCCCCGGACCTCAAGAGTACCTCCATCGGAGGCTCCCTGCGCAGCAACCATCGCCGGGATTGCCACGTTAGCAAATGACGCTCCGCAGGCGATCACAGCCCACGGAGCGCTCGGACACCACCATCCACAAGAGGAGCGGCAGATGTACAAGATCGCTTTAGCTCTGTGTGCGTGCGTAGCGATTTCAGCCTGTTCGCCCACGACGACCGGAACCGCGGCCGGGGCCACGACCGGGGCGCTCGTCGGCGGTCCCGTCGGAGCGGTGGTCGGCGGCGTCGGCGGCGCGGCCGTGGGTGCGGCGGCAGGCGCCCGGACCGCCCAGGCGTCCCCGGGGTACTGCTACACGTACGACCGGAACGGTCGCATGATGATGGATGCCTCAGGCCAGCCGCGGCTCCGGCGCTGCTAGCGGGCGGCATTCGGACAGGCGGCCCTGGCGCACGGGTCTGACGCCGACCGCCTGACCGGTCGACGGTCATCCTGGCGTCTGTTGCCACCACGGGAGAGCGACAGTCCGTGATGGGGAATATTGTGAGTTCCGTTCCATCCCGTTGGCGGAAAGGGGGGCAGTCCCCGGTGGGCGAGAGCTTGATGGGAGAGTTTTACCCCCAGGGCTCGTCGTTGGTGAGTGCCAAAGCCATGCCCGCTCTTCAGGGGCAAGAGGTTGATCGCTCTCTGAGAGGTGCGAACGAAACAGATCATCATCAGTCTGATTGCGGGCGCAGTCGGCTGTGGAGTTCTTGGGAAGATCATCCCACTAGCCATGCCCGCCATTGGTGCGTCTCTCGCGAGCGGCAATTTCAGTGTCGGGGAGTCATCGCCGACCTCGTCAGCGGCAGTGCCGGCGGCGCCATTCTGACCGTGGCATTCCACGGGTATCAGGGAGACGCTGACTAGAAGCGGCATTCAACAATCGGCAACCGGAGGAGTTCGAATGACCAGCTCTGACGACGTGGTGAAGACCATTCTCCGCAACAAGCTCCTTGGCCGATGGGCCGCTGAGAAGTTGGGGCTCAGGGGCCGCGACGCGGAGGCCTATTCGGAGGCCCTCGCCAGGGGCACGGGCGATCCCGAGCGCAGCGACGTGTTCAGCAAGATCCGCAAGGACTTCGACGTCGCGGGCGTGGCCGAATCCGATGAGCGGATCCTCAGCGTCATGACCGAGCTCATGCTCAAGGCTGGGAACCTGATGCCGACAGCACGGGGAGATTCGACCGATGCCGCTGCGGCGACGCTTGCGCGCAAACTCATGTCGCCATGAGGCTGGCTTTTGGTTTTGCAGTATTTTGCCGTAGGGGCCGGAGTGAATGGCGCCCTGACGATAAGACCGTGCGTCTGGTTTGAGTTTGGTAAGAACCCGCTTCGGCCAGCCACGCGGCACAGTAGCCGACAGCCCGGTGCTTTGCGTCGAGAATTTGCCCCAATCGTATTCACTGTGAACTCATCGGACGTGCCGACTGAGCCAACTCCCTTTTCCCTTAGGCGAGGCAACCCCTTTTTCGCAGTTCGACCGAGCTGCAATCGGTCGTAGAATTGGTCGGTGCCCTCCCGCCGGGATGATCCGGGTCTCCTGTGAAGGAGGGCAAGCCGAGGCCCTTCAGGGAGGATCCCCATGGATGCTCTTTGGTCGAGTATGACACTCCAGGACTGGATTGCGCTGGGACTGATCGCCATGGTCCCTGCGCTGATGGTCGCCGCGATTTACCTGATCCGCCGCGAGGTGAGGCAGGCCGCACAACAGAGGCCGGCCGAGCCTCCAAGATCCACGACACCGCCGCTCCGGCTGAAGACGACAGCGGCCCAGCGCGAGCAATGGCGCATGGGCAAGCAGCGACACCCGCGGGCCATTATGGATCTGGCAGATGACATCGAGACCCTTCTCAAGCGAGGAGGGGCTGGCGGCTAGAGCCTGTCCCGGTGCTGGGCGGCCTCTGCGGCTTACCGGACATCGTGAATTCCGGTCTTGTTCCGAAGCACTCGTCCCACCTTGGACGTCCAAGCTGAGATGAACGGAGATTGCCCATGCATCGTCTTCTGGCCGTTTTCTTGCTGACCGTGACCTCGGCCCTGATCGGACACGCAGCCTTGGCGCAGCAGCAGCTCGATGGCCGCTGGAGCGTCGAGGCTATCCCCGAGAGCGGTGGCTGCCGGAGGCCGCAGCATTATACGGTCGTGGTCAAGAACGGGATTGCCCGCAACGCCGTTTCGGGGCGTACGACGGACAGAGTGACCGGCGGACTGGAGCCGGACGGACGTGTTCGGGCCCGCATCCAACGTCACAGGGCGCAGGTCGAGGTTACCGGGAAACTTGAAGGGCGTTCTGGTTCCGGCACATGGACCATTGCGGGGAGCATGACCTGCTCGGGACGATGGACCGCCTCAAAATGGGGCTGATACCCGGGCGTAGAGTCGACCGCGACCAGCCACCCGCGAGGCTCAGGAGCACTCAGGGACAACAGGCCCGTATATGGGAACTGAATGGGATCGGGCCACGCCAGACAAGCGTACCCCGACACTCATCTGGCGCCCGCGACGTTGCTGCTCAGGTCATCCCGGTTCAGGCCATCGCTACTCGTGCAACTGCTGGCACTTTACCTTATCATCACGGCCATTCTTTACCTGATCTCGGCCGCTGCGCTGTAGAAGGTGAGCCATGTTGCGACAGCTCCTCATCGGTGGCGTCGTCAGCTCAGGCAACATCGCTGTCCACGCGGTAGTGATGGCATCGGTTGTAGGCACCGTTCAAGGCGCGCCGAAATGGAAACATAGCCCATGCCAAGACTGATTCGCCTCAGTCATGGTTGCGACCGTCGGTGTGCTCATGATCGCACACGTCGCGGCAGTGATCGCGTGGTCGTTCGCCTATTCAGCCTTGGACACCGCACCTGCCGGACCGACGTCCTGTACTTCGCGTTCGTGAACAACACGACACTCGGCGACGAAGTCGTGCCGCTGGAGTTGTTGGCGGCTACTCGGGTCGATAGCGGCCATGAACGGCGTGATGCTGTTCGGCGGGTCAACGGCGGTCATCGTCGAGATGCTGCGGCAGACCGTGCGCAGCCGCAACTGGAAGGGATCAGCCGTGAGCGCAGAGAAGGGCCGCGTTGCACGATTGAGCCAAGTAATGCCACCTCTGACGATAGGCAAAGGTCTTCTATTGGACTCCTGAGACTCAACCGCGGGGTTCGCTTCGGAGTCTGAGAGCCGACGTGATCTATCCCGGTTCGGAGGCGCACATGCAGCCCGCATCCTCAACAAGCGGTCAGCGCCAGAAGTTTGCGACCGGCCGCCTCCTATCCGGTCGGAATGCATCCGAGCTGCTGGAAGAGGCCGAGCCGGTCCAGCTCGACCCAGTCCTCGATCAGTTTTCCGCCGGCGAAGCGGCCGATGATGATGACGGTCTACGTGACGTTGCGGCCGGACGCGGCGATCCCTTGCCATGTGCCCTGCTGGGTCGCACGCCAGTGGCCACGTCAGACACCGCGGTCACCGGCGAAGAAGATGTCGTCCAGGGTATAGGCGGCGTCCGGAAAGGCGGCGAAGAAGCCTTCCATCGCCGTGCGCCAGGCAGGCAGGCCGTGGATCGTCTCCATGCCCAGCCAGTGCGAGGTCAGATCGTTATCCCAATACTTGTCCAGGGC
Source organism: Pseudomonadota bacterium (assembly GCA_023426505.1). GTDB lineage: Bacteria > Pseudomonadota > Alphaproteobacteria > Rhizobiales > Beijerinckiaceae > Microvirga. The sequence continues at coordinate 14,439 of JAFAAP010000299.1, forward strand.
GTCCAGACGGTGCCTGTTGAAGACCTCGTCGATGTAGGCGCGGATCAACGCCTCGTGCCGGTCTGCCGCCATGGTCCTCATTCCTCCGAGTGCTGAAGGTCGCTTGGCCTGTGGGGTCGTCCAGCACGCGCTCGAGTGGCTGGTACGTGCTGTCCGGACGGGAGGTGAGTGGTGCGATGCTCATAGCCCATCTCCTTGAGCACGTGACGAGTGACACGTTTTCCGCAGGTCGACTATGGCCGCATGATAGCGCGGAATTTCCCAAAAGTCGGGATTGGACACTCGCGTGATCCTACGGCTTGGGCTAACGAAGTCACTTCATTTCAGGTGCCGCTCAAGCAAAGCCAGAAGGTCCGCCAAAGCATGAGATATGTTGGTATCTGAGCATTTGAGAACGGTTTGGCGGTCGCCGTCCTCCACCGTGATCGTGTAGCTCATAGCGTCTCGGGCACGTCCAGGGCCATCCTTTGCGACCAGCGGTGCAGCTGTTGCAGCCTCGATCAGTCTGGAAAGCTCCTCTGCGGCTGTTGGCGGCAGTGTGCTGGTATCCAGGACCCGAGGAGGCCGGCCAAGAAGGAGCCCGGCCGCCTGCCCACCATGTCTTGCCAAACTGACCTTCATCTCAGGTCTCGCGCCTATCAGGAGGGTTCCGAAGCAGCAGTCACGAGTTTGCTGAACGAGGGGATCTGGAGTTGCCGGGGCGCGATGACGACAACCCTGGCTCTGTTGGCATCCGTTTACCCCTCAGAGTGCTGACCTCCTGGGCCAGTGCAGTCACCTGACTGGACAGAGTCTCGATCTGTCGGGCGAGGGCAGCCAGAATGTCTCCTTCATGACCCGCACCCTCGCTCGCAACCCTACGGCCCCGGCCCAGGCGGGGTCTCGCCGGCAGACCGCTGATCCGGATCCCCACCTCTCGCCATGCAGCCAGCACGGCCTGCTGCTCTGTGCTGCCTGTCCCGTACAACTCACCAGCCATGAGAAATGTTTTGTCCGCAAATTCCTGGAACTCGGTGGTTGGGCCGGAGGCCTTCAGTGCCTCGTACCAGATCAGGGCTGGCGCTTCCCAGGCATATCCTCCGATCCCCGTGGCCGTAAGGTAGAATGCCTTGTTGGGGATGCCGGAGTTGATATGGACACCGCCATAATCGCCTTCTTCGGTATCGGGCAAATGGACGAACTTGTTCATGTGGTCCGGCTGCGGATCCTTGCCGAAGGTCTCGTTATCATAGGCGGTGCCTGGCGCCTTCATGGATCGCAGGGCGTCTGCTTCAATCCCGGGAGTGAACACTTCCGCTCCGATGAGCCAGTCGGCCTGTTCAGCCGCTTGCCCGAGCGACCACTGTTTCACCAATGACCCGAATACGTCTGACATCGACTCGTTAAGCGCTCCGGATTGCTTATGATACTCCAATCCAGCGACGTGCTCGGTCACCCCGTGAGTGAGCTCATGGCCGATCACGTCAAGGGAGCTGGTGAAGTCTGTGAACATGACTCCGTCCCCATCTCCGAACACCATCTGCTGCCCGTCCCAGAACGCGTTGTTATAGCTCGCGCCGTAGTGGACATATCCGTCGAGGCGCATTCCCTGGTCGTCAATGGAATTGCGGTCGAGCACCTCACGATAAAATTCCCTGGTGGCTCCCAGGCCATCGAATGCGCGATTGACCGAAATGTCGGTGGACGCCTCACCTTGCTCCGTGCGGACTAGGACAGCGCTGGGAAGCCAATTGCTGTTCTGACAATCAAAGATGCTCCGACGGCCATCTGTGGGAGCGGCCGACAGGCCAATCCCGAAGGTAGCCCGTAGTGACCGTTGACCTCGTAATCTGGCTGTTCCCAGGAGAGTGTTAAGAGCGGCTTGGCGGACTTCTTTGTTGTCACTCTCGAGCAGTTTACGAAGAAGGTGTGGAGGAATAATGCAGTTGAGGCAGCGACAAGTCTGGATCATGTGAAACCTCCAGCTCGAATCCGACGCGCAGATTTCTTGTCCGCGACACGCAAACTCTCTTGTTCTCTCAGCAACGACGGGGGTACGCGGCATATTGTTGAAGTATATCATTCTTCACGGGAAAGGATACTCGCACGTTGCTACACCTTAACGAGCCAACTCAAAGCAATTCATCGGCAGCAAGTTCGCACTCCAACCCGACCGATCCGGACACCATCCGTCCGGCCCCGCCGGTCGTCGCACATGGAGGAGGTAACGCACTCAGGCAGCTAATAACCGGTCAGCTCATCGGACTTTGGGGGATGCGGCACTGGTTTTCCCAGAACCCTCGACATGATTGTTCCGAGAGTCGCAGCATCGTTGTCAAATCCGCCATGCGAGCGAGACGCCGTCTTCCCACCGCTGCCTGTCGAATAATCGACCTCAAGCTTCGAGAGGGAAGGCATCTCCCGCGCATAGGCCTGCATTCCGGCAATCGGCGTGTTCGGCATCTGCTCGTAGGCACGAGAAACGAGGTAGAGCAGGG
>JAFAAP010000176.1 GCA_023426505.1 Pseudomonadota bacterium
GGGGCGACACTGATGCGGAACATTGTACCGCTGGCTGCGGATGTGATCCCACTGCGTACCTCATCAAGGCAACCACCCAGCAAGACCCTGCCTCCAGGCTACATTCATCTCGGCGTTTCCAAAGAGATCGTTCCAACACTGCGCGAGTTCGGCCTCGATCCCGACCCGCTCATCCGCGCAGCCGGTCTCGATCCCCGCCTGTTCGAGGACAGTACCAACGTCGTTTCGTTTCCTGCCTTGGCCCAGTTGTACACTCTGTGCGTGGAGCACACGCGCTGCCCTCATTTCGGGCTGCTGGTCGGCCAGCGTGCCACGATCCTGTCCATGGATCTGGTCGGGCGCCTGATGCAGCACTCGGAGACCGTCGGCGAGGCCCTGGAAGGGTTCGTATCCAACCTGAGTGCCCAGGATCGGGCCGTGGTGGCCTCGCTGAGGGTCAGCGACGGCCTGGCTTTGCTCACGTACGCTGTCTATCAGCCGCAGATGGAAAGTGCGGAGCAGGTCACCGATGCGGCCCTGGCCGTTACAGGAAATGTACTACGGGCCCTGTGCGGCTCCGACTGGCACCCGGCCGAGGTGCTGGTGCCCCGCGTGACGCCAACCGATCCACAGCCCTATCGATACCATTTCCGCGCTCCGGTCCGGTTCAACCAGGAGAGCGCCACCCTCGTCTTCCCGACCGAGGACCTGAAGCGCAGGGTGGCCGGGGCCGATCCGCTGCTACGGATGATGCTGGAGGACCGCCTGCGGCAGTTGAGGGCTGACGCGGGGGGCGACTTCTCGGACGAGATCCGGCGGCTGCTGCGCACGCGGCTGACCCGCACCCGCTGCTCGGCCGAGGATATCGCCGAGTTTCTGGCGATGCACCGCCGCACCTTGAGTCGCCGCCTTAAGGGCAGTGGCCATGGCTACCGATCGATGAGGAACGAGGTTCGCTTCGAGATCGCCCGGCATTTGCTCGAAGATACCGAGATATCCCTCGGCGAGATTGCCGCAGCGCTCGGCTACTCCGAGGCGAGCGCGTTCACCCGTGCCTTCCGGCGCTGGTCGGGTTGTACACCCAGCGCTTGGCGGACGGGCCGGCCCGCGTAACGCCAGTGCCGTTTCGCATAGCCGAGTTCTTGGGAAAAAGTCTGCGAATTGAGCGCGGGGCCCCTGCGTCCCGCTGGCGTCCTAAACTGTCAAGAGATCGTCCCGAGCGGTCAAGCGCAGTGTACCGGTCGAGCTAGGGTCGACCCGGCAAGGGACATGGGACTGGCCGGACGAAACACCTCTCGGATGGCCGGGATTCCCATTCGCCCTGAGCTCCTGGGAACGCTTGAGGAAGGCAACGATGCGGGCACTGCGCGACATTTGCAGGAGAGCTGGTCAGGCTTTCCTGATCATCACGGCGACGGGGGCCTTAGCATCACAGGCCAAGGCGAAAACGGCGCCTGCGCCGCAACCCGTGGGTCGAGTTTCCATCGATCAGACCCACCTCGCCTTCATCGGCAGCACAGCGGTCGGCGGCGGCACGCTGTTCTACCGCGGGCGCTCCTATCCCTTCACCATCAATGGTCTCGGCGTCGGTGGCATCGGCGCCTCGAAGGTCAAGGCGACCGGTGACGTCTACCAGCTTACCCGGGTCTCGGACTTGGCCGGCGTTTATGGGCAGGTGCGCCTGGGCTGGGCCCTGGCGGACCAGGGCCACGGCCGGCTCTGGCTGCAAAACGACAAGGGCGTGGTGCTGCGGCTGCGTACGGAACGCGAGGGCCTGATGTTGGCCGCCGGGGCCGATGCCGTCCGCATTCAACTGCGATGAGCCGATGGTCGCTCTTCGCAGCCTGCTAGCCCTTGCACTCCTCTTGGCGCCGGGCGCGTGTGCCAGCGTCAAGGGCGTGCTGGTGCCCGTGAGCGCCTCGGTTCACGGCACCAGCAAGGTGGACATGCTGGTCGCGACCACCCGCAAGCGGACGGATCCGGCAGAGCTGTTCTCGGGTGACCGCGGGCCGGCTGCGGCGTTCGCCAACATCATGGTCTCGATCCCACCCGAGAGCGCCCGGCAGGTCGGCGAGGTGCAGTGGCCGCGGCAGGTGCCTGGTAACCCCGCGACCGACTTCGTGACGCTTAAAGCAGATGTCATCGACCGGGATCAGGCGCTCGGCTGGTTCCACCGAAGCCTGCGGGCCGTGCCCAAGCGGCAGGTTCTGGTCTTCATCCATGGCTTCAACAATCGGTTCGAGGACGCGGTCTTCCGCTTCGCCCAGATCGTGCACGACTCTGGTGCCCCGGTGGTGCCGATCCTGTTCACCTGGCCCTCGCGCGGTAGCGTGCTGGCCTATGGCTATGACCGCGAGAGCACCGCTTACTCCCGCAACGGCTTGGAAACACTGCTGAAGGCGATCTCCCGCGATCCGTCTGTCGGAGAAATCTCGATCCTGGCGCATTCGATGGGCAATTCGCTGGCGCTCGAGACCTTGCGCCAGATGGCGATCCGGGACGGGCGGGTCACTCCCAAGATCCGCAACGTCCTGCTTGCGGCTCCCGACGTCGACGTCGACCTCGCCCGCGAGGCGATCATCGACATGGGCCCGAAAGCCAACCGCCCAGCCTTCACCCTGTTCGTGTCGCAAGACGACCGGGCGCTGGCCGTCTCCCGGCGGGTGTGGGGCAGCGAGGCGCGACTGGGCGCGATCAACCCCGATCAGGAGCCGTACCGGACCCAGCTCGAACAGGCGAACATCACGGTGCTGGACCTAACGAAGCTCAAGGCGGGCGATGCCCTCAACCATGGCAAGTTCGCCGAGAGCCCCGAGGTCGTCCAGCTCATCGGCAAGCGCCTTGCCGAGGGTCAGACAGTGACGGACTCCCGCATCGGATTGGGCGACCGGATCATCCAGGTGACGGCCGGTGCGGCCACGGCTGTGGGCACGGCGGCCGGTCTGGCCGTATCGGCTCCGGTCGCGGTAATCGATCCCCAAACCCGGCAAAGCCTTGGAGGCCATGTCGAGGAGATGGGGCAGTCGGCCTCCAATGCCGTGGCGCCTTAAGCCTCCCCCGGCTCGTGCCGGGACCGAACCGGCAGTGCCGCGGCGCCGGATCCCCGCCGCCATGAGATCGACCCAATGATAACGTCCGGTGACATCGGCATTCTCAGGGATGAACGGGATCCGGGTCTGGCTACTATGGACGGGAAGCAGGTACAGCGTCGACTGGCTGCCATTCTGGCGGCCGACGTCGTGGGCTATAGCCGCCTCATGCGGGCGAACGAGGTGGGAACGCTGGCGACCCTCATGGAACACCGCAGGAAGCTGATTGATCCACTGATTGCGGAGCACCATGGCCGCATCGTCAAGCTCACCGGAGATGGGGTGCTTGCTGAGTTCGCGAGCGTCGTGAACGCGGTCGAATGCGGCACGCGGATCCAGCAGGGGATGAATGCCCGCAACGCTGGAGTCCCGGAGGACCGGCGTGTCGCTTTCCGCATTGGCATCCACCTCGGCGACATCATCAGCCAGGGCGACGACATTTTCGGCGACGGCGTCAACATCGCGGCTCGCCTCGAAAGCATCGCCCAGCCCGGTGGCGTCGCGGTATCCGCCGTCGTGCGGGAGAACGTCGAAAACCGGCTCGATCTGTCCTTCGAGGATATCGGCGAGCAGGCGCTGAAGAACATCGACCGTCCGGTCCTTGTCTTCAATGTGTATGTCGGCGCGCCGCCACCGCAGGCCCATGCGGCTGCGTCTGCCGCGTCTGTCCCTCGGGAGAGTGCGCCGCCGGGGAAGCCGTCGATCGCGGTCCTGCCATTCGTCAACGTGAGCGGCGATCCGGAGCAGGAGTACTTCTCCGACGGCATCACGGAGGACATCATCACCGACCTGTCGAAGATCTCAGGGTTGTTCGTGGTGGGCCGCCATTCGGCCTTCGCCTACAAGGGTCAGGCGGTGGATCTCCGGCAGGTCGCCCGAGAGCTTGGCGTGCGCTTCCTCCTCGAGGGCAGTGTGCGCAAGGCCGGGCAGCGGGTGCGCATCACCGGCCAGCTCATCGATGGTTCTGATGGCGGGCACCTGTGGGCGGAGCGGTACGATCGCGACCTGACCGACGTGTTCGCCGTGCAGGACGAGATCACCCGCGCGATCGTCGACCAGCTCAAGATCCGGCTGCTGCCGCAGGAGAAGACGGCAGTCGCACAGCCGCCGACCTCCGACGTGGAGGCTTACACGCATTACCTGAGGGGGCGCCAGATCTTCCACCAGGGCACGAGGGCATCACTGACCCTGGCCCGGCAATTGTTCGCGCGGGCGGTCGAGCTCGATCCGCAGTATGCCCGGGCCTACGCCGGAATCGCGGATTGCGACTCGCGCCTCCGCTCCAAGCACGGCGGCACGGTTCCGGTCGACGAGATCCTGGCGACGGTCGACAGAGCCCTGACCATCGATCCGAACCTGGCTGAGGCCCATGCCGCCCGGGGCTACGCCCTGATGGTGGCCGACCGGCGCGGCGAAGCGCCCGCTGCATTCCAGCGCGCGCTGGCGCTCGATCCCACCTGCCATGAAGCGCATTACCATTTCGCCGACTTTTGTGTCACGGCAGGCGACTTCGAACAGGCAGCGCAGCACTACGTCCGCGCCTTGGAGATTAAGCCGGACGATTACCTCTCGCCGATCCTGCTCTTAGGGATATTTCGGTCGCTGGGGCGCCCGCAGGAGGCGGAAGGCTATGCTCGCATTGGGCTAAAAAGGGCCGAGGAGGCGCTGAGGCTCCGCCCGGAAGATTCCAAGCCCGCGCAACTGGGCGCGACAGCACTCGCGACGCTGGGCGAGCAGAACCGGGCGAGGGAATGGCTGGCACGGGCGTTGGCCATTGATCCAGATGACAACGGCACCCGCTACAATGCTGCTTGCGTCTATGCGTTGCTCGGCGAAGCCAACCGCGCCATCGACTTGCTGGAGGTGTATCTGAGCCAAGTGGGTCCTGACCTGAAGCTGTGGTTCAAGAACGACTCCGATCTCGCCTCAATCCGCAACCATCCGCGCTACGCGAGATTGCTCGAACTCGCCGGATAGTGGGTAAGCGTGACAGATCGATCAGGATCACTCCTCGCAGAGCGGCCTTCATGCGCGGGCCCGCCTTGATCCTCTTTCATGAGCCGCAATGTCATCGCTGCGGTCCCATAAGGGCGAAGGCGTTCTCAGCACAGAACACGTGGCTATGCAGGTTAGCGATCCACTGTCGGCCCGCCGCCGTGACGTTTAAGTGCGCGATGGCTTCCTCCAAGTGTGGCGAGACGCTGGTCCAGTAGAAGTCGGGATAGCGCTCAACCAAGTCCGCTGGCGAGGCATAGCCGAGCTGGCGGTTGAGGCCGATCTCCTCGAACTCTTGGAACAGAGCATTGGCCTTCTTCAGGTAGAGGGGATCGCCGAGCTGCCCGATCAGGTCCGCAGCCTGGACCAGCCGTCCCTCGTGATCCTCCTGTCCGAGAGCGGAGGGTTCCCGGACCGGAAAGCGCGTGAACTCGACCGCCCGCGCAATCCGCTCGGCGTCGAGCCGAGGCGAGCCCGCCAGACGATCCATGATGAAGAGCTTGGAGCGGTCGACGTGATATGGGGCGAGCGCCGCATCCGATGCCCCGCGCGGCAGGGTCACGGTCGCTCCGTTCGCGTCCACCACGAACCGATCCTTGCCGTCACCCTTCAGAATGCCGCGGACATAGCCGATGTCATGCAGCAGGCAGGCGACGATCAGGTGCGTGTAGTCGTCCGGCTCCAGGCGTTCGGTCAACATCCGGCCATGGAGGATGTCCCGCCCGACGAGGGTGACCAGGAAGGTGTGCTCGACATTGTGGTAGAGGGCATCGCTCCGGCCGAGGCATTCCAGCGCCATGCGAGCGGCGCCGTCGAGCCGCTCGGCTTTGTCCTGGTGCGAGGAGCCGAACCATCGGCGGAAGTCGTTCGCGATATACTTCCCGAGTACGTCCGCCATGATTGCGGGCATCGTCATCATGCAAGTCTCCCCGAGAGCGGGCAGCCCTTACTGGAGATTATAGCCGAGTTCGCGCGGAAATTCTGCGCGCTCGACAACGGGCGTCCATCCCTGTGAGCAGGCCGCCATAAGTCGAAAGGGGCGTGCCACCGAGCCGGCACGTGGATCACCCGCCATGGGTCAGGGCCATTAGGGCAGGGGGGCGTCGAACGACGTATCAGCGTCGCCGATGCCGTTTGGGCGCTAAGGCCGAGGGAGACCCCTTCCGGTTAGAGCGCGCTACCTGGGAATATGAAATGTCCTGTTTTGGCACATCCCAGAGGTAGGCTGAAAGTCCGCATAGGGCGGGCACATCGGATATTTATGAGGCCGGGGCAATTTCCTCGCGTCACCCGACTCGGACGCTGCCGTGGCCACCCTGCCAGTTACTGCGCGGCTGCCGTCGCGCCGCTTTGATGCCGCATGCGCATCTCCGTTGGGGTGACACCGGTCCATCTCTTGAAGGAGTTTGTGAAGGCACTGGCTTCCTGAAAACCCAGCAGCCAGGCGATCCGCGAGACCGGCAGGTTCGGGTCCTTGAGGTAGTGTCGCGCCATCTCCGTACGTACCTGCTCGAGGATATCGGTGAACGTCATGTGCTCGTCCGCCAGGCGGCGCGTCAGCGTCCGTCGGCTCATGCCAAGGGCTCGCGCGACTTCATCCACCCGAGCCCTGCCGTGCGGCAGCAAAGGAGCGATTGCGTTCTCGACCTGGGTCTGGAGTTGCCCCACAGGCCTCACGTGACGGGCGAGGGCGTCCTCGCACTGGCGGACCAGGACCTTGTTCAGATAGGGATCTGCATTCTTCAATCGGAGCCTAACCACGCCGCGTGCGAATGCGATCTCGTCTGTGCCCGCGCCGAAAGCAATTCGGCATCGGAGATACTCCTCGATAGTGGATGAGGTAGAACAGCAGGGATGGGCCACTGCGATCCGGATAGGCCTGAGGTCACGGTCGGTCAGATACCGGAAGGTCCGAACGAGCGCCGTGATCCAGAACTCAGTCTGGTGCCGGTCCGCGTGTCGTGGGATGCCCACATAGCCAAGACGGATGCCCGCCTCGCTTCGGGGCACCTCGGTCAGCACGATACTCTCATTGGCGATGGAGCTGTATCGCTCGACCCGGGCCAAGGCCTCGCCAAGCACTTCGGAAGAGGCGAGCACATAATAGAGCAACTCGCCCTGCCGGAGATCGAACTCCCGGGCGAGGTGGAACCCGAGCAGGCCGTCCTGAAGCGCCTCCGCCGCCAGATTTAGAAGCGCAATTTGCGCGTCGGCCGCCACCCTGCCTTCGGAGCCGCCGATCTGCTCGGACGTGATTCCCACCTGCCGGAGAAGGGGGGCAGGATCGATGCCGGCTGCTCCGAGGCGGGCAACCGTGAGCCGGGCCATGAGTCCACCCGCGCTGGGTGGCACGGCTTGGTGTGTCCCCACGACTGATCGCATCGTCCCTCACGAAATCCCACGCGCTCATCGTACACGGGCGGCCCAATCCAACAAGCCTTTGGCCCACAATAGCAGGTCATTCGACGCCATTTCAGATATCAGCACATCCGTTGACATCCCAGTTGGAGGGGCTTCGAGAGCACGCCCCTTGTGGTTGCCGGGCTGGGTTGCCCAAAGTCGTGACCCCGACGGAGAATGGAATGCCTTTTTCGCGTACGATGCTCGCGGACCATGTCGCGAGTTCGGAGTTGAGCCCCGATTGGATCGAGCAGAGGATCATCCGCGCCTACGTTCAGCTCGCCTTCAAGAACGATCGTGCGACGGGCTCCTGTACTGTCACGCTTGCCAGGCACGGTGACCTCGAAATCCGCCTGTCCGAGACTCCTGAACTTGAGACGACCGGCGCGCCGCCGTTTTGGTTGGAGCTCCGCTTGCAGGCAAGCGGCGTGATCATCGACAGCCTCGGCTGCCGTGATTTCGATGAAGATGAGTTGAGTTCGGCCGTCGAGTTCGTCTGCGCGGCCATGCAGTGGCGGCGAACGCTGCACTGACGGGAGCTGTCAACCCAGTGTGCCCGCTGTCCTGGCACGGAACTCAATGGCCCGCTGAACGACCCTTGAAGCGCAGGCCGCACATCAATAAGTGGTGTGAAGTGGATCCTCTCCTTTTCTGATGGCCTGTAGAGACCTGTAAAGCGCCAGCCAGCAGGATAACAGGCAAATTTGGCCTGATCGGTTTTGCAAGCTTGGTTGGTACGACGGTGCTCATCATCGGATGCGCCTGCATGACTCCGGAGGCCATGCCGGGAGCCTCGATCCTGTTGCATGCTTGATCGTGCGCACAACAGCAAGCGTCCTTGGTGGGGCGTTGCTGTTTGTGACCATCGCACTCCTGTGAGCGAACAAGTGGTTTCGGCACGGAGAAGAGGCCCAATCCAATAAGCTGCTGGCTCGTGAGAGCAAGAACCAGTGCCTCCGCTCGCGCTAGGAGCGACCGTCCGGCTCAAAGGGGCAAGTTGCGTACCGGGGCCGGACGCCGCCCGCCTGCCAGG
>JAFAAP010000122.1 GCA_023426505.1 Pseudomonadota bacterium
AGAGGCTGGTGGGCAATTTTATTGCTCGATCTAAGTAGTTGATTCACCATAGGTTTGGGGCTGGGCCGCTGAGGCGGATGCGGGCTGTTTGATGATCCGGGAGCCCCGCCATGGATGTCTGTTCCTACGCCAGCGATCTCACTGATGCCGAATGGGCGCGGCTCGCGCCCCTCATTCCCCGCAGCCATCCCGCCGGGCGGCGACAGATGCATCCCCTCCGACGGATCGTCGATGCCATCTTCTCTCTGCTGCGCACCGGAGCCCGGTGGCGGCTGCTGCCGCACGGGGATCCACCACGTAGTGCCGCCTTCTCCCACTCTGCGCGGTGGCGCGAGGACGGCACCTGGGAGCACGTGACCCAGGTCCTGCGCGAGAGCTATCGCTGTAAGATCGGCCGCGCACCGCAGCCGACCGCCGCGATCATCGACAGCCAGGCGGTCAAGACCACTGAGATGGGCGGACCGCGCGGGTACGATGGCGGCAAGAAGATGGAGTTGCTTCGCTTAAGATACTGCTGGCGAATTGATCATGCTGGGACGGGAACCATCATGAGCTTGGTGAATGCGGATTGCCGGGCTCGTGCGAGCGGCGTGCCCGCGAACCCAGCCCCGAGCCGGATGAGGTTCATGGCCGCCGCCGTCAGCACGTGTTGCAGATGCGTCTTCGCCAGTCCGATGTAGCGCGAGCGCCGCAGATGCAGGACCCGGACCCCGGCCGAGATCGTTCCCTCAATCCCGGCGCGCTGTTGATAATCCTGCTTGAAGGTCGGCTGGGCCTCGCGAGCGCGAGCCGCTGCAAGGGTCTCGTGCTCCTCCTGAGGGCGCAGCGTCAGAAGCCGCCGGTCGCTCCGGGTACACTGTGCCTTCAACGGACAGGGACGACAGTGGGTTGTCGAGAAGCGCACCTTGAAGGCGGTTCGTCCTTGCCAGTAATCGGGACGCCAGCTCCGGCTCTCGTGCCCGGCCGGACAGATCGCAACTTGCCGATCCCAATCGAAGATGAAGTCCTGCAAGGTGAAGCCCTCACCGGATTGGGTCTGCCACTGATAATTCCGGGGAGCCGGCCCCAGGAGCGTGACGCCATAGGTCCGGCGACTGGCGACGAGCTGATCGGCCGCGACATAACCAGCGTCGACAAGATGGGTATCGGGCAGCAGACCCTTGGCCTTGAGCCCATCATGAATGGTGTCGAGGGCGTCGCGATCCACGACCGGCGCCGGCGTGGTCTCCACATGCGTGATCAGGTGCGGGCCACCCTCGTCACAAGCCTCGGTCAGATGAACCTTGTCGCCAATCCAGGTTGTCGTCCCCTTATTGGCATAATGGACCTCTGGATCCTAGGGTGACCCGGCCATCAGCAGGGAGGGTGGAAATCCCTCATGCTCGGTCCGCCACCGCACCCGGGGAGTGGTCTCAGAGAATGCGCCCGCCCCAGGTTCTCCGGTCTGAGCCTGGTCGGTGAGACAGAAATTCTGCACCCAAACCTGCCGCAGCAGCTCAACGGCTGGGATCTCACGCAGCCAGATGGGTGCACCAGGAGCCATGATGGCAGCAAGCAGCTGATGCCCATCGCGCCCGATCTGCTCGGCATGGGCGCGCCGCTTCGCCTCCCCCTGCGGGACATCATAGTCGTCAGCCCGCCTGCCATACCGCTCGATCCAGGCAGGATTGGCCTGAGCGCGCAACCATGCGGGAGCCGCGGACGCCAAGACATTGAGGGCCGCCCGCATGGTCTCGGTTACGCAGGCGAGACGGTTCAGGGAACGGACGGCTCCGAGCACATGCGTGGAGTCGGTGCGCTGCGGCCTCGGGCGTTCAGTAGCTTGTGCTCACGGCAGAGTGCCAGAAGGGTGTCGAGCAGCTGCTCTTCCGCGCCGCCTGCCACAAGACGGCCGCGGAACTCGCTCAGAACCGAGGCGTCGAAGCCGGGGTCGGTCAATTCCAGGCCCAGCAGGTACTTCCAATCGATGCGGCTGCGGACCGCCTCGGCCGCCCGCCGATCGGAGAGGTTCTCAGCGAACTGCAGCAAGCTCACCAGCGCCAGCCGCCACGGGCATTCGGCCGGCTGCCCGCGATGGGCGAAGAGGGGCGCGAACTGGGCGTCGGTAAAGATCGTCCCAAGGTGATCACGCAAGCGCAGATAGGGGCTGCCATGCGGGAACGCGGCACGGGCGACGGCTGCCGTTGCGGCCGGGACATCACGGCACGGGGTCGGGCGGAGCGACATGAGGACCTCCGGGATGGTGGTACTGCCCCCTCAAACCGAGAACGCCAATCCCTGCCTCAAGGGCTCCGGCCCATTCGCCAGCAGTATCTGTTCCAAAGCAAGACCAGGTCTCCGGTGTCTGAGATCAGCAACGACCTCATTCTGGCACAGCGATGCCGTAAGGGGGCCGTCCACCCCAACAGCAGCACCGACCCACCTTGCAGAAGCGTTCAACAAATCTCTTGCCAACGGGGAGCCGTCCACACATGGCACGTCTGAGATGTACGCTCGAAGGCAGCAATCCTCATCGAACCGGACGTTACAAAAACGCACACAATCTTGGTTCCTGATCCTGAGCAGACCTCCGGCACCTTTACAGGAGATTCAGGTTTGGAGAGCCAATGCAGCAGAGCAGCTTCACACTTCCTGTCGGGAGCCTAGAATAACTGTGGCGGAGGTGATCCGATGCGACGGCGGGATCTTCTGCACTTGGCGTACCTGCCACTGCTTATGCTCGGGCCCAGTGTCCGGGCCCAATCTACGCCGCGCATCGCGTATCTCTCCTCTGCGAGCCTGCCGGCTGCCTATATGAATGCTCTTCTGAGTGGGCTTCGTGAACTGGGCTGGGTTGAGGGGCAGAACCTCGTCATCGAGCGTCGCTTCGCACAGACTCCAGAGGAATTCGCCGAAGCGGCACGTGATCTCGTTCGGCTCGGCGTTGATGTGATCGTCACGGCGGGGTCGGTCCCGACCCGCGCCGCCAAAGACGCAACGGGGGCGGCAGGATCCCGCATTCCGGTCGTGTTTGCCTCCGCCGGTGACCCGGTCGGCAAGGGTTTCGTCACGAGCTTGGCCCACCCTGGCGGGAACGTGACCGGCCTTGCCCTTCTGGATGAAACCTTCCCCAAGCTGCTGGAACTCGCCCGGGAGTTGCTGCCACAAGCCCGGAAGGCAGCCTACATGTTCGAGACGTCAGTGGTGCCGCCGCCACTACGGGCCAGCCGGGAGCGGGAGTATCGGGCGGCCGCCTCGACCCTTGGCCTCGACTATCACGAACTGCCAATCCAGACGCGGGATGAGCTCGGTTCTGCGTTCCAGGGGGCGATGGCACAGGGCATCGATGTTCTCATTATCGATGACACCATTCTCACGAAGCAGCACAGCGGGCGGATCATCGCCTTGGCGGCCGAGCATCATCTCCCAGCAATTTTTCGCGATCCTTCGTTTGTGGCTGCTGGCGGGCTTGTCTCCTATGGAGAAGATATCCGCGATCTGTTTCGGCGATCGGCGACCTACGTAAGCCGACTTCTGAAGGGCGAACGTCCTGAGAGTCTGCCGGTGGAGCAGGCGACCAAGTTTCAGCTCACCCTGAATTTGAAAACTGCGAGAGCGCTTGATCTTGAGATCTCCCCAACGCTTCTCGTCCGCGCCGATGAGGTGATCGAGTAAGGCAACGGTTCATCCTCCAAAGTTGACGTGCAGTGGAGGCAAGGAACCCTCTGGACTCTCATTTTGAAGGGGAGGGATGTGTCAGCGCACTGGCATGCCGTATTGCAGGCCGCCCTTGGTCCACAGGGCGTTTTGGCCGCGCTTGATCTTCAGCTTGGAACCCTGCCCGACGTTCTTCTCGAAGATCTCGCCGTAGTTGCCCACGTGCTTGATGACCCGGTAGGCCCAGTCATTCGTCAGGCCAACGGCCTCGCCGAACTTGCCTTCGGCGCCAAGCAGGCGCTTGATCTCCGGGTTGTCGGCGCTCTTCATCTGGTCGACATTGGCCTTGGTGACGCCGAGTTCTTCGGCATTAAGCATGGCGTAGTGCGTCCAGCGCACGATGTCGCCCCACTGGTTGTCGCCGTGACGGACAGCCGGTCCGAGAGGCTCCTTAGAAATGATCTCGGGCAGGATGATGTGATCGTCCGGCGCCGAAGCGCGCAGGCGATGGGCATAGAGTGCCGAGGCGTCCGACGTGAGCACGTCGCAGCCGCTATCCTCATAGGTCTTAAAGGCTTCGTCCGCAGTTGCGAAGATCACCGCCTGATACTTCAGGTTATTCGTGCGGAAGTAGTCGGCGAGGTTCAGCTCGGTGGTGGTGCCCTGGTCTGTGCAAATCGAGGCGCCGTTCAACTCTTTGGCCGACGAGACGCCGAGCTTCTTGCGAACCATGAAGCCTTGGCCGTCGAAGTAGTTGATCGCCGGGAAGTCGAGGCCGAGCTGCGTGTCGCGCGACATCGTCATGGTCGAGTTGCGGGCAAGAACGTCCACCTCGCCCGATTGGAGCGCCGTGAAGCGGTCCTTGGAGGACAAAGGAACGAACCGCACCTTGGCCGGGTCATCGAAGATGGCGGCCGCAATGGCGCGGCAGAACTCGACATCCAGACCTGTCCAGTCGCCCTGGGCATCAGGTAGGCCGAAGCCAGCGAGATCGTAATTAGAGCCACAGAGCAGCACGCCCCGCTGCTTGACGCCGTTGAGGGTTGCTTGGCCCAAAGCACCCGTCGTAAATAGTCCCGCGGTCAGGCCGAGGACGGCAGCCACAGCGGCCGTTCGCGCAGTATGCCGTCTGTCGCCCTGCCGGGCGACATGGTGAAACTGTCGCTGATGCGGCATCAATTGCGGTATGGTCGGATCATTACGATATCGCGACATGAGGCCAGCTCCTCATGCAGGGATTAGCCCGCAACTATATCGGCGATCACCCAATTTTGGAATGCGCTCCCGCTGGGGAGACGCCTCAGGCCGCGTCGCCGAACGAGCAGTCATGCTATGCTCGCCGGGCTCTCGGACGAGGCTCTCGTATGCGACGGCGCGACATCCTGCAACTGCTCTCCACGTCTGTTCTATGGCGGGTATCCGCCAAGGCTGCCCAGCCCGCGGACCGGGTGCGGCGGATCGGGTGGGTCGAGGCCTCCTCCGCTGGGATGAACATGGACAACTGGGGTGACGTCGCACGGGAGATGCAACCGCTGGGGTGGATCAGGGGCGGCAACGTCCAAGTGGATCGGCGGGTGCCGTTCACGCCCGCCGATCTGCAGGGCATCGCCAGAGAGTTGGCGGAGGCACAGCCGGACCTCATTGTTACCAACGGAACGCCCGCCACAGTGGCGGTTCTCGCGCAGACCCAGTCGATCCCGGTGCTCTTTTTCGGGATCGCCGATCCGGTCGGCAACGGCTTGGTCAGCACCCTGTCCCGGCCTAGCGGCAATGTCACCGGATTCGCAAGCTACGAGCCGTCGCTGGCCAGCAAGTGGGTGGAACTCCTGAAGGAGATCAAGGCTGACGTGCACCGGGCCGCGATTCTGTTCAATCCCGAGACAACGCCCAACCGCGCCTCGCCGTTTGTGCAGGAATTCGAGGCGACGGCCCGCAACCTTTCGATCGAACCGATCAGCGCGTTCGCCCAGGATGAGACCGGGATCGAAGCGGCTATCGCCGACCTCGCCGCAGAGGCCAACGGGGCTCTGCTGGTGCTGCCGGACCTGTTCACGCTGAACCATCGTCAGACGATCATCGGCTTGGCGGGGAGATATCGCGTGCCGGCCATCTACGGCCTGCGGTATGCGGCCGTGACAGGTGGCCTGATCGCCTACGGCCCCAGCCTGGCGGGGCTCTATCGCGGGCTCGCGTCCTATATCGACAAGATCCTCCGAGGCACACGACCTGGCCACCTGCCGATCCAGACTCCCACGACCTACGAGCTCGTGGTTAATCTCAGAACGGCCAGGACGCTGGGCCTGCCGATCCCGCCGACCATTCTGGCTGCCGCCGACGAGGTAATCGAATGAGGACGACCGACGCCTGCCGGATGCCGAAGCTACGCGGCCGAGGGGCGCTCGTCGAAGGAGGTGCAGAACACAGGCATCTCCCTGTCGAAGCCCTTGAGTGGCCGCGTCCCGAGCGGGATCAGGGTGCGTTTGCCCCTGACGGACGCGGCCACGTTTACGTCCATGAGGATCTCTCGGTCAGCTGCCGAGGCGCAGAGCCGGGCGGCAAGGTTCACCACGCTGCCGATGGCCGTGTAGTCGAAGCGGCTTTCGTAGCCGATCCGCCCGACCGTGGCGGGCCCCATGGTCAAGCCCACCCCGAACCCGATCCGGTGGCCACGTGTTTGCCAGCCGGCCTGTCCCGATCTCGGCTGCCGAACGGGCCGCCCCCCTGCACGGCGGCATCCACGTTGCCGAACTCGATGCCCTCATCATCACGCACGAGGTCCATGCCGTCCCGGATGTCGAAAAAGTAGAGGGCCATGGCGGCCTCTTCGCGGACATCGGGGCAGTATATCACATGCCCTAGCGCATCCCCGACGGGCAGCCGGATGCATCGGGCACCCTGCCCGCGTGAAGCTGAGCGGGAACCGTCGCCACATGGTTCCGGTTGCCTCAAAGGCCAAGCATGTTGCGTCTCCATCGTTGAGGAGCCGTCTTTTCCGTCATGACCGCCGCCACGCCCCCGCTTCAGGATCCGAAGCAGAGCCGGACAGGCTCCGCAACGGCCACCATGTTGGCCATCGTCGCTGCCTGGGCACTGGTCCGTCTCGTCGTCGGGCAGTGGCAACCCGCCGAGGCAAGGGATCACCGGGCCGCCGTGGCCCTTGGTCGACGGCCCGGCCCGGAGCGCGACGCGCAGCATGCACCGACCCAGGCGGCTCGCGAGCAGGGGCGGGGACGCGAGGCCGACATGCCGACGCAAATCCCGACGCTCGGCTGGAAGGACATCCTGTGGCGTACCTGGGAGGAATTCAGCGACGACCGCATCATGTCGGTCGCGGCGGGCGTGACCTACTACGCCCTGCTGGCCATCTTCCCGGCCGTTGCCGCGCTGGTGTCCATCTACGGCCACTTCGCCGATCCTGCTACGATCCAGGACCATCTCAATGCCCTCTCGGGCGTGCTGCCGGGCGGCGCGATGGACGTCATCGGCGAGCAGGTGAAGCGGATCGCCTCGAAGGGCGGCGGCACGCTGGGTCTCAGCTTCGTCATCGGCCTGGCGATCTCATTGTGGAGCGCGAACGCCGGCATGAAGGCGGTGTTCGATGCCCTCAACATCGTCTACGACGAGGAGGAGAAGCGCAGCTTCGTCCGGCTGAACCTCCAGTCGCTGGCCTTCACGCTCGCGGCCATCGGCTTCATCCTCCTGGCACTGGCCGGGATCGTCGTGCTGCCGATCGTCCTCGACTTCGTCGGTCTGGGCAGCGGCATCGAGTGGCTGCTCTCGCTCGCCCGCTGGCCGATCCTCCTGGCCGCGGTGGTGGCAGGGCTGGCGGTGCTCTAACGCTAGGGCCCGAGCCGCGACACCGCGGAGTGGAAATGGGTGACGCCGGGCGGCGTCGTGGCGGCCGTACTGTGGCTGGTCGGCTCGATGCTGTTCTCGTGGTACGTGGCCAACTTCGGCAGCTACAACGAGACCTACGGCTCGCTCGGCGCCGTCATCGCCTTCATGACCTGGATCTGGATCTCGAGCATCGTCATGCTGCTCGGGGCCGAGATCAATGCCGAAATTGAGCACCAGACGGCGAAGGATTCCACGGAAGGTCCGCCGCAGCCCATGGGAAGCCGCGGTGCGACCATGGCCGACACCGTCGGTGCCGCGAAGGCCTGACGGGAGCACCCCAGGGACGACATGAACGTCCCTGCGGCACCTAATCCAGGTCGGCGCGGCCGGAGTTTTCGGTTATCTGCCGAACAATGCCGACCCGGGAGGGTTGGAGTGCGTCACATCCGGTATCGCGAGCCATCTACATGGGGATACGCCCTGCCTCGTTTGCCTGAGGCCCCTCGCCGAGGCCCAACGCGACCTTGACCAAGTCCGGCAACGGTACGCCGGCGCGGCGCTTGTCCTGACGCTCGCGCGCGAGAAGCTGGATGAGGCCGTTGAGCAGGCCTTGGCGCAGCGGCGGTTCGCTCCCATCGAGACCCTGTTCCGCGAGGAGGAGGCGCTCGAGGCGTACGAGCGGTCGGCGGCCGAACTGGCGTGTGCGGAAGGACGGGTCCACCTCCTAAGGGCGGCCTTGGCCCATGAGCAAGCGCTGGCCCTGATCGGACCGATGCCGCGCCGGCGGATGCACTGAGCGGAGGTCGCGGCCCAGACGCTGGCTGGCATCGTCGTGCTGCTCGGAGCTGAGGCGGATGGCGGGATGGCGCACCGACCAGGGTGACCGGAGCGTGCCGGAGGCCAGTCGCGCCTATCCAGGCAAAACTCGGCCCTGCCATCGAACAAGGTGTGGTGTCCCAGGGTTGTAGCCCCAGCCATCCACCGTCCCGCTAACAGGGGATTCCGATGCCCCGCTACTGCTTCCACCTGTGCTCCAAAGATCGGTTTGTCGGGGACAGGGAAGGGGTGGACCTGCCCGACCCGGCGACCGCCCAGGGAGCCGCCGACAAGGTCGCAGCGGAACTGCACGGTGTTCTCCTTCACGAAACCAAGGCATGCTGCTGCTGGACCGTCGCGGTCACGGACGAGGGCGATCAGGTCATCCATGTCACAGCGCTCTGACCCCATCGGCAAAGCCCAGGCGAGCGACGCCCTCAGAACCGAGTTGGCGGACCTGCACGCGCTGTTCCGGCAGGCGCCCGGCTACATGGCGGTGCTGCGAGGGCCGGACCACGTCTACGCCTTGGTCAACGACGCCTACCGGCGCCTCGTCGGCGAGCGCGACCTGATCGGCAAGCCGGTGCGTACGGCTATGCCGGAGCTGGCAGGGCAGGGCTTCTTCGAGCTGCTCGATGAGGTCTATACGACCGGCAAGCCTTTCGTGGGTCACCAGATGCCGGCCAGGGTCCAGCGGCAGCCGGACGGTCCTGGCGAGGAGGTCTTCGTCGACTTCGTCTACCAGCCGATCATCGGTATCGATGGACAGGTCTCCGGCATCTTCGTCGAGGGCAGCGACGTCACGGCGCGGGTCCGGGCCGCCGAGTACCAGCAACTGCTGTTGAACGAACTCAACCACCGGGTCAAGAACACGCTGGCCACCGTGCAGTCGATCGTGTCGCAGACGCTGCGCAACGCACCCACCCCGCCCGAGGCGCGGGCCCTGATCGAGCAGCGCATGATCGCCCTGTCCCGTGCCCATGACGTGCTCACCCGTGAGAAGTGGGAGGGGGCGGAGTTGCCCGCGATCATCGACCAGGCGCTGCTGCCCTTCCGCGACGCGGAGCATGACCGCTTCCGCGTGCGCGGGCCCGAACTCCGGCTGTCGCCGCGGATGGCGCTCGATCTGGCCATGGCGCTGCACGAACTGGGCACCAACGCCGTCAAGTACGGCGCCCTGTCGAATGCCTCCGGCACGGTCAGGGTCACCTGGGAGGTAGATCGCACGGGCATGCCGCCCCGCCTCAGGCTCCGCTGGGAGGAGCGCGGCGGCCCGCCGGTCGAGCCGCCCGGCCGTCGCGGCTTCGGCACGCGGCTGATCGAGCGCAGCCTGGCGCAGGACCTGGGTGGAGAAGCCCGGATCGAGTTCGCGCCGTCCGGCGTCATCTGCACGATCGACACCCCGGTCGCGTAGGCATCCGGCCCGTTTCCGGGCGTTCGCGTTCGATCAGGCCCAGAGCATCGCGCTCTGAAGCCTCGCTGAAGCGAGGCTTGACCTGCATCAAGGCCGCACGGGCTGGCACATGCCTTATGAGCCGCCTTCGTGCTACATGCCCCCGAACCGAACTCACCACTCCTGCCATCCGCCGACTCGATGCCCACGCCTGTTGCAGACGCCGACGACGAAACCTTCCGATCCCTCGTGGAAGCTCTGACGGAGAGCGGACAGGCGATCGCCGTCTACGATCCCGATGACCGCCTACGGTATGCCAACCGGGCCTACCGCAATATCTTTCTCGGAGGCTCCGAGGGATGCTTCACGTTTGCCGATCTCCTGCGCGACGGGGCGCGGCACGGGATCGGGACACGGATCGCCGGCGGCGACGTCGAGGCCCTGATCGCGCGGACCTACAAGGGCCGTCGCAGCGTCCCGCGCAAGTCGTTCGAGACCGACCTCGTCGACGGACGCTGGTTCTGGATGGACGAGACTACCCTGCCGAGTGGCTGGGTGCTGACCGTGGGTGCCGACATCACCGCGCTGAAGCACAACGAGAAAACCCTGCGCCAAGCGCACGAGGCGGCCCTCGTGGCGTCGCGCACCGATCCGCTCACCGACCTGCCGAACCGTCGCCGCATCCTGGAACTGCTCGACGAGGCACTCTCCGGGAACGAGGCCACGGCCTCTGGCTTCTGCGTCGCCGTGATCGACATCGACCGTTTCAAGGCCATCAACGACACGCATGGGCATGAGACGGGCGACACCGTGCTCCGGCACTTTGCCGGGATCTGCCGCGAGCGGGTGCGGAGCCAGGACGTGCTCGGCCGCATGAGCGGCGAGGAGTTCCGGCTGGTCCTCCCCAGGGCTAAGGCAGGCGATGCCTCCGGCATCATCGGTCGGATCAGGGACGGATTTCCTCCGGCCAGGCTCACTGGGGAGGGAATTCGGTTGGCCTGCACCTTCAGCGCCGGGATCGCCGAGGCGCGGCCCGGCGACGACCGGAGTTCGATCCTGCGGCGGGCCGACCGAGCCCTGTACGCCGCCAAGGGCGAGGGACGGAACCGCACCATGATCGGCGTCGCGGCGGAATGAGGGCCGCCTCGGCACAGGTCAGGGAACGGCACGCCTGAGACCTAAGCTCGAAGGCCGTAATCATCAAACCGGACGTTTCGAGAGCGCAGGTGATCTCGGCTCCTGACCCGGTGCTGACGTTGGCATCGGTTGAACAAAAGGCTGTGCTACCCACCCTCGAGGGCGGGTAGCGGTTGCACGATCAATAGGCACTATCAAGGAATTGAGCCGCATTCGTCTTATCAAAGAAGCGGTCAGGGGTGACCACCCACGGCTCGATCATCTCGCCCCTGGCGTACCGGGCCATTGTCGCGAAAGCCACAGGTCCAAAACGCGGGTTTGTCTCCACCGTGGCCAGCAGCTTGCCTTCGATGATGGCCTGCAGGGCGGCGCGGGTCCCGTCCACGGAGACGACAATCACGTCCTGACCGGGCTTCTTACCTGCCGCCTCCAGTGCCGCAATGGCCCCGATCGCCATCTCATCATTTTGGGAATAGACGGCGTTCGCATCCTGGTGCGCCTGGAGCAGGGCCTCGGTGACTTGTCGCCCCTTGGCACGCTCAAAATCAGCCGGCTGGGAGGCGACAATCATCATGCCGGGATACGCGTGGAGGAAGTTCTCAAACCCCTTACGGCGGCCGGTAGCCGGGGATGAGCCGGGGAGACCTTCGAGCTGAAAGATCCCAGCGTTTCCATTCGTGGCTTTGGTGAGTGCCTCAGCGGCGCGCCTGCCCTGCTCAACAAAGTCGGAGCCGATAAAAGTGAGGTAGTCCGTCCCGGCCTGGGCAAGACTCTGGTCAACTGTACGATCGATCAGAATCACCGGAATGCCGGCCCTCTTTGCGGCCATCACAGCCGGAACCAGCAACCTCTCATCGCGCGGAGCGAGAAAGATCAGGTCCACTCCCTGAGCAATCAGCGCGTTGACATCGGCCACCTGCTTGTCGGCTGAGCCGCCAGCGTCGGTGTGGATCAACTGGTCCCCACGCTTGATGGCCTCGGCCCTCATGCTTTCCAGCTGTGCCATGCGCCATGGCGAGGCAGATCCCGGCTGGGAAAAGCCAACCTTGTACCTGTCCTTTGGTTTGAGCTTAGGCAACTCCTGCGCGCCCACGCTGCTCAGCGCCATCACCAGAGCACCCACACTCGCCGCGCATCGAAGAAACGTTCGCCTCAGCATGTTGCCCTCCCTCAGTTTTGCTCTTTGTCAGATGGGGGCGCGCTCGTCTGACAGAGAGCGAGCAGGGCCTTGGCAGCCTGAAGGTCATGCGTGCCAAATCCTTCGGTGAAGCTGTCGAACACGGGCCTCAGCAGGTCATGAGCTGCTTGGCTTAGGCCTTGTGCGAGCCAGTGCTGCGCTAATCTGTTTGCGACACGGAGTTCAAACCACTTGCCCCCTTGGCCGCGTGCTACGGCGAGAGCTTCACGAAAGCTTTGCTCCGCCTGCTCGGCCTGGTGATCCACTGCCTGGAGCTCACCTCTCAGGCGCAGCAGCTCGGCATTGACCCAATACTCGCCAGCGTGCTCCTGCGCGGTGAAAGCCTCTTCCAGCAGCGCCTGTGCCGTATTCTTATTGCCTGCCAGGAGGAACCCCTCAGCGGTCCGACCGAGGTGATAGGGGCTCATGATTGTCGTCCCGCTCGCCCGCCACGCAGCTAAACCCTGCTCCAGTTCAAGGCTTCCTTCCCCCGGCTCGCCACGTCGGATCAACCCTAAGCCCTTAATCATTCTCGCGTTAGCGACACCGACTGCCGACCGCTGGTCTTCTGGTAAGGCGAGAACAGCATCCGCATTCCGCAGGAGCTCCGTGTCGCTCCGGGCCAAGTCATAGAGATCGCCCGTGAACCGCAGAGCATGGGCAAGGGTCGGTGGGTGCGACCTCTTGCGCGCCAGCGCCAGTGATCGAGCGGCCCCTTTCAGGGCTTGGTCCGGCTTCCCGATCATCAACAGGGCAAGGCTGTTGAAACAGGAGGCACAAACACAAGGATCATGGCCGCCAAAGATCAACGCGTGGTCCCGGTGCGCCTCCTCGTCATACAGATCGAGGTTGGCCTGAGTCAGCTCTAGGGTTCGGGCGAACTGCCCCTCGAAGAGCACCATCGAGTATTCGGCATGCTGGGCCTGGAGCTGGTAGGCTAAATCCTTTAGTTCCTTCGCCAAGCGATAAAGCTCCTGAACGAGTTGCCGTGCGACCGGGCGCCCCTCTCGCGCATACGCGACCAGCCAAGTGCCCCAGAGGACCACAAACAAGTCTCCTGATCGCTGATGCTCACGCGCAACGTCGCGGGCCCGGTCATAAATGCGTTTCACCTCGGGCGCCCAGCTTGGCAGGACCATCATCAGCACAGGGCCGAGAGCCGTGAGGAGGCCAAGCTCCAGCTCATCTCGGGTCGCAGAGGGCGGGAGCCTCTCGAGCACGGTCAGGCCTCTCCGGTAGTGGGCAATCGCCTCTTGATTGGCATACTGCCGGGCGGCCTGATCGCCCGCCTCACGCCAGAACTGGACCGCCTGTTCGACCAAGCCTCCTTCGGTGCAATGGTGAGCAATTGTCTCGGGTCGGACCCCATCACGACGTTGATTGAGGAGAACTTGCGCGATGCGAGCATGGAGGTGCTGGCGCTGGTCTCGCAGGAGACTGGAATAGCTCGCATCCTGCACCAGAGCGTGTTTGAACAGGTAGATCGCCCGTGGTGGCAGCCTCCGTTGGATGAGCAGCCCACCCTGAATCAGTTGATCAAGGGAAGCTTGCAAAGATCCATCGTCCTGGTCAGAGACCGTGCGGATCATCTCATATGAAAACTCCCGGCCGATGGCTGATGCAGTCTGGGCGATCTGCTTGACGCCGGGGATACGATCCAGCCGGGCCATAAGCGCGTCGTTGAGGGTGATTGGAATGGCCCCTGGTTGTAACGGCTTGTTCAGGACGAAATGATCGCCACAGTCCTGCACCGAGCCACTTTCCAGAACCGCCTTTGTGAGCTCCTCCACGAACAGCGGGACGCCATCGGCGCGGGTCGCGATCTGACCGAGGATCCCCGGCGGAAGGGCCTTGCCAGCCGTGCGGGCGGCGATCATGGCACTTCGTTCGTCATTCAGGCGATCGAGCGCCATTGTGCTGACGTGGGAGCTTTCAGCCCACGGCGGTGAGAACTCGGGACGGAAGGTCACGATCAGCAGGATTGGCAGGGCTTGAACACGATCGACAATCAGGTGGAGTAGCTCCAGCGAGGTGGGGTCGATCCAGTGGAGATCCTCCCAGAGGATCAGGAGCGGAGATGACTGGCTGGCAACCTCCACCTGCCGCATAAAGGCGGCAAAGGTTCTCTCCTTCCGGGCCTGCGGGCTTATGGAGAGGCTCGGAAAGCGGCTGCCGGCCGGCAGCGACATCAGGTCTGCCAGCAGGCTTCGATACTCGACAGGTGTGTCCGTTCGCGTAAGCAGCGCCTCCAGCTTGTCCAAACTTTGCTCACTCGTGTCGTTCAGCTGAAAGTTGGCCGCCCGTTGCAGCTGATTGACGAATGGGTAGAAGGCGCTGTCACGGTGATAGGGCGAACAGAAATAACTCAGCTCGGTGTGAGAAGTGCCCTGGATGTGCTCTTGCAGACTGGCGGTTAGCCGGGACTTGCCGATGCCAGGCTCGCCCGAGATCAGAACGACCTGCCCTTGATCGTCCTTGGCCTGTTGCCAGCGCCCGAGCAGCCGGTCCATTTCCTCGTCGCGTCCCACCAGCGGGGCTTGGTCAAGGCGTAGGGCTTCGAAACGACTGTCGATCGATCGTTCGGCCGTGACCTCCCAGGCCCGGATCGGCTGACTGAAGCCCTTGAGGAGAACCGCGCCAGCATCCCGGCACTCGAAGCGCGGGCCCACGAGCTGCCGTGTGCTGGGTGCGATCACAACCGTGCCGGGCTCCGCCAAGGCTTGGAGCCTCGCTGCTAGGTTCGGGGTCTCGCCCACCACACTGCGCTCCTGGGCTGGCCCGGAGCCAAGGAGATCGCCGACAATGACCAGCCCGGTGGCGATCCCAACCCGGACCTGGAGGTTCTCTCCTCCGGCGCTTAAGCGGCTTACCGCATCGACGAGCGCCAGGCCCGTGCGCACAGCCTGCTCCGCGGCGTCCTCGCGGGCCTGCGGGTAGCCGAAATAGGCCAGCACCCCGTCACCCATGTACTTGGCTACGAAGCCGCCGTGATGCTGCACGACCTCGGCCACGCAGACGTGGTAGACTCGGATCACCTCGCGCAGGTCCTCGGGATCGAGGCGGCCCGACAGCGCAGTCGAGCCGACCAGGTCACAGAACAGGAGTGTCAGCTGTCGGCGCTCCGCCTGCGGGACCTCTTCTGTGGGGTGAGGCTGGGGCGCAGCAGCAGGCGGTGCGGCTTGCGCCTGAAGGCGGGCGATGGCGGACAGGAGCTTGCGCCGATCGCCAACTGGCATCACGCCGAGATCCTTGAGGTCCTGGGCCGTGAGTTCCGGCAGCACGTGCTCATCCACGGCATTGTCGCGGAATGCTTGCTCGTATTGTTCCAAGCCCAGGCTGCGCAACCAGGCTCCTACGTCCACGGTCTGCCCTCCGAGCAAACGTGACGCTCCATGGCCACGGCTTCAGCCTAGCACCATTCGGCCGTAGCGGCATCCTGAGCTCCCTCGGGAAGGTCTCTTTATGGTGAGTGCCGTCCTTCAAGGTAGCAACAACCAGCCTTCAAACGATCTACGGCGTGAGTTGCATGAACCGCGTTGCATTGGCTCCTACCGGGTTTGGGTAAAAGCCCTTAAGTTTTGTAGAGATGATATTCCTGTGGGCATAGAAGAGAAGCGGCACGTATGGGACGTCCCGAGCGATGATTGTTTCTGCAGTGTGGAGCAGTCGGGCTCGTACTGCCAGATCAGTCTGGTCTGCGGCTCGGCGCATCAAATCGTCGAAGTCGGGGTTCCGGTACCGTGAATAGTTGAGACCCGGATTGTCCGACTGGAACAGGAAGAGAAAGTTCTGTGGGTCAGAGTAATCTGCAATCCACCCACCCCTGGCGACGTCAAAGTCGCCCCCGTTACGCAGGTGTGAAAAGTGGGCCGTCGTGTCGGAATTGATGATTATCGTATTGATCCCAAGCGCGTTTTTCCACATGCTGGCAATCGCTACCATCGTGCGACGGTTATTGTCGCTCTCGTTGTAGCGGATGCTCACGTTGAGTGCCTGCAGGCCAGGGCCATACCCGGCAGCGCGTAAAAGTCGGCGCGCCGCTTCCTCGCGCTCGATCAGGGTAATCGTTTTGTAAGCTGCTTCTGCTGGTTGCCCATAATTTCCGATCCCCGGAGGAATGAAGCTATAAGCCGGTAGCATTGTGCCTGACCAGATCGCTTCGCTCAGAAACTCCCGATCAATGACCATCGACAGTGCGTTGCGAACTCGACTGTCACTAAACGGTTGCTTCTGGGTGTTGAAGGCCACGTAGTAGGTGCCGAGAGAGGGCGCGACCGAGACCTGAGCGCCGAGCTTGTCGCGCAAGAGTTTATATTGGTCCGTCGGAAAATCGCTCGCCGAGTGGAGTTCACCCGCCAAGAACCGCCTCACCCCGGCAGTGACATCTTTGACAGGGTGGTAGTAGACCGTATCAATTTGGACGCTATCGGCATCATAATATTGAGGGTTCTTTTTCAGCACCACATGAGAGTTGGGAATGTTCTCAAACAGACTGTAAGCGCCATTCGAGACAAGAACCCCAGGGCGGACGAAATCCGACCCGTTCATTCGCACATTGCCTGGATGCAACGGGTACGCGGCTTGAAGCGCAAGGATCTCAAGGAAATAGGGAGTGGAGCGCTCCAGCCTTATCACGAGCGTCTGGCTATCTGAAGCTTCGACGCCAAGATCGTCTGGTCCTGCGCCAAGCCTCTTATGCATTTTCTCGGCTGCCAAGATTGGGTAGTACAGACTTGCGTATCTTGCTGCCGTCTCAGGAGTGAGGAGACGTCGAAACGAGAAGACGAAGTCCGCTGCCTGAATAGAGTCTCCATTCGACCATTTCGCGTTTGGGCGCAGGTGAAACGTATAAGTTTTTCCATCTCCTGACACCTCCCAACTTTGCGCGACGCCTGGAATCAGCTTTCCCGTCGCGTCGTGCGCTACAAGACCTTCGAACAGGTCTCTCAGGATTTTCGACTCGTTGGTGCCTGAGGTCTTCTGGGGATCGAGCGTGTCGGGATCGCCATCGATCCCGCGGTGATAGACAACTTCAGCGGCCGCCCTGGATGGTACGGTAAGGTGCGTCGTGACAGCGGCCAGAAGTACAAGACCCAGGACTTTCCAGGACAATCGATGCCGGAGACTCATCAATCCGCTCCTATGTGGTGGACGTGCGGTCGAATTGCAGTTGGGCAAATCGCGACCTGCCTTCTTGCACGTGCTGACTCGACGTCGCAGCTTTCGCTCGCCTAGGACGTCGGCTCGCTCATGCGAGCCCCGCTAATTCTAAACCGCGTTCGTAGTGCTCCAGGTCGGCCGCATGCTGAAATCGGGCCGGCAACCGGAGCCACCCGATGGGGCCGCCCACCGCCCGCAGCTCCTCCTCGCCCAGCCGCCGTTGTAGCGTGGCGCGCATCTGTCGGGCGTGCATGGCCGCCTCGTCCAAGCGCCCTGCATAGGCGGCTGCCGAGGCAAGCCAGCCGCGGTTGGTGGTGATCCGGTCGGGTGTCTGCCGCAGCCAGAACAGCGCTTCCTCGTACCGGCGGCCGACGAAGCAGGCCTTGCCGATCTGCTCGGCCGATACCGGCGGAAAGGACGGATTGAGCCGGATGGCTTGCTCCGCCTGCCCGATGCCGCGCTCGGCCTCGCCCGCATAGGCGTACTCCAGGCCCGTATAGCCGAGCGTCTCCACATCGCCTGGGCTGAGCGTGACGGCGCGATCGAGGTGAAAGCGGGCGCCGGCGAAGTCGCGCCGCATCTGGAGCAGCATGCCAAGCAGCCAGTACCCTTGCGGATCCAAGGGATCGAGCGCGATCGCCTGCTGCGCATGGCTGATGGCCCGCTCTCGCCGGCGGTCCTCTTCTCCCGGTGTGATCCCACCGGTTGAGACGTAGCACACGGCGAGCCCACAATGGGCGGCCGCCGAGGTCGGATCCTGCTCCAAAGCCCGGCTGAAGTGTTCCAGGGCTTTGGCGTGTGACGCGTGAGAGATCGAGCGCTGGTGCTCGCGGCCGCGCAGGCAATGCTCGTAGGCGCTGAGCGACTGGATTTCCCGGTGGCGCACCCGCTCCAGTTCGGCCTGCTCGACCTGCACCGGGATCGTGGCCACGATCGCCTTGGTCGCCTCCTCCTGGAACGAGGGCAATTCCTCCCAGTCCCCCTGGTAGTGTTCGCCCCAGAGTTGCCGCTGCGAGGCATTGTCGACGAGGCGAGCGGTCACAGTCAGGCGGTTGCCGGTGCGCCGGACACTGCCCTCGACCGTGTAGCGGGCGCCGAGCTGGCGCAGCCGGGCTTCGGGAGTGGGATCAAGACCGATTGCGAAGGACGTGTGCCGGGCCAGGACGCCGAGCCGGCGGAAGCGCGCCAGGTCAGCAATCACGTCCTCGGTCAGAGCCGCGGGCAGGCTGACCAGCGTCTGGTCCTCGGACAGATCCCGGAAGGGCAGGACGGCGACGAGGGGCTTGCCCTCCGACGACACATCGCCGTGGCCCAGAACCCAAGCGGCATTGAATGATTCCGGCACGAAGCGCCCACTGCTCTGGTGTACGGCACGGGCGAGTTGCTCGATTTCGCCTCCCGGCCGGATCTGAAGGTCACGGGCCAAGTCGGCACGGAGTTGATCGTAACGCCCGGCCGCAATCGCACGCTCGCCCTGCGTCAGGTGTAGCCGCATGAGAGCCGCATGCATGCGCTCGCAGTAGGGGTCGATCTCGAGATAGCGCTGGGCGCAGGCTTTCGCTTCTGTCACCTCGCCGCGCCACAGCCGGAGCGAGAACAGGTTCCAGAAGGCAGATCGAGCCAGGTCGCGCAGGCGCTCCCGCTCGGGCAACAACCACTCCTCATACTCGGGACTGAGATCGCTCGCATCCGACAGGAGGTCGCCGCCGTACAGATCGCAGGCCGCAGCAAGCGCCGCGAGCGTGCCTTCCGCTGCAAGACCCTCGAAGCGCACGACATCGACGGCGACGCAATCGGGGTCGAGCCAGATTGATTGGCTGTCGCTGTGGAGCGGACCTTCGCTCCCGCCAAGGACTTTTCTGAGCTGATGCAGGACAAAGCGCAGATTGCCCTGGGCATGCGGCGGGTCTGAATCCGGCCACAGCAAGGCCTGGAGGACGTCGCGCCGATGCCTCGTGCCGGGGCGGAAGGCCAAGCGCGCGAGGAGCTGTGGGCCCTTCTTGCCCGCGAGCTCGATGGGTCCACGGTCGTGATGCCGCAGGCGAAGCCCGCCGAGCATTGCGATCTCGAGTTCCGTCATGGAGGCCTCGGACGCTGTCGTAGCAGGACCAGTCTAGCACCGCGTCGGGATACGCGAAACGTTTGGAGGCCCGCCTCACGCCTGTCTAACGCTCCATCGGCCCAACTCCCGCAAGCACCGCATGCGGGAGGATTGAATCCATGAGAAACGCGCGCCCACACCAGTGCCCGGGCCTTCACAAGCTTTCCCATAAGGCCGCCATGGTCGCCTGCGTCCTCGCGTTGCCGTGGGCCGCCATTGATCCTGCTCCGGCCCGAGCGAACGGATCCGGCGGGTGCCTTGAGGGCGACTTGATCACCGAGGCACGTGCCTTCGTGGCGGAGGAGACAGGGAACACGGCTCCAGAGGTGTGCCTGCGCATGGCCGGGAAGGAGCGCCTGGACGGGCTCGTGTTCCCAGCCGCCCATGACGAGACCCATAGTGAGGCCGTGGCGGCCGTCTATCTCCCGGCCACGCGGGAGATCCTGCTCGCGGACGATCTCGATCCCGGCACCCCGCTCGCGCGCAGCTATCTCGTTCACGAATTGGTGCATGCACAGCAGTTCGCGAGCCGGGCGCACGAGCGCGCCTCATGCCCAGGGACGCTGGAGGCGGACGCCTACGACACTCAGGCGCGTTATCTCCGCACCAAGGGTCTGCGGGAGGAGGCATTCCTTCTCCAGATCCTGGGAATGTTCCAGAGTGCTTGTGGCTACTCGTACTGACCGACCAACGCACGCTATGGATTGGATCCTTGAGCTGCAATGCTGAAGGTCGGCTCCTGGCACTCCTGCGACGCAAAGCCTTGGTCAGCTCTGGTCGATCAGAGCTGACGTTCATTGAGCGCCCGGAATGTGAATGTCTGACACGGAGCCGACCTCGAGCGGTCCGCAGGTGCTCTGATCAGAGGATGTTAATAGGCTGCTTGCATCACGCGGAGCGGTTCTAAGGCATTCAGCCCGGCAGCAAGGGACGGTGACGGGAGCCGCTGTGAATGGGGACAAACGTGAAGACTGCTTCGGTCACCTGATCTGCTCGTTTCCATCGCGGGAGCGGCGGCAGGGTTCCACCTGAAATCTCATCGACGCCCGCTCCGTCGAGATCAGATTTGCTCGCGATGTGTTGGGCGCCATCTCTTGGGCAGTTAAGGATGTTGGCAGAATTGCATACCGCTCCGTCAAAGGTGCTGCCTACACTCGCCTAAGCCTTTCAGAGGGGTTATGGCATGAAGAGGTTGGTCACGGTCGCCGGTCCTGTAGCAGCCGCCCAGATGGACGGGTATCTCATCGAGGAACGGCTCCTCGATCACATCATGATCCAGGTTATGGACAAGGGCGACGGGAGCCTGGAGTTCGCCTTTGATGAGAGAGACCAACGCTATCTTTCGCAGTTTTCTGCAGCACAACTGGCCGAATGGCTGCAGGACGCGATGCTCCACGTCGAAGCGGCATGTCCGCTGGAGACACACGATGGAAAAGCCGCCTGGATCGCTGACGAGGCACCACCGAGAGCGAGATCGTCGATCAAAGCCATGCGCCCGGCACGGCAGGACCACGACCTTCCGGCGGGCCTGGAGTTCTTGAGGCGGAGCTGATTCGTCTTCGCCTCTTCGTGCGAACGAACCGAACGGCCACGCCGTCATTGTCATCGCGGAGGAACGCTGTTCCTCGGTACGGCCGGCTTGCGGCCCCAGCAGATGAGAGAATGACAATGGCTCGAACCAAAAAGGACGATACTGCCCAACCCAGCCGGAGCCGGAAAACTCCAGCGAAGTCAGCGTCGACATCCGCCTCCCGGTCTGCCACGAAGAAGCAGACTGGCGCGTCCAAGCAGGCCCAGTCCAAAGCGGCGGCTGGCTCCCGGTCTGCAACGAAGTCGCAGGCTGTTCCCACGAAGGCCCGCTCCTCGGCCGGATCGCGCACAGCGGCACGCTCGACCTCCGGTGCGTCGAGGTCGCGTTCCGCAACGCCGGCTCGCTCGCCATCGCAGGGCAGCCTGCTGAACCCGATGGCCTGGCTCTCAAGCCTTGAGACGACGCTCACCTCGCCACAGGCCCGCGCGGTGATGGCCGAGGCCCTCAGGGCGGTCGCAAACGTGCTTGAGAAGCCGCAGAGCAGCGAGCAGGAACAGAGCAGCGGACCACAGCAGGGGAGGGATGCGGTGTCGGCTGCCGGAAGCCTTGGAGCCGAGATTGTCGCCGCTCCGCTGGAGGTCGCAGCGGCAGCCATTGGAGCCGCCGGTGAGGTCGTGACGAGCGCCCTTGGCGGTTCATCGGGCGAGGACCGCAGCAAGAGTGACAGCACCAAAGGCGGCAGGCAGTCCTCCTCGCGGAGGAGATCACCGGCGGCCGGCGACTAGCCGACCCGACGATCAGCCGGACGGGGAGCAGATCCTCACATCTAGCCCTGTCTGGCCTCGGATCCAGGGGAGGTGACATCGAGCGCAGCCGCAAGGGCAGCAAGCTTAATCAGTCTTCGTGATCACTGAGGTTGCCCAAGGCCTTTTTCTGCTCGGTCAACGCGCCGGCAATGCGGGCGAAATGAACGACAAGGCCAGGACGCTCGCCGTGGAGCTGGAACTCATCCTCCCCACATTGCAGCGCCGACATGATCTCCTCGGCGGTGACCTTCGTCTCGCGGTAAAGAAAACCGACAGCTTCAACGAAGGCACACTCCAGGTGGTCGATCCGGCCGTAGATCTCCTCCAGGCACTCCTCTTGCTTCTGGCTGCTTTCCTCCAACGTGGCGAGTCGCTCCTCAATTGACCCATTCGGCATTGGCGTCTCTCTGATCGTGACTGAGATTGGCTAACGGTCCAGCCGCGGGGATGTTGCACCGCTCGTTCGACAGTGCCCATTTGCCCCTGTTGGAAGGCTGGGCCATCGGCTCCTGCCGGGGAACGTCGCCGCGCCCGTCGAGAGTGGAAGTGAGGGGCCGGCATTCCCCTCCCGTATCGGCACGGGCCTACCCAGCGACCTAATCCTTGCCGGAATGGTTTAATGAAAGAAGTCTCTGCTCGCTGCTTAGGGAGCATAACCCGGAGTCCACCATGGTAGCGCTGTCGATCCTCGACCTTGTTCGCATCACCGAAGGCACAGACGCCCGTGCCGCCCTCGACAATGCCCGCGATCTGGCCCGACACGCTGAAGGCTGGCGCTATCGCCGCATCTGGGTAGCCGAGCACCACAACATGCCGGGCATCGCGAGCGCCGCCACTTCGCTTGTGATCGCCCACATTGCCGCCGGCTCCCAGACCATTCGGGTCGGGGCGGGCGGGATCATGCTGCCGAACCATTCCCCGCTCGTGATCGCCGAGCAATTCGGCACCCTGGCGCGCCTGTTTCCAGGCCGTATTGATCTCGGGCTTGGCCGCGCGCCCGGCACCGATCAGCTCACGCTCCGAGCCCTGCGCCGCTCGCCGGAGGCCGCCGAATACTTCCCGCAGGATGTGCTGGAGTTGCAGGCGTACTTCGCCCCAGCCGCGCCGGACCAGCGCATCCAGGCCGTCCCGGCTGCTGGAACAGAGGTGCCGCTGTGGATCCTCGGGTCGAGCACGTTCGGCGCGATGCTCGCAGCCGAGCTCGGCCTGCCTTATGCCTTTGCGTCGCATTTTGCCCCCGATCAGCTTGTGCCGGCCCTCCAGCTGTACCGGAGCCGCTTCAAACCTTCCGACCAGCTCGACCGGCCCTATGCCATGGTGGGGGTCAACATCATCGCGGCCGATACCGACGAGGAGGCACGCCGATTGGCGACCACACAGCAGATGTCCTTCGCGGATCTCTTCCGCGGGGCCCGAGGGCTGAGCCGCCCGCCGATCGACGACATCGAGAGCTACTGGTCACCGCCGGAAAAGGCGCAGGCAATGCGGATGCTCGCCCGCTCGATCATCGGCTCTCCCCAGACGGTTCAGGAGGGCGTCGATGCACTCGTTGCGGAGACCGGAGCCGACGAACTGATCGTTGTCTCGGACATCTACGATCATCCGGCGCGTCTGCGCTCCTTCGAGCTGATCGCAACAACTCAGGACGGTGATGCGAATGCTACTATGGTCGCCGGAAAGGCCGGCTAAGTTCGTAACTCGGTTCAAATGGGATATTGCGGTGGGACCAGTCTGATAGGGACCCTACCCCCATATGGATGGAGCAACCGCCGCTTCTGGCACGCCTGACACGGCTTAGAGCCTATCCCCGTAGGCAATCGTTGCGGCAATCCCCATCTGTCGAGGATGAT
>JAFAAP010000260.1 GCA_023426505.1 Pseudomonadota bacterium
TCAGCGTGACTATGGATCGTATTACGAGTACCGCGATCCCTACGCGCGCCCGAGCGGATATCGCTGGCGGGGCGGCGGCTACGGCTATCGCTCGGGTCCCGGCTGGGACGACGACGGCTGGTAGGGCTGAGCCTTCAAGGGTTGGTCTGTCGAGAATAATGGTGCGGACGGCGGGGATCGAACCCGCACGGGCAAGGCCCGAGAGATTTTAAGTCTCTTGCGTCTACCAGTTTCGCCACGTCCGCGTGGCAAAGACGGTTATCGGGACGGCGCGCCGGACGCAAGCCCGGCCGTCGCGGATCAGGCCGGGGGACGGTAGCCGTAGAGCCAGGCGTAGCGCTCCGTCATGCCCTCCGGGCCGAGCCGGCCCATGACGAGATTGCGGCCGAAGCCGATCAGGCCCCCAGCGTGATAGACGCGCCCGTTCTGCCGCGCCGCGCCCTGGACCCGCTTCACGCGTGACAGGCGTTCGGCCTCATACCGGGAGAGAGCCTGAGGAACGGCCGGCGCCTCATGCCCCAACAGGGAGGCGAGGGTGGCCGCGTCCTCGATGGCGAGCGCCGCCCCTTGCGCCAGGAACGGCAGGACCGGGTGAGCCGCGTCGCCGAGGAGCGCGATGCGGCTCTTCGCCATCGCTGCCGCCGGATGATCGAACAGAGACCAGCGCAGCCACTGCGAGGGAGCGGCGAGAAGCTGGCGCAGGGCCGGGGCCGCAGCCGCATAGCGGGCCGTCAGCACCGCGCCGTCGCCCGGATCGGCCCAGCCATCGACCGGCTCGCGGCTCTCCTCGATCGCCACGATGTTGATCAGGCGTCCGCCAGCGATGGGATAATGAACCACATGGCCGCGCGGGCCGAGCCACAATCCGGTTTCATCGCCAGTGAGCGGGGCAGGGGCGAGGGAACGGTCGAGGGTCGTGCGCCAGGCCACATGGCCCCGATAGGAGGGTGCTGCTGCGGTGCCGAGAAGGCGCCGCGTCTTCGACCAGACGCCGTCCGCCCCGACCAGCAGGTCGAAGGAAGCCTCCTCGCGAGCGCCCTTGGACGTCACGAGGCTCGCCGTCACCCCGCCGGAATGTTCGGTCGCCTCGTCCACCATGCGGCCCATGACGAGGCGGATGGAGGGCATGGAGCGGACCGCGTCGAGCAGGATCGTCTGCAGGTCGGCCCTATGGACGACCCAGTAAGGGGCGCCGAAGCGCTCACGCATGAACGGCCCAAGGGCGATCTGCCCGATCTCTCGGCCGGAGCGGACGTCGCGCACGACCACCCGCCGGGGCTCCGTCACGACCCGGCGCAGGGCGGCGCCAAGGCCGAGATCGGTCAGGATCCGGCTGGCATTGGGGGAAAGCTGAAGCCCCGCGCCGACTTCGCTGAAGCCGGGACGGCGCTCGATGAGGGTGATCGCATGGCCCTGGTGGGCCAGGGCGAGAGCCGCCGTCAGGCCGCCTATTCCGGCCCCGACGACCGCGATGGAAAGCCCGGACACCTCAGCGCGAGGCGGGATCGGTCGCGAAATCCGGCTCCCACACGCACTCCGCCGGGCGCGCCTCGTCCGCCTTCAGGGATGGGTCGTACTTGAACAGGGTCGAGCAATAGGAGCAGACCGTCTCGCTGTCGTAGCCCATGTCGATGAAGATGTGCGGATGGTCGAGCGGCGGCAGCGCGCCGATGCACATGAACTCCTTCGAGCCCACATGAATCACCGGAACGCCCGGCTGGTTGTGGAAATGGGGAGTGCCCTTGTCGGCCATCGTGTCGCTCGCGAGCTATGGAAAATTTGCGCGCACCATAATGTCCGATCGCCCACGCGCCTAGAGCAAAATCCGCCTCCCGTGGCACGGGCCGTATGTCGGCGTGCCGATTGCATCCCGGGACCAGCCTGCCTTAGGGTGCCGACCATCCGTCACCCCGATCCCTTCAGCGCCCGGTCCCATGCGGTTCTTCAATTCCAACGGCGTCAGCATCGCCTATATCGACGTCACGCCCGACGAGGGCCACGGCGATCCGATCCTCCTCATCCACGGCTTCGCGTCGAACCACGCCGTCAACTGGGTCAACACCCTCTGGGTGAAGTCGCTCCTGCGGGCCGGCTACCGAGTCGTCGCGTTCGACAACCGGGGGCATGGACAAAGCGAGAAGCTCTACCGGCCGGAGGCCTACGATTCCTATGTCATGGCCGAGGACGCCCGGCGTCTTCTCGACCATCTCGGAATCGAGCAGGCCGACGTGATGGGCTATTCCATGGGCGCCCGGATCAGCGCCCACATGGCGCTCAGGTCGCCCGAGCGGATGCGTTCCCTTCTCATGGGCGGGCTCGGCATCCATCTCATCGAGGGCGTCGGTCTGCCGCTCGGCATCGCGGACGCCATGGAGGCGCCCTCGCTCGACGGGCTGACCGATCCGATGCAGCGCATGTTCCGCGCCTTCGCCGAGCAGACGAAGAGCGACCTCAGGGCTCTCGCGGCCTGCATCCGCGGGTCGCGCCAGGTGCTGACGGCCGAGGAGGTGTCCTCGATTACGCTGCCGACCCTGATCTCGGTCGGGACGAACGACGACGTGTCGGGATCCGGCCCCGAGCTCGCCAAGCTCATGCCCAACGCCACCCCGCTCGATATCCCGGGCCGCGACCACAATCTCGCGGTCGGCGACCGGATCCACAAGCAGGGCGTGCTGGACTTTCTCTCCCGCCGGCCGTGACCGGCAGAAGGCCAGTCTTTACAATCTCTTGGCGAGTCTTCCTGCGGCCGGAGCTCACGGCGGCCCTGAGCCCTTCATCTGAATCCATCGATTCAGGCACGGGATCCAAGTACCTGATATCGTTGTTCACCTTTCCCTCGTTCGCCAGGAGATCGGCATGACCCGGCTCGACAGCGCCATCCGTAGGCTCACCGCCCAGCGCGACCTGCTCGACTGGGCGAGCCGGGAGATCGCCCCCGAGGGCCTCGTGCTCGAAGTCGGCCTCGGGAACGGCCGGACCTACGACCATCTGCGCGACCGGCTCCCGGGACGGGACATCTACGTGTTCGAGCGGTCTCCCGCTGCTCATCCGGACTGCATACCGCCCGCCGACAGGCTGATCGTCGGCGACGTGTTCGAGACCATCCCGCCCTTCACCGACCGCGTCGGACCGGGATCGGCCGCCCTGATCCACGTGGATATCGGGACCGGGGACGAGGCCCTGAACCGGGACCTCGCCCAACGCCTCTCGCCCCTTCTCGGGGAGCTGCTCCAGCCGGGCGGGCTCCTCCTGGGCGACCGCGCCTTCGACCTGCCGGGCACCGCTGACATTTCGGCCCAGGCCGGTGTCGCCGAGGGGCGCTATTACGTCTACCGGCGCAACGGCTGAGCCTCAGCGCCCGGTAAAGACGGGCGAGCGCTTCTCCAGGAAGGCGCGGCGGCCCTCGACCGCGTCGGCGCTGTCGAAGCACAGATCCGCAGCCGCGACCGGATCGACGCCCGGATGGCCGATGCCCATGGAGTGGTCGATCGCCGCCTTCGCGGCCCGGATCGTCAGGGGGGCGTTCCGAGTGATCTCTTGCGCAACGCCGATAACCGTCTCCTCCAGCTCCGTGGCGGGCACGACCCGCTGCACGACGCCGAGGCGGCCGGCGTCCTGAGCGCCGAGCCGGCGGGCGGTGAAGAACAGGTCCTTCGCGGCGGGCGCGCCGACGGCCGCCGTGATGATCTTCATGGCGCCGGGCGGATAGCCGACCCCCAGCCGGGCGGCCGGAATGCCGAAGACCGCATCCTCCGCGGCGATCCGCAGGTCGCAGGAGAGGGCAAGGCCGAATCCGCCGCCGAGGCAGAAGCCGCGGATCATGGCGAGAACGGGCTTCGAGCACCGCGCCACGGCCCAGAAGGCCGCCTCGTTCTCGGCCTCGTAGAGGCGCCCGCCCTTGGCGTTCGCCCGCAGGGTTTCGAACTCGCCGATGTCGGCGCCGGACGTGAAGGCGTTCTCGCCGGAGCCCCGGATCACGACCACGCGGACGCGCTCGTCCTCGTCGAGCGCCGTCATGATCGGCGGCAGGGCCTTCCACATCTCCAGGTCGAAGGCGTTGCGCTTCGACGGGTTGTCGATGGCCACGGTCGCGACCGCATCATCCAGGGAAATTGCAAGCTTGGGCGTGGGAGACGAAAAAAAGACACTCATCGGATGCTTGATCTAGGGTAAGGGGCGGGGACTTCCTATCTCATCCTCTTGTTCGCCTCGAGCCGCCAGGGAGATCATCATGGCACAACCCCACATGAAGCCTGCAGCACCAGAGACCGTTGCGGGAACCGTGGATCCGCTCTGGGAGAGGCTGCGGGACGAGGCGGAGGCCATCGTGCATGAAGAGCCGGCCCTCGCAAGCTTCATCCTCGGCGCCATCGTGCAGCAGCCGAGCCTCGAGGCCGCGGTGATCCATCGGGTGGCGTGCCGTCTCGGCCATCCGGCTTTGCCAAGCGACATCATCGAGCAGACCTTCCAGGAGGCCGTCGAACGCGACCTGAGCCTGGGCGCGGCCTTCCGGGCCGACATCAACGCCGTGCTCGACCGCGACCCGGCGACGAACCGGGTCGTCGAGCCAGTGATGTACTTCAAGGGCTTCCACGCCATTCAGACCCACCGGCTCGCCCACTGGCTCTGGCGCCACGACCGGCAGGATTTCGCGCTTTACCTCCAGAGCCGCTCGTCCGAGGTGTTCCAGACCGACATCCACCCGGCGGCTCGAATCGGGCGCGGCATCTTCCTCGACCACGCCACTGGCCTCGTGGTCGGCTCGACGGCAGTGATCGAGGACAACGTGTCCATGCTCCAGAACGTGACGCTCGGCGGTACCGGCAAGGAGCGAGGCGACCGTCATCCCAAGATCCGGCACGGCGTGCTGATCGGGGCCGGCGCCAAGATCCTCGGCAATATCGAGGTCGGCCATTGCGCCCGCATCGCCGCCGGCTCGGTTGTGCTGAAGCCCGTGCCGCACAACGCGACGGTCGCGGGCGTTCCGGCCAAGGTCATCGGCAGCGCCGGCTGCGCCGAGCCGTTCCGCTCCATGGACCATTTCCTCTCCGAGGGGATCTGACGCCCTCCTTCCGGGGGATCGAACTCCGCTTGCCCGCGTTGCCCGGGCGTGGCAATTGCACCATCCGAGACAATGAAGAAAGGGTGAGTAGTGGATAAGACGGAGATGGCGAAAGTCGAGCGGTACCTGCGCCAGACTTTTGCGAACCACTCGATCCGCGTGGTCGGTCGTCCCAAGAAGACCGATTCGGCGGAGGTTTACATCGGCGAGGAGTTCGTGGGCGTCCTGTTCGTGGACGACGAGGACGGAGACCGCTCCTTCAACTTCACCATGGCGATCCTCGATACGGATCTCGAAGACTGACCGGTTTTCACGATCGGCCGAAACACCGAGAT
>JAFAAP010000077.1 GCA_023426505.1 Pseudomonadota bacterium
CGCTTGCGGCGCTCTATGCGCAGCACCCCGATGCCACGCTGGTCGCCGGCTGCACCGATGTGGGCCTGTGGGTCACCAAGGGAATGGCCGAGCTCGACAAGGTCATCTGGCTCGGCCGCGTCGCCGGGCTCGACATCATCGACGATTCCGACGATGCGCTCGCCATCGGGGCCACCGCAACGCATGCGCAGGCCTATTCCTCGCTCGCGCGGATCGACGCGGATCTCGGCGAACTCATGCGGCGCTTCGGCTCGGCGCAGGTGCGCGCCTCGGGCACGGTCGGCGGCAACATCGCCAACGGATCGCCGATCGGCGACCTCGCGCCCGCGATGATCGCACTGGATTCCACGGTCGATCTGCGGCGGGGCGACGCCACCCGCACCCTGCCGCTCGAAAGCTTCTTCATCGCCTATCGCCGGCAGGACCGGCAGCCCGGCGAGTACCTGCGCCGCGTCACGGTGCCGAAGCTGAAGGCGCACGAAGTCTTCCGCGCCTACAAGGTGTCGAAGCGGTTCGA
This sequence comes from Pseudomonadota bacterium, assembly GCA_023426505.1. Classification (GTDB taxonomy): domain Bacteria; phylum Pseudomonadota; class Alphaproteobacteria; order Rhizobiales; family Beijerinckiaceae; genus Microvirga. The sequence continues at coordinate 518 of JAFAAP010000077.1, forward strand.
CGAGGACATCTCGGCCGCCATGGGGGCGTTCAGGTTCACCCTCGACGGCCGCCGCATCGCCTCTGCGCGCATCGCCTTCGGGGGCATGGCGGGCATTCCGAAGCGCGCCACGGAAACCGAGCAGGCGCTCGCCGGCATCTCGCTCGATGACCCATCCGCCTGGGGCGAGGCGCTCGCCGCCATCGGGCGCGACTACCAGCCTCTCGACGATCACCGCGCCTCTGCCGCCTACCGTTCGACGGTGGCGCGCAACCTCCTGTTCAAGGCGTTGAGCGAGACCGCCTCCGGCCGGACCGACGCAACCCGTCTCGTCGGTGGGCGCGACGCCCTCGAGGCGGCGGAGTAGGCCATGAACGAGCGTATCAAGATGGGCGCGTCCGCCATACCTTCTCTCGGGCCCGATGATGCGGTCGAGACCCTTCGCCACGTCCGCCAGCCTCTGCCGCACGATTCCGGCAGCAAGCACGTGCAGGGCACGGCCCAGTACATCGACGACATCCGAGAGCCCGAGGGCACGCTGCACGTGGCCATCGGCCAGTCGCCGAAGGCGCGCGGGCGCCTGATCTCGCTGGACTTCTCCGCCGTCCGCGCGGTGCCCGGCGTCGTCTCGGTGCTGACCGCCGCCGACATTCCGGGCAAGAACGACGTGTCGCCGGCCTTCGGCGACGACCGGCTCTTCGTCGAGGACGTGATCGACTTCCTCGGCCAGGCGGTGTTCGCGGTGGTCGCGACGAACCGCGACGTGGCGCGTCGCGCCGTGAAGCTCGCCGTGATGGAGATCGAGCACGAGCGCCCCAGCATCACCGTCGAGGATGCGCTGGAACGCGGCGAGACCGTGCTGCCGGATTACGCCTTCAGGCGCGGCGACGCGAATGCGGCGATTGCGGCTTCTCCACGTAAGCTCGCAGGCCAGTTCCGCGTCGGCGGACAGGAGCACTTCTATCTCGAAGGACAGGTGGCGCTCGCGATCCCGGGCGAGGATGGCGACGTCCATGTCTATTCCTCGACGCAGCATCCGAGCGAGGTGCAGCACGTGGTCGCGCGCGTGCTCGACATTCCCGATTCTTACGTGGTCTGCGAGACGCGCCGCATGGGCGGCGGCTTCGGCGGCAAGGAGAGCCAGGCGACGCAATGGGCCGTGACGGCGGCGCTCGCGGCGCGCGTCACCGGTCGTCCGTGCAAGCTGCGCCTCGACCGCGACGACGATTTCATCCTCACCGGCAAGCGCCACGACTTCCGCTGCGACTGGAGCGTCGGCTTCGACGTCGAGGGACGCATCGAGGGTTATGCGGTGGAGCTTCTCGCCCGCTGCGGCTGCTCGGCGGATCTCTCCGGCGGCGTCGTCGACCGCGCCATGTTCCACGCGGACAATGCCTACTGGATGCCGGCGGTGCATGTGGGCTCGAAGCGGCTCAAAACCAACACCGTATCCAACACCGCCTTCCGCGGATTTGGGGGGCCCCAGGGCATGCTCGCAGCCGAGCACGTGATGGACCAGATCGCCTGGGCTACGGGGCGCGACCCGCTCGACGTGCGCTACGCCAATTTCTACCGTCCCGGAGGCAACCACACGCCCTTCGGCATGGAGGTGGAGGAGACTGACACGCTTCTCGGCCTCGTGCAGACGTTGGAGCGCACGTCCGACTACCGTGCGCGGCGGCAGGAGATCGCCGCCTTCAACGCATCCTCGCCGATCATGAAGAGAGGGCTGGCGCTCACGCCGGTGAAGTTCGGCATCAGCTTCACGCTCACCCACCTCAACCAGGCGGGCGCGCTCGTGCACGTCTATCAGGACGGATCGGTGCACCTGAACCACGGCGGCACCGAGATGGGGCAGGGGCTCTACATCAAGGTGGCGCAGGTGGTGGCGGAGGAATTCGGCATCGCCATGGAGCGCGTGCGCATCACCGCGACCACCACCGCGAAGGTGCCGAACACGTCCCCGACCGCTGCCTCGTCGGGGTCGGACCTCAACGGCATGGCGGCGCGGGTCGCGGCGGGCGCCATCAAGCGGCGCATGATCGCCCATGCGGCGAAAACCTACGATGTGCCGGAGGAGCAGGTCGAGTTCCGCGACGACCGGGTCTTCATCGGCAACGAGAGCCTGTCCTTCACCGAGCTTGCGAGGAAATGCATCCAGGCCCGCGTGGCGCTCTCGGAGGCGGGCCACTACGCCACGCCGAAAATCACCTGGAACCGCGACAACGCGACGGGCCGGCCGTTCTTCTACTTCGCGTATGGGGCGGCCTGCTCCGAGGTGATCGTCGACACGCTCACCGGCGAGAACCGCCTGCTGCGGGCGGACATCCTCCACGACGTCGGCAAGTCGCTGAACCCCGCCATCGACATCGGCCAGATCGAAGGCGGCTTCGTTCAGGGCATGGGCTGGCTCACGACGGAAGAGCTGGTGTTCGACCGCGAGGGGCGCCTGCTCACGCACGCGCCTTCGACCTACAAGATCCCGGTCGCGTCGGACGTGCCGGCGGATTTCCGCGTCGCGCTCTATCCCAACGCCAACCGGGAGGAGACGATCTACCGGTCGAAGGCGGTGGGCGAGCCGCCGATCATGCTGGCGAACAGCGTCTTCTGCGCGCTCGCCGATGCGGTGCATTCGCTTGATCCGTCGAAGGCCGTTCCCCTCGATGCGCCGGCGACCCCGGAGGCGATCCTGCGCGCCTGCGAGGCCCTGCGCGGGAGGCCCATGGGGTGAAGGTCTGGCACCAGCTTGCTGATCTCGTCCGCCGCCATGACGCGGCGGCCCTCGTCAGCGTCCACGACGTGAAGGGCTCCGCCCCGCGCGAGGCCGGGGCCTGCATGGTTGTGCGCCGCGACGGGGCGTTCCACGGCACCATCGGCGGCGGCCAGCTCGAATTCCTCATGCTCGACATCGCGCGCGGCATGCTGGAGCGCCATGAGCGCCCGGCGCGCTTCGTCGATCAGGCGCTCGGCCCCGATCTCGGCCAGTGCTGCGGCGGCCGGGTCAAGATCCTCATCGAGACCTTCAGCAAGCAGGACCTCGAGGACATCGAGCCCTTGGCGCAGGCCGAGGAGGAGGGCGAATTCGAGGTCGAGTGCCGCCTCGCGGACGGTCGCGTCGTGCGCGACCTGTCCTCGGCGGTCGGAGACGACAAGAGCACCCAGTGGCGCGAGACCCATGGAGAAAACCGGACGCCGGTGCTCATCTTCGGGGCCGGCCATGTCGGCCGCGCCCTCGTGCTGGCCTTGGCGCCGCTGCCGTTTGCCGTCCGCTGGCTCGACGACCGGGAGGGGGCCTTCCCGTCCCACATGCCCGCCAACGCCACGGCGGTGCGCATGCAGGATCCGGCCGCCGAGATCGCCCGGGCGCCCGCCAATGCGGTCGTCCTGGTCATGACCCACGACCATCCCCTCGACATGGCGATCACGGATGCGGCGCTCCGCCGGGGCTTCCCGTATGTGGGCCTGATCGGCAGCGCCACAAAGCGGGCGCGGTTCGAGAAGCGGTTCCGGGAGATGGGTCTGTCCGACCGGCAGATCCGGGCCCTGGTCAGTCCGATCGGCCTTCCCGGCATCAAGGCCAAGGAGCCGGCGGTGATCGCGGCTTCCGTTGCGGCACAACTCCTCCAGGTGCGGGAGCGGCGCTCCTCCGTGTTAAATTTCTCGCGTCCTGCCGCGGCAAACGATAAAACCGCCCTATGACACACGACCAAGCAGAAGATCAGCGCCATCTCGCCCGCGCTGTCGCTCTTTCGCGCGAGCACATGCACGAAGGCGCCGGCGGTCCCTTTGGGGCCGTGATCGTGCGCGACGGCAAGGTGCTGGCCGAGGGCTGGAACCGGGTGACCTCCACCAACGACCCGACGGCGCATGCCGAGGTGACGGCGATCCGCCGCGCCTGCGAGGCCGTGGGCGATTTCGCCCTCCACGGGGCCACCCTCTATACGAGCTGCGAGCCGTGCCCCATGTGCCTGGCCTCGGCCTATTGGGCGCGGGTCTCCCGGATCGTTTACGCCAATACCCGCAAGGATGCCGCCGAGATCGGCTTCGATGACAGCCTGATCTACGACGAGATCCCGAAGGATCCGACCGAGCGCCTCATCCCCATGGACCACCTGCCGAGCCTGGAGGCCAGGGCGGTGTTCGACGCCTGGGCGAACAAGCCCGACAAGGTCGCCTATTAACGAAGCGCCCTGCCCATCCTATCTGAAGAGCCTGACCGTCAACCTCCCGAGACCACAGCCATGCCCCGCGTCACCACCATCGTCCGCAAGCCCGCCGTGAAGGCCGACCGCGTCGTCGACACCATCACCCTCGACCACGCGGCCCGCAACCGCCGCGAGGCGACCCTGACGGCGGAGGGCGGGATCGAGATCCGGCTCGACCTCGACATGGAGACCACCGTCAACGACGGCGATGCCCTGCGGCTCGAGGACGGTCGCCTCGTCCAGGTCAAGGCGGCGCCGGAGCGCCTGCTGGAGGTGAAGGCCGAGAACCCCTTGCGCCTCACGCGCCTCGCCTGGCATCTCGGCAGCCAGCACGGCCTCGTCGAGGTGGCGGCGGATGCGATCTACGTGGAGAACGATCCCTTGATCGCCGAGCTGGTGCGCGGGCAGGGCTGCACCGCGACCCCGGTCGAGCGCCCGTTCCGGCCGGAGCGCAGCGCCCATGCGTGCGACCACGATCACGGCCACGGACATCACCACCACGGCCATGCGCACGGTCATTCCCACGGGCACGAGCACGAGCACGATCATGGGCACGGCCCTGCCCATCACGACCACAAGCATGATCATGATCACCACGATCACGATCACGACCACCACCATAGCCATGGTCACGAGCACGGCCCCGGCTGCGGATGCGGCCACCGTCACGGGCACAAGCACGACCACTGACCGGCTTTTTTCGGACCCTGCCATGTCCAAGACCACCCGCGCCACGCAGGCCCTGCAGCAGGCGGGCGTGTCCTTCACGGTCCACGCCTACGACTACGACCCGAATGCCGAGCGCATCGGCCTCCAGGCCGCGGAGGCGCTCGGCGCGGACCCGTCGAGCGTGCTCAAGACCCTGATGGTGACGGTGGATGGCAAGCCCGCCTGCGCGGTCGTGCCCTCCGACCAAGAGGTGAACCTGAAAAAGCTCGCGGCGGCCTTGGGCGGCAAGACCGCCCAGATGATGAAGCCGGCGGATGCGGAGCGCATCACCGGCTATCACGTCGGCGGCATCAGCCCCTTCGGTCAGAAGAAGCGGGTGCCGACCTTGATCGAGGAGACGGCCCTCGCGCACGCAAGCGTCTTCATCAACGGCGGCCAGCGCGGGTTGCAGGTCAGGCTCGCGCCGCAGGACGCGGCTTCCGCGCTGGGTGCGAAGGCCGTCGCCTTGATCTGATCCCCTCGGCTAGAGGTGAAGGTCGCCGTGTCCGAACAGGGCCAGCTTGGCCTCGGGGACAGCCGGAGCGTCAGGGCTTTGACCCAGCTCGCCGACAAACGCCTCGACCGCGTCCTCGAGGTGCGACGCGAACTCGTCGAGGAAGTCGTGGGTCTCTTTCTTCAGCACGTGCTGGAACTTGGCGGCCGGAGCGGCTTGAAGCGCTGCGACGAAGTCGAGGAAGTCCCCTGAGATCTCCTGGGCGACGGGGTTGTCCGACGTCGCCAAGGCGTTCCCGAGCGTCGAGAACCAGTTCACGACGCCGATTTTTTCCTCGTGCGAGGGGCGGATGCCGCCGTGCTCGATCAGATCGAGGGCATCCTCGACGGTCTCCTCGAAGTCGAGCTGCCCTAGCAGTTCGGGATGATCGTGGACGAAGGCGATCTGATAGAGAAACAGCAGGATCGCCATGCCGCCGTAGAGGTCGCCTTCTCCTTTGACGGCATTCTCGGGCAGAGCGCGGATGCCCTCGATGAGCGCCACGTCGGCCATAGCCCGATCGATGGGATCGGGATCGTTGTAGGCGGCATCGTGAACCGCGAACAAGGCATCGAGCGGATCCGTGATCCTGGGATCGCCGGGCCCCGGGTCGTCGACATATTTGCCGCCGGACCATCCCTGACCGCCGTAGTCGCCGTAGGTCAGGAGCGGGAGGCCTCCTGGCCCCTCGAACGGGATGAGCCAATTGATCTGCTTGTGAGGCACGTTTGGCATGGCAGCCTCCTGTAGGGAGCTGGCGACCCGCGGCTTGGGCCGTCCGCCGCAGGCCTCAGGTCACGTCGGCAATCGGGCGGGATTGCGGTTGCTCGGCAGGGCGGAGCAGGCGGGCGGCTCCACGGCCGCCTGTTCCGACGAGGCTGCTAGAAGTGGAAATCTGCGAGCCCGAGCTTATGGACGAGCGTCTCGATCTGCGGCGTGGCGACGGGGACGTGGTGGGCCACCTGGGCGGCGTAGTCCGACAGCAGGTCCGCGACATCCGTCCGGTGCCCCGGCTCCGACCACGTCGCCTCGACGGCCTCCGCCAGCAGGGACTTGGCCTCCTTCACCGGGAACGTGAACGCGAGATCGCCGAGCGGGAGGTTGAGGTCCCCCGGCGGCAGGCCCTTCAGCTCGGCCGCGAGGTTCAGGAGCTTGTCCGCCGCAAGTACGCCGAGGCGACCATGGCCGCTCGCCAGTTCGTCGGAGGTCTTCTCGAGCCAGCTTGCGAGCCCGGCCACCTCCTGCGCGTCCGGCTGGATGCTGCCCTGCTTGATCAGGCTCACGGCCTTGTCGATCGTCTTCGGCAGGTTGAGCTTGGCGAGGTATTCCGGGTGATGGTCGTGCACGATGATGCGCCCGATCATCCCGATGATCGCCGCCCCTGCATAGAGATCGCCTTCGCCCTTCACCGCATCCGACGGCAGGGCCATGATCCCTTTGATCAGCGCCACGTCGGCCTTCGCCTCGGCACGGAGGTTGGGTGCATTGCGGATCGCGATGTCGTGCTTGCGAAAAAGCGCGTCGAGCGGGTCGAGCGGGGCCGCCGTGAAGCTCGGCGCCTCGTCGGGTCCGAGCAGAATGCCGCCGGAATAGTCCGGACCGCCGTAGAGGCCGTAGGTCGGGACCTGAAGGTCTTGATCGGCCGGAGCCAGCACAAGCCAGTTGATGGGCATCGTTCCCCCCTCGTGAAACAGCGTTCCCGGCCGATGCGAAGGATCCGACGGCCGCCTTCGGGCGAGCAGAGGAGCGCAATCGGGCAAGATTGCGGTGGCATGGATGCGGGTGGTCCCGAGGGGAAACTACGTACCCCTTTGGGATGAGGAGTCCGCTGATTTGTCCGGGTGCGGTGGGACGACGCCAGCGGCTCTCTGCCCGATCAGATCGTGACCCGAGCGCCGACTTCGACCGCTTGATCCTCGGGAATGCAGAACTGGTCCGAGACATCGCTCGCGGAGCGGGCCATCGGAATGAAGATGTAGTCCTGCCAGAGCGGCAATCCCGCCTGGGCCGAGGGCTGCAGCGCCCGCCGCGACAGGAAGAACGAGGCGTCCTCCAGATCGAAGTTAGCCGCCTTCAACGCCCTGGGCACGTTCGGGTGTTCCATGAACCCGAACCGCACCGTCACCCGCGAGAACCGGTCCGAGAGCTTCTCCACGGCGACGCGGCCCTCGTCGCGCAGGCGCGGCACCTCCTCGGTGATT
>JAFAAP010000100.1 GCA_023426505.1 Pseudomonadota bacterium
GTCGTCGGAGCCCCGGGCGACCGCGCCCTCGCCGTTACGGTCGATACGATGGAATACCGCGGTCGCGAATTCGTCGGAACCGCCCATACGGCTGGGGGGCTCGACCTGGTCTTCCGCTCCCACCAAGCCGTCGAACCTGGTGCGAAGATCCATCTCCAGGCCGAGGATAATCGTGTTCTCGTCTTCGCAGAACCCCTTCAAGGGAGAAGCTGATGGACGCATTCGCGCCGACCACCACTGCAACGGCACATGGGCCGAGCCTTCGCCAGAGGCTTGCAGCCCACGGTTTCGACGCGGTCACGCTCCTCGTCGTTCCGGCGGCCATCTTCAGCCTCGCGCTCTTCGTCTACCCGTTCGCGTTCGGCTTTATTCTGTCGTTCGAGCCCAAGGCGGGCGGTGACTGGCTCGCGAACTACAAGCGCTTTTTCTCGGACCCGTTCTTGTACGAGACGATTGCGAAGACACTGTGGCTTGCGATTCCCGTCACGCTGCTGAACCTTCTGCTGGCCGTCCCGATCGCCTTCCGCGTCCGTCTGATGCGTCATCAGCGTCTTCTCACCACGATCCTCGTGCTCCCCATCACGTTGGGAACGGTGCTGGTGGCGGAGGGGCTGCTCAACTATCTCGGGCCACAGGGCTGGTTCAATCGCACGCTCATGACGCTGGGGCTCATTTCCCAACCGCTCAAGCTGGTTCACAACTACTGGGGTGTCTTCGCATCGCTGGTCATCACCGGCTTTCCCTTCACGTTCCTGCTCACACTCTCATATGTGACGGGAATCGATCCGGCGCTGGAGCAGGCAGGGGCAACGCTCGGGGCCAATTCCTGGCAGCGCTTCCGCTACATCTACCTTCCGCTTCTGATGCCGGGCTTCGCAATCACGTTCTGCCTGTCTTTCGTTCAAGCCTTTTCGGTGTTTCCCTCCGCAGTTCTTCTCGGCGCACCAGCGGGCCCGACCCGCGTGATCTCGATCGCAGCCTATCAGGCGGCGTTCGAAGAGTATGATTATTCCATGGCCTCGGCGGTCGCGATGATCATGGGCTTCGTCCAACTCGCAATCGTGGTCGCCGTTCTTGCCTCCCGCGGCCTCTTCTACCGTGGTCCTGCCAGCGGCGCGAAAGGGTAATCCGATGATCCGCGATACCACACTCGGTGCCAAAATCTGGGCCGCTGCCATTTGGGCTGTCGTCGCGTTTTTCGTGCTCAACCTGCTCGCCATGATTGCGACCGTGGTAACAAGCTCCTTCGCGACGCGATGGCTCGGGACCTGGCTTCCGGTGGGATGGACGACGCGTTGGTATGACTCGGCGTGGAGCGAATTCCAGCTGGGGGACGTCCTCCTCGTAACCTTTCAGGTGGTCGGCGCCGTTGTGCTCATCTCCGGCATCCTCGGAGTGACGGCGGCCTATGCCCTAGCCCGTCGAGACTTTCCGGGGAAGAAGCTGCTCGTGCTCCTGTTTCTGCTGCCGCTTCTCATCCCGCCGATCACGTTCGGCATCCCACTTGCCACGGTTCTTTACCAGACAGGACTGGCCGGAACGTTCTGGGGTGTGGTCGCTGCCAATCTCGTGCCGACCGTGCCTTTCGTGATCCTGGTCATGATCCCGTTCATCGAACAGATCGACCCGAAGATCGAGGCTGCGGCCCGTGTGTTCGGCGCCAATACCTTCAAGTTGTTCATCCACGTGCTGCTGCCATTGCTGCTTCCGGGCATCCTGGCAGCCCTCCTCCTCGTCCTCGTCAGGACCATCGCGATGTTCGAGCTGACCTTCCTGGTCGCCGGGCCTACCAGCCAGACGCTTGTTGTGGCGCTCTACTACGCCGTCTTCGCGGCAGGCGTGCGTGCCGTGCAATCGATCGATGCCATGGCGGTGATCTACATGGTGACGACGCTCGTCTGGCTTGTGATTGCCCTGCGCTTCGTCAATCCGACGCAGATTGTCACGCGCGCAAAGCAGCAACCGGCGCATTGAGGACGCAATGTCGAAGCGTTTGAACGACACGAACCTCGCCGACCTTCCTGCGGGCGTCCAGAAGCCTCAGTATGACCGCAGGGCCGTCACGCCAGGAATCGTACATCTGGGCGTCGGCGCTTTTCATCGGGCTCATCAGGCGGTCTATACCGATGATGTTCTCGGTCATGATCCTCGTTGGGGAATCGTTGCCGCAAGCCTGCGTAGCCCGGACACTTACGACGCCCTGTCGCCGCAGGAGGGTCTCTACACAGTTTCGGTGCGCTCGCGAGACGGTGAAGCTCTGCGGGTCATCGGATCGATCCGTCGGGTGATCGTTGCTCCCGAAGCAATCGAAGATCTCCTCAAGGTGATGTGCGATCCCGCCGTCCGCATCGTTTCTCTGACGGTCACCGAGAAGGGCTATTGTCACGACCCCGCGACGGGAGCCCTCAACGAAGCCCATACTGATATCGTCCACGACCTTGCCAATCCGCATCAGCCGCGATCGGCGCCCGGCTTCATCGTCGAGGCGCTTCGTCGTCGCAGAGCATCCGGGGTGCCGCCATTCACGGTCCTGAGCTGCGACAATCTCCCGTCGAATGGCCGCACCGTGAAACGGGTTTTAACCCGATATGCCGAGATGATCGATCAGGATCTCGGCCGGTTTGTTGCGGCCGAGATCGCCTGCCCCTCCACGATGGTCGACAGGATCGTACCGGCCACGAGCGACGCCGACCGGGAGCGCATCGCGCGGGCGCTCGGAATGTCCGATGCCTGGCCGGTTGTCACCGAACCTTTCACCCAATGGGTGATCGAGGACAATTTCCCGCAGGGCCGTCCCGCCTGGGAGCTGGCCGGCGCCGAATTCGTGGCTGACGTCGAGCCGTATGAGCATATGAAGCTTCGTCTGCTCAACGGGAGCCATTCGACGCTCGCCTATCTCGGCTATCTCGCGGGCTATGAAACGGTCTCCGACGCCATGGCCGATCCATCCTTCGAACGGCTCGTGCGGGGATTGATGGACGACGAGGTGACGCCCACACTTCATATGCCGCCGGGCGCCGATCTCGAATCCTACAAGAATGCTCTGATTGAGCGGTTCAAGAACCCTGCCCTGCGGCACCGTACGTGGCAAATCGCAATGGACGGCTCACAGAAGCTTCCACAACGCCTGCTCGGCACGGTTCGCGACCGCCTGAATGTTGGAAAGCCGATCCGGCGTCTGGCTCTCGGCGTTGCCGGCTGGATGCGCTATGTCACTGGAATTGACGAGAGAGGGCAACCCATCGACGTGCGGGATCCGATGGCGGCCCGCTTACGCAAGCATGCAGAGTACGCCGGCAACAGTCCCGAGAAACTCGCGCGGGAACTGTTCGGTCTCCGCGAGATCTTCGGCGATGATCTTCCGGCGAATTCTCGTTTTACCGATTCCGTTACCGAGGCACTTGCGCAGCTTTATGCTCAAGGCGCTCGAAAGACTGTCCTGGACCTGACCTCCGCCTGACGACATATCCCGGGGATCCCATGAAAATCGAAAAGGCCTATTGCATCGTCACCTGCCCCGGCAGGAACTTCGTCACTCTCAAGATCGTCACGGACGAGGGCGTCTACGGCATTGGTGACGCAACCCTGAACGGACGAGAACTGGCAGTTTCGGCCTATCTCGAGGAGCACGTGATCCCCTGCCTTATCGGACGGGATCCGCAGCAGATCGAAGACATCTGGCAGTACCTTGCCAAAGGTGCCTATTGGCGGCGCGGTCCCGTCACCATGTCGGCGATCGCCGCCGTGGACATGGCATTGTGGGACATCAAGGCGAAGGTCGCAGGGCTCCCGCTCTACCAGCTCCTTGGCGGCAAGAGCCGCTCGGGCGTGATGGTTTACGGTCACGCCAACGGGCGAGACATTCCGGAAACGATTGATGCGGTGGGGAAGTATCTCGAGCTCGGGTACAAGGCCGTTCGCGCGCAAGCCGGGATTCCCGGTCTGGAGACTGCCTACGGCATCGCACGAGGAAAGCTCTTCTACGAGCCCGCCACGAAGGGACTTCCCGAGGAGCAGATCTGGTCGACGGAAAAGTACCTCAACTTTGCTCCGAAGCTCTTCGAAGCTGTCCGCGCTGCCCATGGGGCCGACTTTCATCTACTCCATGATGTGCATCATCGTCTGACGCCCATAGAGGCTGCTCGGCTCGGCAAGAGCCTCGAGCCGTACAACTTGTTTTGGATGAAGGATCCCACACCGGCAGAGAACCAGGAATCCCTGCGCCTGATCCGCCAGCACACGACGACGCCTATCGCCATCGGAGAGATCTTCAACTCCATCCATGACTGTCGGGAGCTGATCCAGAACCAGCTTATCGACTACATCCGCACGACTGTCGTTCGAGCCGGCGGCATCACTCAGTTGCGTAAGATCGCGACGCTCGCGGAACTCTATCAGGTCCGTACCGGCTCCCATGGAGCGACCGACCTGTCTCCGGTCTGTATGGGGTCGGCGCTTCATTTCGACCTGTGGGTGCCGAACTTCGGCATTCAGGAATACATGCGACATACGCCAGAGACCGATGAAGTCTTCCCGCATGCCTATTCCTTCGCGGACGGCTATCTCTATCCTGGCGACACTCCGGGGCACGGCGTCGACATCGACGAGAAGCTCGCGGCGAAATACCCTTACGATCGGGCTTACCTGCCGGTCGCTCGCCTCGAGGACGGCACCCTCTGGAACTGGTAGGCTCCCCTGGAGCTTTCCCCGCTTCAGGTATCTCGAAGGTCGGAAGCCAGCCCAAAAGCCTTCGCGGTGAAATAACGGCGCCCTATCAGGTTGAATGAGGCCTCTGGCAGGAGCTTCAGCCAAGGAGCACCTGTACGCGCGACATCTCCGACAGCGATGCCTCTCCTCTCGGATCGACCCCGGCGGTTAGCGCAGTGAATCGGCGAAGGCTCCAGTGGAACCCGCGCCCCAAACCCACCATCACTTAAAGAGTACCTCCTTAGAGGAAGTTGCCAGCTAGGCGTTTCGAGCGGAGCCTTAACAATCCACGACGACTGTCATCCTTTATTTCCGGAATATTTTCCAAAGTGGATGGTTTCATGCCTGCAATCGCTTCCAACGATCTTACAGGAAACGCGTATATCGACGGTATCCTCGGCAATTACAGATGGGCAACGAATAATCTGTCTTACAGCTTCCCGACTGACGGCTCCTACTATGGCAGCTCTTACGGCGATGCTGAGAACAGCACCAACTTCGGCGCACTCAGCGCCACGCAGCAGGCAACCGTCCGTACAGTCTTGAAGGCATATTCATCAGTCGCGAATCTCGCATTCTCGCAAGTCGACGAGACGGCGACCCAACATGCGGACCTCCGCTTCGCCCTGTCGGACAAGCCCGGGACTGCCTGGGCGTATTCGCCGGCCACCGCAGCCGCAGGTGGCGATGCCTGGTTTGGCAACTCCAGCAACTATTTCGCCAGTCCTGGCAGAGGCAACTACGCCCACCTCGTCTTTCTGCATGAGATCGGGCACACACTCGGCCTGGATCATTCCCATGAGGGAAACATCGTGCCGCAGGCTCGTGACTCGATGGAGTACACGGTCATGAGCTATCGCTCCTATGTCGGCGCCTCGGCCTCGACGGGCTACACGAACGAGGCGTGGGGCTACGCGCAGTCGCTGATGATGTACGACATCGCCGGCATCCAGCACCTGTACGGCGCCAACTTCTCGACCAACAGCGGCAACACGACCTATTCCTG
>JAFAAP010000110.1 GCA_023426505.1 Pseudomonadota bacterium
TCCCCGCAAGGGGGAGGGAAAAGGGGGAGCCATATCCTGCACCCGATCCCGGGCCCGGCTACGCCGCCCCGGAATGACGAACGCAGCTCTGTAACACCTTAAAGGCTCGCCGCCAAAGCCCGGGCCTTGCGGTGGTGGGCGTGGGCGATGGCGATGGCGAGCGCGTCCGCCGCGTCGGCCTTCTTGAAGTCGGCCTTGGGGAGCAGGATCTTCACCATTGCCTGGACCTGGTCCTTCTCGGCGTGGCCGACGCCCACCACGGTCTTCTTGACCTGGTTGGCGCCGTACTCCGCCACCGGCAGCCCGTGCAGGGCCGGGACCAGCAGGGACATGGCGCGGGCCTGTCCCAGCTTGAGCGTCGCCTGGGCGTCCTTGTTGACGAAGGTCTCCTCGACCGACACCTCGTCGGGCGTCCAGGTCCGGACCACGTCAGTGAGGCGGTCGTGGATCTGCTTGAGGCGCAGCGCCAGCTCCAGGTCCCCGTCCGAGGTCACGACCCCGCAGGCCACGAAGGAGAGCTTCGTCCCCTCGACGGTGATGACCCCCCAGCCGGTGTTGCGCAGGCCGGGATCGAGGCCGAGGATGCGGACGCGCTCGCTCACATCACCCCGCCATCTTCTGCATGAGGGCGTCGGAGAGCTCGAAATTGCCGTAGACGTTCTGGACGTCGTCGTGCTCCTCGAGGGTCTCCATGAGCTTCATGAGCTTCTCGCCCGCCTCGTCGTCGACGGCGACCGGGGTCTGGGGCTTCCAGACGAGCTTGGAGGCCTTCGGCTCGCCGAACTTCTCCTCGAGCGCCTTGGTGACGTCGTTGAGGGAGGTCTGGTCGCAGTAGATCTCGTGGCCGTCCTCGGAGGAGACCACGTCGTCGGCGCCCGCCTCGATGGCGGCTTCCAGCATGGCGTCCGCATCGGCGGCCTCGGGACCGAACTCGACGAGGCCGACCCGGTCGAACATGAAGGAGACGGCGCCGGTCTCGGCGAGGTTGCCGCCGCTCTTGGTGAAGTAGGAGCGGATGTCGGAGGCCGTGCGGGTGCGGTTGTCCGTCATGGCCTCGACGATGATCGCCGCGCCGCCCGGGCCGTAGCCCTCGTAGCGGATCTCCTCGTAGTTCTCGCCCTCGGCGCCCGCCGCCTTGTTGATGGCGCGCTGGATGTTGTCCTTGGGCATGTTCTCGGCCCGGGCCGCCAGGATGGCGGCGCGCAGGCGCGGGTTCATGTTGGGATCGGGGGTGCCCATCTTGGCCGCCACGGTGATTTCGCGGGCCAGCTTGGAAAACAGCTTGGAGCGCATCGCATCCTGGCGCCCCTTGCGGTGCATGATGTTCTTGAACTGTGAATGTCCGGCCATGGGGCCTCCGTGGTCACGGCCGAGAACGCCCTGATGTCCAGGGGCTCGTCAGGCCGGGGATGGTGTCGATGCCGGCTTATAAAACGCTGTTGCGCCGGAGGCAAAGCCCTTCAGAAGCCGAGCCAGGACATTCCGCTGACGAAGGCCGCATGGATCAGGTGATAGGAGGCGCCGAGCACCGTCACCGTATAGGCCAGCCCCGCGATTCCGATGAGATAGCCCAGGAGCAGGAGGTAGCCGTCCTCCTCCATTACGGCGATGGAGGCGATCACGAGGGCGATGGAGGGCGGGAAGTTGGTGCCCGGGAAGGGAATCAGCACCGACAGGGCCACCAGGAAGGCGAAGAGGCCGATCATCCGGTCGCCGACCACGTTGAAAAGCTGCGTCAGACGCGGCTTGCACCAGCTCTCGAGCCACCGCATCTTCGGCTCGGCCACGTCGATCAGGCGCTTGAACTTGGAGAGCGAGATCGTCCGCCGCCGGATGAAGCCCGGGAGCCAGGGATGCTTGTGGCCCAGCATCATCTGGATCCCGAAGATCAGGACCGGCGTGCCGACCACGCTGGCCACTCCGGGGGGCGCGGGGACGCAGTTGGGCAGGCTGAACAGGATCAGCACGAACCCGAAGGCGCGCTCCCCGAACGCCTCGATGATCTCGCCGATGGAGACCGTCTCACTCTTGGCCGAATTGATCACGGCCCGCAGGACATCGGACGCGCTCTTATGCTCCAGCGCCTCCTCCACGGTCGACCCGACATCCCGGTAGAGGCGCTTCTTCTGTTCGATATCCACCTGAAATCTCCGTGACGGGACAGATGGGGACGTTTTGCGGCGCGCCAAGGGAGAAGGGCACGAGAGCCTGGCGGTTCAGTCCCAGAAGCGGGGCCAGGATTCCTCGAGATGCGGCCCGAGCCGGAGCGCCGCCACCCGGACCGCGAGACCCGTGCGGTCGTCGGTCTCGACCGCGATGCCGGAAAGCGTTCCCTCTCCCATGGCGGGCTCCATGCGGGGCCCTGGGGTCTTCTGGAGGAAGCGGCGGATCGATTCCTCCTTCTGCATGCCGAGAACCGAATCGTAGTCGCCGCACATGCCCGCATCGGACATGTAGGCGGTGCCGCCGGCGAGCACCCGGTGATCGGCGGTCGGCACATGGGTGTGGGTGCCGACCACGAGGCTGGCGCGCCCGTCGAGATGGTGGCCCATGGCCTCCTTCTCGGAGGTCGCCTCGGCATGGACGTCGACGATGACCGCATCGGCCACCTGGCCCATGGGGCAGGCGTCGATCTCCCGGTCGACCGCCGCGAAGGGGTCGTCGAGGGCGTCCATGTAGAGCCGGCCCATGACGTTGATGACGAGGACGCGCCGGCCCGTCTGGGTGTCGATGAGGTTCGCGCCCCGGCCGGGGGTGCCGGGCGGGTAGTTGACCGGCCGCAGGAGCCGCTGCTGGCGCTCGATGAAGACCAGGGTCTCGCGCTGGTCCCAGGAATGGTTGCCGAGCGTCACCGCGTCGGCGCCCGCGTTCAGCAGGTCGTCGCAGATGCCTTCCGTGATGCCGAAGCCCCCGGCCGAGTTCTCGCCGTTGATGACCACGCAGTCGAGGCCCCAGCGCTCGCGCAAGGATGGCAACCGGTCGACCACCACGTTGCGGCCGGCCCGACCGACCACGTCGCCGAGGAAGAGAAGACGCATGGGAACTCCTTGAAGGGCTCAGGTCCGGATGAGTTCGGATTCCGTGATGATGACATCGAGCAGGCGGTCGTGCGGTTCCACGGGAACCTGCTCGATCTCCTGAACCGCATAAGCGAGGCCGATGGTCAAGACCGGATGCTGGGCTTCGAGCGCCGCGATGGCCCGGTCGAAATGGCCCTTGCCGTAGCCGATGCGCCCGCCGCGCCGGTCGAAGGCCACGAGCGGCACGAGGAGGGCCACCGGGAACACCTCGGGGGCGTCCGGCCCCGGTTCGCGCACGCCGAAGCCGCCCTTCACGAGCACGTCGCCGGGCTGCCAGAGGCGCCAGCTCAGGTGGGGATGGAGGATCTGCGACAGCGCCACGTCCTGCCCGCGGTCGAGCAGCGCCTCCATGAGCGGGCGCGGATCGACCTCGCTGCGGATCGGCCAGTAGCCGCCGACGGGCGAGGCATCCTTCAGGTCGGCAAGGGCCAGGGCCTGCTCGGCGATGGACCGGGCGGCGCCGTTCCGGAAGTCGGGGTCCAGGCCGTCGCGGCGGGCGAAGGCCTCGCTGCGCAGCCGGTCCTTGAGCTCGGGAGGGGATAGGAAAGACATGAAGTGCGGAGCCACAAAAGCCGTCGGAGAAGCGATCCCGGGAACCTACAAAGTAGGTGGGCGCCGTATGTCCCGGTCCACGGACCGGGTCAGGGACAGCTCCCTTCAGGATCGATAAGGCCCCGGGGAAATGAACTCCTGACGCGCCCCGCAGCCCCGCCTTTCCTATGTAGGGATGATGCGGGTCCGGGGGAAGGGGGAAACGGAGACGCTAGCCTAAATTTCACTGGGGCCCGACCGGCGCCGGTAATGGTACCGGTAGGCTTCCGTGGCGAAGCCCAAGCCTTGGTAAAGGCCCACCGCCGGCCTGTTGGCGGCCACCACCGGCACGCAGGCTCCCGTGGCCCCGCACCGGTCCGCCGCCCAGGCGAGGATCGCCGAGATCGTCCGCTGCGCCAGCCCCCGGCGCCGAAACGCGGGGTCGGTCGCCACCGAATTCACGCAGACGATGCCGTCGTGAACCGCTCCGAACGCCACGGAGGCAGTGCGTCCCTCCTCCGAAACCGATGCGAACACCGCCGGCACGGCGAGCGCGTCGAGGATCCGACGATGGACCTCGCGCGCCGCCCCTCCCTGACCTTGCAGCTGGCCGAGCGTTCGAAGCCATTCCTCCGTGGGGAATCCTTCGGTCAGCTCGACCTGGTGCGGGCGGTGCGCCCTCTCCCGGGAAAGATCCTGATACAGCACGCAGGTTTCGTCCTCCGGCGGATCGTAGCCCCGCCGATCGAGGACCGCGCCGATCGAGGACGGAGCCATCGAGGTCAGGCAGAAGACGGCCGGCAGCCCGTGCGCCTCGTAGATCCGTTCGCAGACCGCCACCTTCTCGCCCGCGCGCCTGCTTCCCGGGGACAGCACGTGCACGGAGTTCGCGCGGCGCGTGTATCCTTCCGCCAGCCGAAGAACCCAGCCATCGAGAACGATGGTGCGCAGGGCGGGCCAGCCGTTGAGGCAGGCCTCCTCCACGCTTCTGATCGTGGTGGTGGTCAGTCGTGTCGCCATGGTTCCTGCGCCAGCCTACCCCTGAACCGGCGTGTTGAGGCTCCGCGCCAACCGCTCGATCCGCTCGGCCACGTTCTGGACGCTTTCGGCGAACCGGGCCTCCGCGGCCTGAATGCGGTGGTCGCCTGCGGAGTAGAACCGGCGCATCTCGTCCATCTCGCGCTCCAGGGAGGCGATGCGCCGCCTCGCCTCGTGAAGCTCGTCCGCGAGGGTCAGGGCCGCCATGACGTGCAGGCGCATGTCGCCGATCTCGCCGGCCGCATTGCGCATCTCCTCGATCCTCGCATCGAAGGCGGCCGCCAGGCCTTCGAGATGCGCCTCCTCCCCTTCGGCGCAGGCCATGCGGTAGGTCTTGCCGGCGATGGTCACCGTCACCTGGGACATGCTCAGCCCTCCTCCGCCTGGGCTGCACCGGCCTGGGCGAGGACGGCTTGGACGGCGCCGATCGCGTCGCGCACGCGCCGGCTCACGTCGTCGGTCGCGGCCTCGAACCGGTGCAGGCGCGTGACCGCGCCGTCGAGCTCCACGGCGAGCCGGGACCGGTCGTCCTGCATGAGCTGAAGCTCGGTCTCCAGATCGCCGCGACGGCGATCGGCCTCGAGACGGCGGGAGACGGAAGCCTCCAGCAGCCCAAGGGCCTTCTCAAGCCGTTTCATCGCATCGTCGAGGTTGGGGCTCATTGCATCATCCGGGATTCGGCCAAGACACTAGAGCATCGTGCGGAAAAGTGGACCCAGTTTTCCGCGCAGACGATACTCTCATTCAAGGAGAAAGCATCGGATGGGTCCCAAAAGTGCAAATCCACTTTTGGGTCCGATGCTTTGGCCCCCGGCCCCGCAGCGGCAACGGTCCTGCGGGATTTAACCGGTTGCGGCCTTTGACTCGCCCCTCCCCCGTGTTAAGGAGCCCTCGCTTTTTGGATGGGCTCGGCCCCGGAGGCCGCCCGCAAGACCTGTGGAACACGCCGTGCAAGATACCGTCCCCGCCGATCGCGTCACCCATTCCGATCTGGCGAACGCCGTGCGCGTCCTCGCCATGGACGCAGTGGAGCAAGCGAAATCCGGCCATCCGGGCCTCCCCATGGGCGCCGCCGACATGGCGACAGTGCTCTTCACCAAGTTCCTGAAATACGACGCCGCCGATCCGGCTTGGCCCGACCGCGACCGCTTCGTGCTCTCCGCCGGCCACGGCTCGATGCTGCTCTACGCCCTTCTCCACCTGACGGGCGTGAAGGGCATGACGGTCGAGGAGCTCAAGCGCTTCCGCCAGCTCGATTCCAAGACCCCGGGCCACCCCGAGAACTTCATGACCCCCGGCGTCGAGACGACGACCGGCCCGCTGGGCCAGGGCATCGCCACCGCGGTCGGCATGGCCATCGCCGAGCGGATGCTCAACGCCGAGTACGGTGACGACCTCGTCGACCACCGCACCTACGTGATCGCCTCGGACGGCGACCTGATGGAGGGCATCAGCCAGGAGGCGATCGCGCTTGCGGGCCACCTGAAGCTCAGCCGCCTCATCGTGCTCTTCGACGACAACGGCATCTCCATCGACGGCCCGCTCTCGCTTTCCGATTCCGTCGACCAGGTGAAGCGCTTCGAGGCCGCCGGCTGGCGCGCCGTGCGCGTGGACGGCCACGACCCGCAGGCCATCGGCCGCGCCCTCTCGCGCGCGCAGAAGTCGGACCGCCCGACGCTCATCGCCTGCCGGACCACCATCGGCTACGGCGCGCCCAAGAAGGCCGGCACCTCCAAGGCCCACGGCGAGCCCCTCGGGGCCGAGGAGCTGGCCGGCGCCAAGGCCGCCTACGGCTGGAGCTCCGCCCCGTTCGAGCTGCCCGAGACCATCCGCGACGCCTGGGCCGAGGCCGGCAGGAAGGGCCGCCGCCAGCGCAAGGCTTGGGCCGACCGCCTGAAGGCGCTGCCCGAGGACAAGCGCGCCGAGTTCGAGCGCCGCGTCAACGGCGTGCGCCCGCAGGGCCTCTCCGCCGCGGTGGCCAAGCTGAAGGAGCGGCTGATCGCCGAGCCGCAGAACGTCGCCACCCGCAAGGCGAGCGAGATCGCCCTCGAGGTCCTGACCGAGGCGGTGCCGGAGCTGGTGCTGGGCTCGGCCGACCTGACACCGTCGAACAACACCAAGACCAAGAATCTCACCGCCATCTCGCCCGGCTCCTATGCGGGCCGCTACATCCACTACGGCATCCGCGAGCACGGCATGGCGGCGGCCATGAACGGCATGGCGCTCCACGGCGGCCTCGTGCCGGCCGGGGCCACCTTCCTGGTCTTCGCCGACTACGCGCGGCCCGCCATGCGCATCGCGGCGCTGTCCGGCATTCCGGTCGTCTACGTGATGACCCACGACTCGATCGGCCTCGGCGAGGACGGCCCGACCCACCAGCCTGTGGAGCACCTGGCGTCCCTGCGTGCCATGCCGAAGATGCACGTGTTCCGCCCGGCCGACGCGGTGGAGACCGCCGAGTGCTGGCAGCTGGCGCTGGAGCGCACCGACGGCCCGAGCCTGCTGGCCCTCACCCGCCAGAACCTGCCGCAGGTCCGCCGGGAGGCCTCCGCCGAGAACCTCTCGGCCACAGGCGCCTACGAGATCTCGCCGGCTGAAGGAAAGGCCCGCGCCACGATCTTCGCCTCAGGGAGCGAGGTCGAGATCGCGCTGGCGGCCCAGAAGCTGCTGAGTGAACAAAGCTTCGCCGTTCGCGTTGTCTCGGTGCCCTCGCTCGACCTCTTCCTGGCCCAGCCCGAGAAAGTCCGCGCGCGCATCATCGGCGATGCGCCGGTCAAGGTCGCGGTCGAGGCCGCCGTGCGCTTCGGCTGGGACTCGGTCATCGGCTCCGACGGAATCTTCGTCGGCATGCATGGGTTCGGCGCGAGCGCGCCCTACAAGGATCTCTACCGGCACTTCGGCATTACCGCCGAAGCGGTCGCCGAGAAGGTCCTCAGAACGCATAATCTCTGAGACTCGGGACATCCTGAGCCTCGCCGCACAAAGGGAGCACAGACTATGACGGTGAAGGTCGCGATCAACGGTTTCGGTCGCATCGGGCGCAACATCCTCCGCGCCATCGTGGAGAGCGGCCGCAAGGACATCGAAGTGGTGGCCATCAACGATCTCGGCCCGGTCGAGACGAACGCCCACCTGCTGCGCTTCGACTCCGTCCATGGCCGCTTCCCGGCGGACGTCGCGGTTGACGGCGAGTTCCTCGTCATCAACGGCCGGAAGATCCGGGTCACGGCGATCAAGGACCCGGCGACGCTCCCCCACAAGGAGCTCGGCGTCGACATCGCGCTGGAATGCACCGGCATCTTCACCTCGAAGGAGAAGGCCTCGGCGCACCTCCAGGCCGGCGCCAAGCGCGTGATCGTGTCGGCCCCGGCGGACGGCGCCGACCTGACGGTCGTGTACGGCGTCAACCACGACAAGCTGACGAAGGATCATGTCGTCATCTCGAACGCCTCCTGCACCACGAACTGCCTGGCCCCGGTCGCCAAGGTGCTTCACGATGCGGTCGGCATCGAGAAGGGCTTCATGACGACGATCCATTCCTACACGAACGATCAGCCGACCCTCGACCAGATGCACAAGGACCTGTACCGCGCCCGCGCGGCGGCCCTGAACATGATCCCGACCTCGACCGGCGCCGCCAAGGCCGTGGGCCTCGTCCTGCCGGAGCTCAACGGCAAGCTCGACGGCTCGTCGATCCGTGTGCCGACCCCGAACGTCTCCGTCGTCGACTTCAAGTTCGTGGCCAAGAAGGCCACCACGAAGGAGGAGATCAACGAGGCGATCAAGCGCGCGTCCCAGCAGGAGCTGAAGGGCATCCTCGGCGTCACGGACCAGCCCAACGTCTCGTCGGACTTCAACCACGACCCGCACTCCTCCGTGTTCCACCTCGACCAGACCAAGGTCATGGAGGGCAACTTCGTGCGCGTCCTGTCCTGGTACGACAACGAGTGGGGCTTCTCGAACCGCATGGCGGACACCGCCGTCGCCATGGCGAAGCTCATCTGACGGAGGCTTTGAATGACCGCCTTCCGCACGCTCGATCAGGCCGACGTCAAGGGTAAGCGCGTTCTCGTCCGGGTCGACCTCAACGTCCCGATGGAGAACGGCCGGGTGACGGATGCGACGCGCATCGAGCGCGTCTTGCCCACCATTCGGGAAATCGCCGACAAAGGCGGGAAGGTGATCCTTCTCGCGCATTTCGGCCGCCCGAAGGGCCGCGATCCCAAGGAGTCCCTGAAGCCCGTCGCGGAGGCGGTCTCGACCCACCTCGGCAAGCCGGTCTTCTTCGCCGACGACTGCATCGGCGCCCCGGCGGCCGAGGCGGTGAAGAACCTGAAGGACGGCGACGTCCTTCTCCTCGAGAACACCCGCTTCCATGCGGGCGAGGAGAAGAACGACAAGGCCTTCGTGGCCGAGCTGGCGAAGCTCGGCGACCTCTACGTCAACGACGCCTTCTCGGCGGCCCACCGGGCGCATGCCTCGACCGAAGGTCTCGCCCGCGTGCTGCCGTCCTATGCGGGCCGCACCATGCAGGCGGAGCTCGAGGCCCTCACGAAGGGCCTCGAGGCGCCCAAGCGCCCGGTCGTCGCCATCGTGGGCGGCGCCAAGGTGTCGACCAAGATCGACCTCCTGGAAAACCTGGTGAAGAAGGTCGACGCCCTCGTGATCGGGGGCGGCATGGCCAACACCTTCGTGCACGCCATGGGCTTGAGCATCGGCAAGTCGCTGGCCGAGAAGGACCTGGCCGCGACGGCTCTGCGCATCATCGAGCAGGCGCGGGAATCCAACTGCGCCATCATCCTGCCCGTGGACGGCGTCTGCGCCTACGAGTTCAAGGCGGGCGCGGAGAACCACACCTACGGCATCGACGCGATTCCCGAGGACCAGATGATCCTCGACGTGGGCTCGCAGTCGGTGGAGCGCGTCTCGGCTGCCATCAACGACGCCGCGACGCTGGTGTGGAACGGCCCGCTCGGCGCTTTCGAGATCCCGCCCTTCGACCAGGGCACGGTCGCGGCGGCGCGCCACGCGGCGCAGCGCACCAAAGAGGGCAAGCTCGTGTCCGTCGCCGGCGGCGGCGATACGGTGGCGGCGCTCAACCATGCTGGCGTGGCGGAAAGCTTCACCTATGTATCAACGGCGGGCGGCGCCTTCCTCGAATGGCTCGAGGGCAAGTCGCTGCCGGGCGTCGAGGCCCTGAAGGCTTAAGCTGCGGTTCAGCTTCGGCAGAGTTAAAGAGCAAGAACACACGGAGGATATCATGGCACGCATCACCATGAGGCAGCTTCTGGACCACGCCGCCGAGCAAGGCTATGGCGTGCCTGCCTTCAACATCAACAACATGGAGCAGGCGCTCGCCATCATGGCGGCCGCCAACGAGGTCGACGCTCCGGTGATCATCCAGGCGAGCCGCGGCGCGCGCTCCTACGCCAACGACGTCATGCTCAAGCACATGATGGACGCGGTCACCGAGATCTACCCGCACATCCCGGTCTGCGTGCACCTCGACCACGGCAACGAGCCCGCCACCTGCATGACGGCGATCCAGGCCGGCTTCACCTCGGTGATGATGGACGGCTCGCTCAAGGCGGACGGCAAGACCCCGGGCGACTGGGACTACAATGTCGGCGTCACCAGGAAGGTGGTCGAGATGGCCCATCTCGGCGGCATCTCGGTGGAAGGCGAGCTCGGCGTGCTGGGCTCCCTCGAGACCGGCATGGGCGACAAGGAGGACGGCCACGGCGCCGAGGGCAAGCTCTCGCACGACCAGCTCCTGACCAATCCCGACGAGGCCGTGAAGTTCGTGGCCGAGACGAAGGTCGACGCGCTCGCCATCGCCATGGGCACCTCGCACGGCGCCTACAAGTTCACCCGCAAGCCCGACGGCGCGATCCTGGCGATGCACGTGATCGAGGAGATCCACCGCAAGCTGCCGAACACGCACCTCGTGATGCACGGCTCCTCGTCGGTGCCGCAGGACCTGCAGGACATCATCAACCAGTACGGCGGCCAGATGAAGCCGACCTGGGGCGTGCCGGTGGAGGAGATCCAGCGCGGCATCAAGAACGGCGTGCGCAAGATCAACATCGACACGGACAACCGGATGGCCATGACCGGCCAGATCCGCAAGGTGCTGACCGAGAACCCGGGCGAGTTCGACCCGCGCAAGTACCTGAAGCCCGCCATGGAGGCGATGACGAAGCTCTGCAAGCAGCGCCTGCAGGAGTTCAACACCGCCGGCCAGGCCTCGAAGATCAAGCGCGTCTTCACGCTTGCCGAAATGGCGAAGCGCTACGCCTCCGGCGAGCTCGACCCGACCTTCGGCACGACGAAGCAGGCTGCCGAGTAAAAGCAGCCGGGCTTTCGCCTCAATCGATCGACACAAACGGGGCCTCGCAAGATGGCCCCGTTTTCGTTATGGCGTAGCTGTCCGACAACCTCTCACCACCTGTGGACCATGGCCGAGCCTGCTGCCCGTCTCTATCTCGTCACACCCGTTCTGGAGGATGCCTCCTTCGCGCCCCGGCTCGCGGAAGCCT
The DNA here is from genome assembly GCA_023426505.1 of Pseudomonadota bacterium. GTDB lineage: Bacteria > Pseudomonadota > Alphaproteobacteria > Rhizobiales > Beijerinckiaceae > Microvirga. The sequence continues at coordinate 11,189 of JAFAAP010000110.1, forward strand.
GCGCGGGCGGGACCGTCGCCGCCGTGCTGGTGCGGCTCGCCCCCGCCAACGAGCGCTCCCTCATCAACCAGGTGAAGGCCCTGGGCCCGTCCGTCCAGGACCATGGGGCCGCCCTGATCCTGGCCGTCGAGGGCGAGGCGGACATCGCCACCATCGCGGCCCGGGGCGGCGCCGCCGGCGTCCACGTCCAGGGCGATCCGGCCCGCGTGCGCGAGCTGCGCGAGCGCCTGAAGGACGGGCGGGCCGTCGGAGCCGGCGGCATCCGCACCAAGGACGACGCCATGACCCTGGGCGAGGCCGGGGTCGACTATCTGCTCTTCGGGGAGCCGCGGCCGGACGGATCCCTCCCGGCCCTGGACAGCGTCGTCGAGCGCGCCGGATGGTGGGCCGAGATCTTCGAGACGCCCTGCGTCGCGTTCGCGCCGGATTTCGACGCGATTCCCGCCCTCGTGGCCACGAAGGCCGAGTTCATCGCCCTCTCGGATGCGGTCTGGTCCCATGAGGGCGGCCCGGCCAAGGGCGTCGCGGAAGCCGTCGAGCGGATCGGCACCGTGGAGGATGTCGGCTGATGCGGCTCGCCTCCCTTTTCGGGGCGAGCGCCTTCCTGGCCCTCGCGACCCTGGCTCACGCGGCGGAGCCGGACCTCGCCTACGGGGCCTATCAGCGCGGCCTCTATCAGACCGCCTTCCGGGAGGCGACGCTGCGCCTCGACAAGAACCGCAACGACGCGGCCGCCATGACCCTGCTCGGCGAGCTCTACAACCAGGGACTCGGCCTCGCGCCCGATCCGCGCAAGGCTGCGGACTGGTACCGGCTCGCGGCCGAGCGAGGCGACGCGAATGCCATGGCGTCCCTCGGCCTGATGGCCCTCGACGGTCGCGGCATGGAGAAGAACCAGGCCCAGGCCCGGACATGGCTCGAGCAAGCCGCCGCCAAGGGCAATCCGGTCGCGAGCTACAATCTCGCCCTGCTGCTGATCTCGAGTGCGACGGAGCCCGATCTCCAGCGCGCCGTGCAGCTGCTGCGCCGCGCCGCCGACCACGAGATTTCGGACGCCCAGCATGCGCTCGGCGTGCTCTACCTGAAGGGGCGCGGCGTGGAGCGGGACGCCACGGAGGCCGCAAGCCTGTTCAAGCGCGCGGCCGACAACGGCAGCTCCGTCGGCGAGGTCGAGTACGCGATCCTGCTGTTCAACGGCGAGGGCGTCCAGGTGAGCGAGTCCCAGGCGGCCCGCTACTTCCGCCGCGCCGCCGCCAAGGGCAACGCCATCGCCCAGAACCGCCTGGCGCGCCTGCTCGCCTCCGGGCGCGGCGTGCCGCAGAACAAGGTCGATGCCGCGGCCTGGCACATCCTGGCGGCCGCCCAGGGCCTGACCGACCCCTGGCTCGACAGCGCCCTCAAGGACCTGAGCAAGGACGACCGCACCCGCGCCGAACGCCTGGCGGCGGAACGACTCGGGGTGCGATAGGTTCGAGAGTTGCTTGACGTTCGCCCCCTCCCGTGGTCCACCCGACCGCATTCCGATTGAGACGCTTACCGCTTAGGACACCACCGCATGATCCGCTCGCCCCTCATGACCGTCATGACCGATGCCGTGATGAAGGCTTCGCGCTCCCTGAAGCGCGACTTCGGCGAGGTCGAGAACCTGCAGGTCTCCCGCAAGGGCCCCGGCGACTTCGTGTCCGCGGCCGACCGCAAGGCCGAGCAGATCCTGCGCGAGGCGCTGGAGAAGGCCCGTCCCGGCTACAGCTTCGTCATGGAGGAGAGCGGCGTCGTCCACGGGACCGATCCGAACCACCGCTGGCACATCGACCCGCTCGACGGCACCACGAACTTCCTGCACGGCCTGCCGCATTTCGCGATCTCGGTCGGCTTGGAGCGCGACGGCCAGATCGTCGCCGGCGTGATCTACGATCCCGCCAAGGACGAGCTCTTCATCGCCGAGCGCGGCAAGGGGGCTTTCCTCAACAACCGCCGCATCCGCGTGGCCGCCCGCAACGACATGGCCGACGCGGTCGTGGCCTGCGGCCTGCCGCATATCGGCAAGGGCGACCACGGCCTGTTCCTGCGCGAGACGGCCGCCGTCATGGGCCATGTGGGCGGCATGCGCCGCTGGGGCGCCGCCGCCCTCGACCTCGCCTACGTGGCCTGCGGCCGCCTCGACGGGTACTGGGAGCGCGGTCTCAATTCCTGGGACATCGCGGCCGGGATCCTGATGATCCGCGAGGCCGGCGGCTTCATCTCCGACGCGGACGGCGGCAGCGACCCGCTCACCAAGAAGACGGTCGCGTGCGGCAACGAGATCATCCACCGTGAGCTCGTCGCGCTGCTGAAGAAGGCCAAGGGCTGAATTTCCTGTTCGCCGAAGGCACGGGACCCGAGGCCGCGCTTGATCCCACGATCCGGCGCGGTCACAGTAGGTCGGTCTCGAAGCACGAGCGAGCAGGATAACGATGGCCGATCAACCGCTTACCCCGCCGCGGATCTATCTCATCCGAATGGCGGTCTTCCTGGTCCTGGCGGGATTCGTCGCCTTCATCCTCTACCGGCAGATCTGGGCCGCCTTCCTGGCCAATCCCGGCCTCAACGCCCTGATCCTCGGCGTCATGGCCATCGGCATCGTGCTGGCGATCCGGCAGGTCTGGCGCCTGTTTCCGGAGGTCCGCTGGGTCAACACCATCCGGCAGACGGAAGAGGGCCTCGTGGCCCCCACCTCCCCGGTTCTGCTGGCCCCCATGGCGGCCCTCATCAGCAACCGGTCGAACCGCTCGCTCCTGTCCGTCACGGCGATGCGCTCCGTCCTCGATTCGATCGGCGCCCGCCTCGACGAGAGCCGGGAGATCGTGCGCTATCTCGCGGGCCTCCTGGTGTTCCTGGGCCTTCTGGGCACCTTCTGGGGCCTGATCGAGACCGTGGGCTCGGTCGGACGGATCATCGGCTCCCTCAGGACGGGCCAGGATGCGGCTGTGCTCTTCGACGAGCTGAAGACCTCGCTCGCGGCTCCGCTCCAGGGCATGGGCCTGTCCTTCTCGGCCTCCCTCTTCGGCCTCGCGGGCTCGCTGGTGCTCGGCTTCCTCGACCTCCAGGCCGGCCAGGCCCAGAGCCGGTTCTACACCGAGCTCGAGGATTGGCTCGCCACCTCGACCATGGACACCGGCGCGGAGGTCTCGTCCGTCCGGTCCACCACCTCGAACGACCTCGCCACCGCGCTCAACCGGCTGACGGCGGCCGTCAACGACGGGGCCGGCGGCCGGGCTTCGACCCAGGCCATGGCCAACCTGGCCGAGGGGGTGCAGGGGCTGGTCCAGCACATGCGGGCGGAGCAGCAGCTGATCCGCGACTGGGTGGAGGCGCAGGCCGCCCGGGAGAAGGAGCTCAAGCAGGTCCTCGACCGTCTCTCCCGTGAAAGGCTGCCCTGATGCCGATGTCGAGCACGGGAGGCCGCGGCAGGCGCGGCCGGCAGGGCCAGCTCAATTACTGGCCGGGATTCGTCGACGCCCTGTCGACCCTGCTGCTCGCCATCGTGTTCCTGATCTCGGTCTTCATGGTCGGGCAGTTCTTCCTGTCCCGCGAATTGTCGAGCCGCGACACGGTGCTCGACCGGCTGAACCGCCAGATCTCCGAGCTGACGGACCTCCTCTCCCTGGAACGCTCCAGCCGGCGCTCCGTCGAGGACAACCTGAACGCCCTGCAGACGACTCTCCAGGCCGCAGTGGCCGATCGGGCGCGGCTTCAGGCCCTCGTCGACAGCGGCGGCGCCGCCCAGGAGCGGGCGAACGAGCTGAACACCGCCCTCGACGCCCAGCGCCAGACCGCGACCCGGGCCATGAGCCAGGTGGAGATCCTCAACCAGCAGATCGCCGCCATGCGCCAGCAGCTCGCGGCCCTGGAGGAGGCGCTCGCCGCCTCGGAGACCCGCGACAAGGAAAGCCAGGCCCGGATCGCCGATCTCGGCAGCCGCCTCAACATCGCGCTGGCCCAGCGCGTGCAGGAACTCGCCCGCTACCGCTCCGACTTCTTCGGCCGCCTGCGGCAGATCCTCGGCAACCGGCAGGACGTGCGCATCGTCGGCGACCGCTTCGTGTTCCAGTCGGAGGTGCTCTTCCCGGCCGGCCAGGCGGTCCTGCGCCCGGAAGCCTCCGGCGAGATCGACCGCATCGCCAGCGCCCTCATCGAGGTGGAAAAGGAGGTTCCGCCGGATATCCCGTGGGTGGTCCGCGTCGACGGACATACGGATGCCCGGCCGATCGCCACCTCGCAGTTCCCGTCGAACTGGGCCCTGTCCTCGGCGCGCGCCATCGCGGTGGTGCAGGCCCTCATCGCCCGCGGCGTCCAGCCGCGCCATCTGGTGGCCGCCGGCTTCGGCGAGTTCCAGCCCCTCGACCCGGGCACGAGCGAGGAGGCCTATGCCCGCAACCGGCGCATCGAGCTCAAGCTGACGGAGCGGTGAGGATCAGGCGCCGACGATCAGGCGCTCTTGCCGAGCGCCCTGGCGACGTCGCTCACCTGGAGGCCCACCCGTTTCACGGTGTCCAGCAGATGCTGGCGCGGAACCTGCCAGCGATCCGTCCAGTAGCGGAGCTCCCAATCCTCGTGGATGTTGATGTGGGAGGAATCCTGAGGGTGCCTTCTGCTCAGGGTGCCGGCCATGATCACGCTCCCGGGGAAGCGACGGCGGAATGCCGCCCCATCCTTCAACCCCGGACACCGCCCATCGGTTCACCCTCAGGCATGAGCTATTCCGCCGCCTGCGCCCGCTCGTCGTCGATGAACTGGAGGCGGGCGAGCCGGGCGTAGAGGCCCTCCCTGGCGATCAGCGCCTCATGGGTCCCCTCCTCCACGATCCGTCCGTGTTCCATCACGAGGATGCGGTCGGCCGACCGGACGGTGGCGAGGCGGTGGGCGATGACCAGGGTCGTGCGCCCCTCCATCAGGTGCTCCAGCGCGACCTGGACCTTGCGCTCGCTCTCGGCGTCGAGGGCCGAGGTCGCCTCGTCGAGGAGGAGGATCGGCGCATCCTTCAGGATCGCCCGGGCGATGGCGAGGCGCTGGCGCTGCCCGCCCGAGAGGGTCACGCCGCGCTCGCCCACGACCGTGCCGTAGCCTTCGGGCAGCGCCTGGATGAAACCGTCGGCTGCGGCGAGAGCGGCCGCCCGGCGCACATCCTCTTCGGTGGCGTCGGGACGTCCGTAGCGGATGTTGTCCAGGACGCTGGCCGCGAAGATCGTCGGCTCCTGAGGCACGAGGGCCATGCGGTGGCGCAGCGCGAAGGGGTCGGCATCCTGGATCGGCACGTTGTCGACCAGGATCGTCCCGTTCTGAGGATCGTAGAAGCGCAGCAGCAACTGCAGGACCGTGCTCTTGCCGGCGCCGGACGGACCGACCAGCGCCACCCGCTCGCCCGGCGCGACCGTGAAGCTGAGGCCGTGGAGCGTCGACTGGCTCGCCCGGGTGGGATAGGCGAAAGTCACGTCCTGGAAGGCGACGGTTCCCAAGGGGGGCTGCGGCAGGGGCTTCGGGTTCCTCGGAGCCTCGATGGCGGGCTTCGCGGCGAGGATCTCCCCGAGGCGCTCCGCCGCGCCCGCCGCCTGGGCAAGCTCGCCGTAGACCTCGGAGAGCTGCCCGAGGGAGGAGGCGGCGAAGACCGCGTAGAGCACGAACTGCGATAGCCGGCCGCCGGTCATCTCGCCGGCCAGAACGTCCTGCGCCCCGTACCACAGCACGGCCACGACGCTCGACGAGACCAGGAAGATGCCCGTGCCGGTCAGCAGCGCCCGCATGGTGGTGGACAGGCGCGCGGCCCCGAACGCCTCCTCGGCCGCCGCCGCGAAGCTCGAGGCGGTGCGGCTCTCCATCCCGAAGGCCTGCATGGTCCTGACCGCCCCGATGGCCTCCGCCGCATAGGCCGAGGCGTCGGCAAGCCGGTCCTGGGCGGCGCGGGAGCGGCGGCGCACGGCCCGGCCGGAGATGACCAGCGGCAGGACGATCACCGGAATGGCCACAAGCACGAGGGCCGAGAGCTTCGGGCTCGTGACGATCATGAGGGCCACGGCCCCGAAGAACAGGAACAGGTTGCGCAGCGCGATGGAGACGCTGACCCCGAAGGCCGCCTTGACCTGGGTGGTGTCGGCGGTCAGGCGAGAGACGATCTCGCCGCTCTTGGTCTGGTCGAAGAAGGCCGGGTCGAGGGAGGTCAGGTGCCGGAAGACGGCGGCGCGCAGGTCCGCCACCACCCGCTCCCCGAGGGTGATGACCAGATAGTAGCGAAGCGCGCTGGCCACGGCCAGGACGGCGACCACCAGGAGCAGGACCGCGAAATAGGCGTTGATGTAGGCCCTGCCCTGCTCCGAGAAGCCGAAATCGATGACCCGCCGGACTGCGATAGGCACCACGAGGGTCGCGCCCGAGGCCAGCATGAGCGCCGCGATGGCGGCCGCGATCCGCCCCTTGTAGGCGAGACCGTAGGGAATCAGCGGCCTGAGCGAGCTCAGGGCGGCTTTCGGGCGGTTGGAATGATCGGCCATCAGCTTTCGTTACGACAATTCGGGACCTCAGGGACTTAGCATCTTTCCCGCGGCTTGTTTCAAGGTTCTAAGTGAGGTATAGGCGCGCAATCATTTCACGACAGGCTCGATCTCAGGCTGCGGTAAGCCGGACTGGCTGGCCGCAAGAAGGACTATGGCAATGGCGCGCAAAGAAACCGATCACCCCGACTACCACTTCATCAAGGTCGTGATGACCAACGGCACCGAGTACACCACCCGCTCGACCTACGGCAAAGAGGGCGACACGCTCAACCTCGACATCGATCCGAACACCCATCCGGCCTGGACCGGCGGCACGCAGCAGCTGCTCGACCGCGGCGGCCGGCTGTCGCGCTTCAACTCGAAGTTCGGCAATCTCTCCTTTGGCAAGAAGTAAGCCGCTCCCGGCGCCCATCGCCGGATCCGAAAACAGAAAAGCCCCGCTTCGGCGGGGCTTTTTCTTTGCGTCACTCCCGGGAGAAGGCCTTCTCCAGGAGCCCGAGCTGGGCCGTGACCGGATTGGGGGCCGGCGCCGCCGGGACGGCGGGCGGCTCGGACATCAGCTTCTCGAGATGCATGATCCGGGCGTGAAGCCGGGCCGCGAGACCGATCAGGTCCTTGAGGCGCTCCGGCAGGGCCTCGAAGTCGGAGATGGTCGTGGGCGTCTCGGGCATGGTGAGCCGAACCCGGTTCTTCTCCAGGTTGGCTTGGTCGGCGGTGAGCTCGCCCTCGGCGACGGCCCGCTGGAGGAGGAGCCAGGAGGCCACCTGCATCAGCCGGGTGGTCAGCCGCATGCTCTCGCTGGCGTAGACGAGGCTGGTCTCCCGGGCCATCCTCCGCGAATCCTCGCGCCCTGGCCCGTCCAGATAGGCGGCCGCCTCCTCGATCAGCTCCATGCCCTCCTGGAACAGCGTCTTGAACGCCTCGGAATTCACGAAGTTCTGGCCGAAGCGGATGGGGCCTGCGCCCAGTTTGATCACATCAGGTTCGCTCACCCGCGCCTCCGAATGGGTCCTGTCCCTGCGCCGACCGGCGAGGCCAAGGATCAACGCTACTTGAGGTGCAGTATAGGGCGCGTCGACGGCGTTTGCCCTGCTAACCCTTGGTTAAGGTTAAACGGCAAAGGTCCTGTGAAAAAGGAGCCGCCCAAAGGCGGCTCGAGGTCATAACAGGGAGGCGTCAAACAGAGTGGACAGGAGCCACTCGGCATCCAGAGGAAACTGGATGCTTCGTTTATGGCCTGGAAACCTTAAGGTCCGGTTAAAGACCGTAACTCAGTCACAGAACGAAGAACTCAGGCCTGGCCCAGCTTGAAGAACGCGCTCGCGGCCGCCCTGGAGCTTTCCTTGCCGGCCTTCACGTCCTTGAGGCGCGAGATCTCGCGTTCAAGCAGCGCGATCCGCTCGTCGATCTCGTCAATGGACAGCATCGACAGATCCTGCCCAAGCTGGTGCTCGGATACGCTCGCAACCGGTTCCTCGGCGAAAGGATCGAAAGCCATGGCGTTCTCCTTCTGAACGATCTTCCTGAGGTTAGTGCGGGATTCCACCCTTGCCAACGCCGGCCTTTAGCCTCGCAGCTTGTCCAAAGGACGAAAGATATGCGGCGAATTCCTGACGCGGGAGCTCGGCTCCTGCGGATAAGACGCCGGAAGGCGCCCGGGCAGCCCTTATCGGAATTTCCGGTCGAGGGGGCGGTCCCAAGCCCCTTTAAAATTTGCAACATCGGGGCACGATCACTATAATTATCTCGTTTCCCTCACAATGTGAGACGAGATGCTCCGGTCCGACCGGGTCGGAGCGCGAGAGAGTTTTGCCGTGCGGCGCCTCGAGATCGGCGCCCGGCTTGAAGGAGGTTCGCCCCATGTCCCAGGGACCGCTGATGCCGAAGGCGACGGCCGTTTGGCTCGTCGAGAACACGTCGCTGTCGTTCGAGCAGATCGCCGATTTCTGCAAGCTCCACCCGCTCGAGGTGAAGGGCATCGCCGACGGCGAGGTCGCCGCCGGCATCAAGGGCCTGGATCCGATCACCACGGGCCAGCTCACCCGCGAGGAGATCGAGAAGGCGCAAGGAGATCCCGACCGCCGCCTCAAGATGGCCGAGACCCGCGTGAAGCTGCCCGAGCAGAAGCGCATCAAGAAGGGCCCGCGCTACACCCCGGTGTCCCGCCGGCACGACCGCCCGAACGCGATCCTCTGGCTCGTGCGCAACCATCCCGAGCTCAAGGACGCGCAGATCATGCGCCTCGTGGGCACGACCAAGACCACGATCCAGCAGGTCCGCGACCGCACCCACTGGAATTCGGCCAGCCTCTCCCCGATGGATCCGGTGACGCTGGGCCTGTGCTCGCAGATCGACCTCGACTTCGAGGTGCAGCGCGCCGCGAAGGACCGTCCGCACGTGGAGGTTCACGACGCCGGCGGCACCCTCATGCCGGCCGAGGTGTCGACCGCTCCCGAGCGCCACGACGAGCCCTTCGCCGACATGAGCCGCCCGAAGCCGGCCCGCGAGGAGGAGATCGACGTCAACTCGGTCTTCGCCAAGCTGAAGCAGCTCAGGCGGCCCGAGGGCGAGGACGACGAGTAAGACTCAACGAAAAGGCCCGGAGCGATCCGGGCCTTTTTTCTTCGTTTCAGCGGCCTGCCTCAGGTCCGGGCCGGCGGGATTTCGGCCCCCTCGCCCGGCTGCGCTCGAAACGTTCCTTCGCGCCGACGGCCCGATACCGGGCCACCGTCCTCTGATCCTTGGCGGATCGGCGCTGGAGCGCCTCCTCCTCCGTGGTGAGGACCTCGCGCAGCATGGCCTCGAACCGGGCCTCGCGATCCCCGGGAGCGTCGGGCGCCTGCGTCATCCGGGCAGTCCCCGCTGCTTCAGTACGTCGCCGATCTCGGACAGGATGATCGGATCGTCGATGGTGGCGGGCATCGACCAGGAATCCCCGTCCGCGATCTTCTTCATGGTGCCGCGCAGGATCTTGCCGGAGCGGGTCTTCGGCAGGCGGCCGACCGTGATGGCGAGCTTGAAGGCCGCCACCGGGCCGATCTTCTCGCGCACCAGGGAGACGAGCTCCGTCTCGACCTTCTCCGGAGCCGTCTGGACGCCGGACTTCAGCACCACGAAGCCGCAGGGCACCTCGCCCTTGAGCGCGTCCTTGACGCCGATCACCGCGCATTCCGCGACGGCCGGATGGGAGGCCAGGACCTCCTCCATGCCGCCGGTCGAGAGGCGATGCCCCGCCACGTTGATGATGTCGTCCGTGCGGCCCATCACCCAGACATAGCCGTCCTCGTCGAGGTAGCCGGCGTCCGAGGTGTTGTAATAGCCCGGATAAGGGGCGAGGTAGGATTCCCTGAACCGCTCGTCCGCGTGCCACAGGGTCGGCAGGCAGCCGGGCGGGAGCGGCAGCTTGATCACGATGGCGCCCATCGTGTCGGGCGGCACGGGCTTGCCGCCCTCGTCTAGGACCTCCAGGACATAGCCCGGCATCGGCACCGTCGGGGAGCCGTGTTTGACCGGCAGGGGGCCGAGCCCGAGGGGGTTGCCGGCGACGGGCCAGCCCGTCTCGGTCTGCCACCAATGGTCGATCACCGGAACCTTGAGGATGTTCTCGGCCCAGCGGATCGTGTCCGGATCGGCCCGCTCGCCGGCCAGGAACAGCGCCCGGAAATGCGAGAGGTCGTGACCCTCGAGGAGCTTGGCGTCCGGGTCCTCCTTCTTGATCGCCCGGAAGGCGGTGGGCGCGGTGAAGAGCGTGACGACGCCGTGCTCGGCGATGACCCGCCAATAGGCGCCCGCATCGGGCGTGCCGACCGGCTTGCCCTCGTACAGGATCGCCGTCGCGCCGTGGAGGAGCGGCCCGTAGACGATGTAGGAATGGCCGACCACCCAGCCGACGTCGGAGGCGGCCCAGAACACCTCGCCCGGATCGACTCCGAAGAAGTTCTTCATGGTCCATTTGAGCGCGACCATGTGGCCGCCGTTGTCGCGCACCACGCCCTTGGGCTTGCCGGTCGTGCCGGAGGTGTAGAGCACGTAGAGCGGGTCGGTGGCGGCGACCGCCACGCATTCGGCCTTGCGGCCCTCGGCCCGCGCCCGCGACAGCTCCGCCTTCCAGTCGCGGTCGCGGCCGTCGACCAGGGAGCAGTCGAGCTGGGGCCGCTGGAAGACCAGGCAGGACTCGGGCTTCGACGACGAGAGCGTGATCGCCTCGTCCAGGAGCGGTTTGTAGGGGATGACGCGGCTGCCCTCGATGCCGCAGGAGGCCGAGAGAATGACCTTCGGCTTGGCGTCGTCGATGCGGGTGGCGAGTTCCTTGGGGGCGAAGCCGCCGAAGACCACCGAATGGATCGCGCCGATGCGTGCGCAGGCGAGCATGCCGATGGAGGCCTGCGGGATCATCGGCATGTAGAGGACGACCCGGTCGCCCTTCCGGACGCCCATGTCCTGCAGCACGGCCGCCAGCGTCGCGACCTCGTCCTGCAGTTCGGCATAGGTGAGCGTCTGCTTCGTGCCGGTGACCGGGCTGTCGTAGATGATCGCCGCCTGGTCGCCCCGCGTCGCCACGTGCCGGTCGACGGCGTTGTAGCAGGTGTTGCACTGAGCCCCGACGAACCAGCGCCCGTAGGGGCCGGCATCCGGGTCGAAGATCTTGTCGGCCGGCCTGATCCAGTCGATCTCGCGCGCGGCCTCCTCCCAGAAGCCGACCGGATTGGTCTTCCAGCGCGCATAGACGTCATGATAGCGGCTTTGGGCTGATGTCATGGCGTAACCCCGTTGTCTTCACCGCATGAGACTTGCAAGCCTTGTCGTGGTAGCAGGCGGGCGCGCCGCGGTCAGCGGCGACTTTCGGCGAGTATCCATGGTCACCGACCCACTTTTCTACGCCGTCGCGGTGCCGGCGGTCACGCTTCTGGGACTCGCCAAGGGCGGCTTCTCGGGCCTCGGCCTGCTGTCGCTGCCGCTCATGTCGCTCGTGCTGTCGCCCGTGCAGGCGGCCGCGATCATCCTGCCGATCCTCCTGGTGCAGGACGTGGTTTCGGTCTGGGCCTACCGGCACAGCTGGGACAAGCGAAACGTGATGATCCTGCTGCCGAGCGCCATGATCGGCACGGGGACCGGCTACCTCATGGCCGCCCAGGTGTCGGACGCGGCGGTGCGGCTCGCGGTCGGCGTCATCGCCATGGGCTTCGCCCTGCGGCGGATCGTCCTGGAATGGAGGAAGGCGCCGCCGACGCCCATCAGGGCCGACGTGCCGCGGGGCGTGTTCTGGGGCTGGGTGACCGGCTTCACGAGCATGATCGCCCATGCGGGCGGGCCGCCGTTCCAGATCTACGTGATGCCGCAGCGGCTGCCGCGCGACGTGTTCGTCGGAACGGGCGCGATCTTCTTCGCGGTCAACAACTGGATGAAGGTGCCGCCCTACTTCGCGCTCGGCCAGCTCACGACCGCCAACCTGGCGACGGCCGCAGCCCTGTTTCCGCTCGCGATCCTTTCGACCTGGGCGGGGGTTCGCCTCGTGCGCTACGTCTCCGGCGAACGCTTCTACACGCTGGTCTATCTGCTGCTGGTTATGGTCGGGGCCAAGCTGGTCTATGACGGCCTGGTGCCGCTGCTCTCCCTTTGATGAGAGCGGCCTTTCGGCGGAACCGGAGATCCGCACGCTGCTCCAGCCATGAAAAAGCCGCCGCTTCCGAGAAGTCGACGGCTTTCCTTGGGGGATTTTCCTTGGGGGGAATTTGCGAAGATTTCCTGGGCTAGTGCACCGTCGTGTGGGAGTCCCGCAACCTGGTGATCTCATCCTTGAGCTGGAGCTTCCTGCGTTTGAGTTCCACCAATCTCGTGTCGTCCATGGACGGGTGATTCAGGGCGTCCTGGATTTCACGCTCAAGGGCCCGATGCTTGCGCTCGAGCTCCGCCAGGTGGTTCTGCAATGCCATGTCGGTCCCTCCTATTCGATCTTCCGACAGGCGACAGTGTGACACAGAGAGTGTGGCGAGTCGAAGGCAGGTGGATGACTTTCGATGCTGCATCGCGGCATCGAAAGGCCAGGGTTGGACCTTGCTCTCGGCCCGTCGGAAGAGCATAATTTCGCCTCTCGCCGGACCGCCGGGAGGCAGGCAGGCAATCTGGATTTCCCATGACCGAAAAGCGCGAACTGGAAGCGGAACTGGCGCGGCTGAAGCAGGAACATCGCGACCTGGACACAGCTATCGACGCCCTCGAGGGAATCATCGCAGGGGACCAGCTCCAGGTTCAGCGTCTGAAGAAGCGCAAGCTCGTCCTGAAGGACCAGATCAGCCGGCTCGAGGACCAGCTGACGCCCGACATCATCGCCTGAGAAAGTTCCTGTCCGGGCCGGCAACGGCCTTGCTTGGCCCTGCGGCCTTCGGTATGCCGCCAAGGACCGCATCTTTCGAGCCGGAGCCACATCATGGCGGGAGTCCCCGTTGCCATCATCATGGGCAGCCAGTCCGACTGGGCCACCATGAGGCATGCCGCCGAGACCCTGGACGCGCTCGGCATTCCTCATGATGCGCGCATCGTCTCCGCCCATCGCACGCCGGACCGGCTTGTCGCCTTCGCCAAGGGCGCGAAAGCGGAAGGCTTTCAGGTCGTCATCGCGGGCGCCGGCGGCGCCGCCCATCTGCCGGGCATGACGGCCGCAATGACGCCCCTGCCGGTCTTCGGCGTGCCGGTGGAGTCGAAGTCCCTTTCGGGCCAGGACAGCCTGCTGTCGATCGTGCAGATGCCGGCCGGCATCCCGGTCGGGACGCTCGCCATCGGCCGGGCGGGCGCCGTGAACGCCGCGCTCCTCGCGGCGGCGGTCCTCGCCCTGCACGACAAGGGCCTGGCCGGGCGCCTCGACGAGTGGCGCCGGCGCCAGAGCGAGAGCGTGGCCGAGCGGCCGGTCGGCGAGGCCTGATCATGGACATCCGCCCCGGCAGCATCCTCGGCATCCTCGGCGGCGGCCAGCTCGGCCGGATGATCGCCATGGCGGCCGCCGAGCTGGGCCTGCGCGCCCATGTCTACTGCCCCGACGAGAACAGCCCGGCCTTCGACGTCTGTGCGGAGCATACGGTCGCTCCTTACGACGACGAACCCGCCCTGATCCGCTTCGCCAAAGCGGTCGACGTGATCACCTACGAGTTCGAGAACGTCCCCGGGGCGACAGCCGATATCCTGAGCGCCCATGCGCCGCTCGCGCCCAACGCCAAGTCCCTCGCGGTTTCCCAGGACCGGCTCCTGGAGAAGACCTTCATCGCGGATCTCGGCATTCCGGTCGCGCCTTTCGCGGACGTGGCGGACGAGGCGGATCTCGCGGCCGCCCTCGAGCGGATTGGCCGGCCGAGCGTGCTCAAGACCCGCCGCTTCGGCTACGACGGCAAGGGCCAGGCCATGATCCGCCCCGACACGGACCCGGCCGACGCTTGGGCGGCGGTGGGCCGTGCGCCCTCCATCCTCGAAGGCTTCGTGCCCTTCGAGCGCGAGGTCTCGGTGGTGGCGGCCCGCACCGCCGCAGGCGAGTTCGCGGCTTATGACCTGTGCGCCAACGAGCACCGCAACCATATCCTCGACACGACCCGGGTGCCGGCCGGCGTCTCGGCCGAGACGGAGCGGGAGGCGGTCGAGATCGCCCGCCGGATCGCCGAGGCCCTGGATTACGTCGGGGTCCTGGCGGTCGAGATGTTCCTGGTGACCGCGGACGGCGCCGAGCGGCTGGTGGTCAACGAGATCGCCCCGAGGGTGCACAATTCCGGCCACTGGACCCTGGGCGGCGCCGCGACGTCGCAGTTCGAGCAGCATGTGCGGGCGGTCTGCGGCTGGCCTCTCGGAGACACGGCGAGGCTCGGCCGGGTCGAGATGAAGAACCTGATCGGCCCCGAGGCCGATGCGTGGCGGGAGGTCCTGGCTGAGCCCGGGGCGCATCTGCACCTCTACGGGAAGGCCGAGGCCCGGTCCGGACGCAAGATGGGCCACGTCACCCGGGTTTTTCCGGAATCCGCTTGAAACCTTTGCAAACCTCCGCCGTTGACTTCAACGACCGGCGCTTTTGTTTGGAAGAACCCTGGACAGGCAAGGCTTCTTCTGATAATTCCGCCGGCCAGATAGAGGTGCGCCAGACGCGCCTCCTTTCCTTTTGCAACAATCGAAACGGCTAAAACACGAGGAATTGGCGTGCAGGTTCTTGTCCGGGATAACAATGTCGATCAGGCGCTCCGCGCTCTCAAGAAGAAGATGCAGCGCGAGGGTATCTTCCGCGAGATGAAGCTCCGCGGCCATTACGAGAAGCCGTCTGAGAAGAAGGCCCGTGAGAAGGCTGAAGCCGTCCGCCGCGCCCGCAAGCTGATCCGCAAGCGGATGCAGCGCGAAGGCCTCCTGCCTTCGAAGCCCCGCCCGACCCGCTAAGCCCCGAGCTTAAAAACCTTTGGCCTATCGGTTGTAAATCAGCGCCCGTCTGCGCAAGCGGGGCGCTGATTGCGTTTGTGACCTCCCTCCCGGCAGCCCGGTTCATGGCTGCTTAAGGTTTGCTCGGCAGAGTGACCTTTCCCCCGAAAGAACTGGAGACGAAGGTGTTCGCCCCATCGATTCGCCGCTTTGCTCCCTTGAGCCTTACCCTTGTCGCCCTTGGTCTCGCCGGCTGCGAGACGACGAGCGGCGGCTCCTTCCAGCGCATCGCGGTGGTGGAGGAGGACACGCAGGGCACGAGCAAAGTGAACATCTCCTCCCTGTCGGACGTGATCCAGCGCAATCCGAACGACCCGAGCGCCTACAACACCCGCGGCGCGGCCTATGCCCGCGTCGGCCGTTACAGCGACGCCATGGCCGACTTCACCAAGGCGATCCAGATCGATGCGAACTACGCTCCGGCCTACACCAACCGGGCGCTGGCTCTCCGCCAGACCAACCGCAACGACCAGGCCTACGCGGATTTCAGCCGCGCCATCCAGGCCGACCCCAACTACGGCCCGGCTTATATCGGCCGCGGCAACCTGCTGCGCGCCCAGAACCAGTTCCAGGAAGCCCTGAACGACCTGTCGGTCGCCATCCGCCTCCTGCCCGAATCGGCCGAGGCGCTCCATGCCCGCGGCCTGCTCTACCAGCGCCAGGGACAGTACCCGCAGGCGATCCTCGACTTCGACGCCACCATCGACCGCAACCCCTTCGTCGCGGCGCCTTATGCCGCGCGCGGCCAGAGCCTCGTGGCGACCGGCCAGTTCGACAAGGCGATCGAGGACTTCAACGCAGCCCTCAACGTCAATGCGCAGGACGCCGATTCCTGGGCCTGGCGCGGCGTGGCCTACGAGCGCAAGGGCGATCGCCAGCAGGCGATCGAGAGCTACCAGCGCGCGCTCGCGATCGACAACAACAACGCGACGGCCCGCCAGGGTCAGTCGCGCCTCCAGGGCGGCGGTGGCGTCGCGGGCCTCTTCCGCTGATCGCAAGCCCCTGACGGCCTGACACGATGAGAGGGCTCGCGGACATCGCGAACCTTCTCGAGACCCATCCCGACCTGCGCCGCCTCCTCGGCCATGTCGAGAGCCTTGCACTCCCCGATGGCTGGATCGGCGCCGGGTTCGTCCGCAATGCGGTCTGGGACGCCCTCCACGGGCGAAGGCCCGATCCCTACCGCCTCAACGACATCGATGTCGTCTTCTTCGACCCCACGGACAGCCGGGCGGATCGGTACAGAGAGCTGGAGAGCCGTCTGCGCGATCTCGACGGCACCCTTTCCTGGTCGGTGAAGAACCAGGCCCGCATGCATCTGCGCAACGGCGACGGGCCCTATCGCGACACCGCCGACGCCATCGCCCACTGGCCGGAGACGGCGACTGCCGTCGCGGCGCGCCTCGTGCAGGGACGGGTCGAGATCATCGCTCCCTGCGGGGCCGATGACCTGCTCGCCTGCATCGTCAGGCCCACCCCGGCCTTCCGGACCAAGACGGCCGTCTACCGGGAGCGGCTCGCCGCAAAGGACTGGCCACGCCGCTGGCCCGGGGTGACGATCCTCTGCGAGGACTCGCTGCCTAAAGAATGACCTTCCGCGCCCGTCGTCGAAGGGTTATCGTCTGCGCGGGAGAAACGTCACTGTCCGCGTTCTGTCGGACCTGACAGGTCCCTGCGTCCCCGCTCCAGTTCCCGTATCCCGTTCCTGCATCCACCTGGTAGGCCCCGTCGGCCTCCTGAGCGCGGACTCTGCGCGTGGCCTCCCGTTCATGACAACGGAGCAAGACGATGGGCTTCATCACGACGAAAGACGGCACTCAGATCTTCTACAAGGATTGGGGATCAGGCTCCCCCGTGGTCTTTTCGCACGGCTGGCCTCTGAGTGCGGATGCATGGGACGGCCAGATGCTGTTCCTCGGCGAGCGCGGATACCGGGTGATCGCGCACGACCGGCGGGGCCACGGCCGGTCGGGCCAACCCTGGGACGGCAACGACATGGATACCTATGCGGACGATCTCGCGGCTCTCATCGAAGCCCTCGACCTGCGCGACATCACCCTGATCGGCCACTCCACCGGCGGCGGCGAGGTCGCTCACTACATCGGCCGCCACGGCACCCGGCGGGTCGCCAGGGCCGTGCTGATCGGCGCGGTGCCGCCGCTGATGCTGAAGACGGACGCCAATCCGGGCGGTCTGCCGATCGAGGTCTTCGATGACATCCGCCGGAACACCTTCGGAAACCGCGCCCAGTACTACAAGGATCTCGCGATCCCCTTCTACGGTTATAACCGCGACGGCGCGAAGCTCTCGGAGGGCGTGCGCGACTCCTTCTGGCTGCAGGGCATGATGGGCGGCCTCAAGGGCCAGTACGACTGCATCCGGGAGTTCTCGGAGGTGGATTACACCAAGGACCTGAAGCGCTTCGACGTGCCGACCCTCATCATCCACGGCGACGACGACCAGATCGTCCCGATCGGCGCCGCAGCGCACCTGTCATCGAAGATCGTGAAGAACGCGACCCTGAAGGTCTATCCCGGCGCGCCGCACGGCCTCGCCACCACGCATCAGGATCAGCTGAACGAGGATCTGCTGGCGTTCCTGCGCTCCTGAGAGTCCCTGGGGAGGGTTGCTGTTCCGCCGCCCTCCCCCGCGTCCCTCACAGGTCCTTGACCAGCAGCGACACGTAGGGCTGAAAGCCGAAGTTCTCGTAGATGCGGCAGGCGGGCTCATTGGCCACGAGGGCGCCGATGAAGAGGCGGGTCAGGCCAGCCTCACGGGTCAGGCGCTCGGCCTCCTGGAGCAACAGGCGCCCCACGCCCCGGCCGCGCCAGTCCTCATGGACGATCAGGTCCGTGACGGTGCCGTGCCGGCGCACGTCGTCCGTCACGTAGGCCGCATCCTCGTCGATGGAGAAGCCCATGGCGGCCACCACGACGCCGCCCTCCTCCGCCAGGACGATGCGGCCCTGGCGCCGGGAAAGCCGCTGCTGCAGCTCGTCGTAATAGGCCTGGGCGGCGCCGTAGTCGCGGCGACGGTCCCCGACGAGATCCGCCTCGAACAGGTTGAGCCGGTGGATCAGTTCGACGACCGCATCCCGATCGGCCGGGCGCGCGGTCCGCAAGGTGACGCCCATAGGGGCCTCCATGGAAAAAGGCCGGTTCGGAACCGGCCTCTGTCTCGAGTTTCGTATCGTCTGATCGCCTAGATGCTCTTCAGGATCTCGTCCACCACCTTCTTGGCGTCGCCGAAGAGCATCATGGTGTTGTCGCGGAAGAACAGCTCGTTCTCGACGCCCGCATAGCCGGAGCCCATGCCGCGCTTGATGAACAGCACGGTCTTGGCGCGCTCCACGTCGAGGATCGGCATGCCGAAGATCGGCGAGGCCGGATCGGTCTTGGCGGCCGGATTCGTCACGTCGTTGGCGCCGATGACGAAGGCGACGTCGGCCTGCGCGAACTCGCCGTTGATGTCCTCGAGCTCGAACACCTCGTCGTAGGGCACGTTGGCTTCCGCCAGCAGCACGTTCATGTGGCCGGGCATGCGGCCCGCCACCGGGTGGATGGCGTATTTGACCTCGACGCCCTCGGCCTTCAGCTCGTCGGCCATCTCGCGCAACGCATGCTGCGCCTGGGCGACCGCCATGCCGTAGCCCGGCACGATGATGACCTTGGACGCGTTCTTCATGATGAAGGCCGCGTCGTCCGCCGAGCCCTGCTTCACGGGCCGGGTCTCGACCGCGCCACTTGCGGCGGCCGAGGTCTCGCCGCCGAAGCCGCCGAGAATCACGGAGATGAAGCTCCGGTTCATGCCCTTGCACATGATGTAGGACAGGATCGCACCGGAGGAACCCACGAGCGCACCGGTGATGATCAGCGCCAGGTTGCCCAGGGTGAAGC
>JAFAAP010000180.1 GCA_023426505.1 Pseudomonadota bacterium
GAAGCGCAGGGTGGCCGGGGCCGATCCGCTGCTACGGATGATGCTGGAGGACCGCCTGCGGCAGTTGAGGGCTGACGCGGGGGGCGACTTCTCGGACGAGATCCGGCGGCTGCTGCGGATGCGACTGACGAACAAGCGCTGCTCAGCAGAAGACATCGCCGAGTTTTTCTCGGTGCACCGCCGCACCCTGAGCCGCCGCCTGAAGGGCAGCGGCTCAGGCTACCGGGCCATCGCGAACGAGCTCCGCTTCGAGATCGCTCGCCAGTTGCTGGGGGACACTGAGGTGCCTCTCGGCCAGATCGCGGCGGCCTTGGGCTACTCGGAGGCCAGCGCCTTCACCCGGGCGTTCCGGCGCTGGTCAGGCCAGACGCCCACCGCCTGGCGCGGTGAAGGTCACGGGCGCTGACGTGCTGAGACCCAAACTGTCAAGAGATTGTCTTCGGGGGTCAAGTAAAGGGTTTCGGCGGGCATAAAGTCATCCAGGCCCAAAGCGATCCTGAGGGGCGGACGTCTTGAGCAGCCACTCGCCTCGGGCGATCCCAAGGAGCTTTCCATGGACCTGCACAACAGCCACAACATCCACCGCTGCGTCGCCGAGGGCATCGGCACCTTCTGGCTCACCTTCGCCGGCTGCGGCAGCGCGGTGATTGCCGCCGCCTTCCCGGAGGTCGGCATCGGCCTGCTCGGCGTCTCCTTGGCCTTCGGTCTGACGGTGCTGACCATGGCCTACGCTATCGGCCACATCTCCGGCTGTCATCTCAACCCAGCGGTGACCGTCGGCCTCGCAGCGGGCGGGCGTTTTCCCAGGCAGGACATCCTGCCTTACGTGGTCGCGCAGGTGATCGGTGCCATCGTCGCGGCTGCCGCGCTCTATGCCATCGCCACCGGCTCACCCACGTTTGATCTCGCCAAGGGCTTCGCCGCCAACGGCTATGGCGCGCACTCGCCCGGCCAGTACAGCATGATCTCCGGCTTCGTCGCCGAGGTGGTGCTCACGATGATGTTCCTGTTCATCATCATGGGGGCGACCCACGGCAAGGCGCCCGTCGGGTTCGCGCCCATCGCCATCGGGCTCGGACTGACGCTGATCCACCTGGTCGGCATCCCGATCACCAACACCTCGGTGAACCCGGCCCGCAGCACCGGCCCGGCGCTGTTTGCCGGCGGCTGGGCGCTGGCGCAGCTCTGGATGTTCTGGGTCGCGCCGCTGATCGGCGGAGCCCTTGGCGGCATCCTCTACCGCTGGCTCAGTGAGGAGCCCTCCGCGCAGGTCACCGGCGTCACCCCACCAGCACCAGCCGAGTAGCAGGGGGCGGTCCGTACCGGATCCCAATCGGTGCCGGCCGCCGTACTGCCCTCCGCCCTATCCGGACGTCGAGTGGCCGGAATGTGAAGAGGTCTGTACCCGAACTCCGGGGGCGGCCTGCTGGAATTCAAGGGTCCGCCCACCTAAGCATTTGTCGGCGATCTGCCAGATTACTCGGGTTCTGGCGACTGGATTATCACCGGAAGGGTGAACTGCTCGGGGCGCTGGACCGCTGAGAAGCGCAGCTGAATGGTTGACGGAGAACCAACTCAGAAGTCCCGTTGGACCCGCAGCCGTGCCTCCCAGGTGTCTTCCGATCCCGTCGACCGGAAGGTGCCGGTCGGCTCGCCCGCTGCCGTTGTGAATGGGACGGCGACACGTCCGCGTGGATCGACCTTGATGTAGAGCACCTCGACGCCGAGCTGGAGATCCTTCACCGGCGTCCAGATCGTGTTGGTGCCGATACGATACTCGTTGAAGTCAACGATTCCTGTGACCGTGCCAGCGGTTCCGACCGCGAGTGTCTCGGCCGTCACCGGGACCGTGTACTCAGCACCTCCCGGAGCGTCGAAGCGCATCCAGGATCCGAAGACGTTCGTCTGCCAGGTTGGGCTCCAGTTGTGGTTGACACCGCCGGCGATGGCGTACGCTCGGTTCGTCTTGAACTCTCCGGTAAAGGGGTCGACGGATGCGTCCGAAAAGGGCAGAGAAAGCGGCCCCGCGCCGATCGTACCCTCGCCACTGGCTGGTGCCCCGATCGGGCCAGTCACGCCCGCGTTCAGGTAGGCGACCGCGCCATTGGTGTAGGTTGCCGATACCCAGGCGGTGTCGCCCTGACCCAGGAAAGACAGATTTGTGTAGCCGCTCAGGGCAACAGCGAAGCCATAGTCGGTATCGGCGGAGGTCGGGTTCGGCAGGCCGGTGATCGGGTTTAGAACGGGGACGGTGACACCATTGACCGTGGTGAGGCCGGCCGTGACATCGCGGATTTGATGCAGCGCACCGGAGAGCTGGGCGCCGCCCCACGTGCCCTTGTAGCGCAGGTTGGCGACGACATCGGGGATGCGTTGCCCGCCATAGGTGTAGGGGATCGGTGGGAAGAACGGCGACGTGGTGCCGCTGCCGAACAGGGGAAACGCGAGGTTGTTGTTGACCCGACGCTCGATGCCATCCTCGAGCGACAATGTGGCCGAGAACCCGTTGCCAAAGGAGAATGTGTAGGCGAGAAGGTTCGTGTCCGCGTTCGAGGGATCGTCGAAGCGCAGGTCGCCGAAATTCGGCACCGGCAGGTCAGGCTCGGAGAAGAACGACAAGGCGCGACCGGCCGTGAGCCCGCCGAACTGGACGAAGGCCTGCCGGATCTTCGGATTAGTGCTGACCTGCCCGTTGCCGTTGAACACGCCAGAATTGCGGTCGATCTCATAGCGAATGTACGCCCGCAGCTGGCCGTAGGCGGTCATCGTCCGGTGGTCGATGTTCACCCGACCACGAGCCCGGAAGCCGGTAATGTCCTGCCCGCGGGTGAAAGGCTCCACATAAAGATAGTCGGCCCGAACCCGGGCCCCTATACGCAGGCAGCTATCGGTGCCGGGGACATAGAAGAAGCCCGCGCCGTAGGTCGTGCAGACGCGGACGTATTCGACAGGAGCGGCCGTCTTCGCCGGGAGGTCGGCAGCCTGAGCGCCAGCAACGGCAGCTATTCCAGCAGCAGAACCGAGTAGCAGGCTTCGTACGAGTACCATGGCGTCAGCTTCGAACCGTCTATTTTAAGTTGATGGAAGCTTAGGCAGGCGGCCGGAGGATCGTCAATCGAGCGGCGGGATAGGTTCCAAAGCAGCGTATGAATTCTGCTGAGTGTGACGCGTCGGCATCATACCAGCAAAGCTGCGATTGGAAGGGTCAAAGCAGACTTATAAAATTCAATCTGCCATACGAGCAAGCTCTGGGAGGGAGCCGATCAAAGCCACACCGAGAGCTGGCTCAAACTGTCAAGGGATTGTCCCGCCTAGTCAAGCGCAAGGCTCCATCTCGGCTAGATTGATACCGAAAGGCAGGGTTTGAGACGCGAATTCGATGCCTCACCGGAAATGAGTGGAGGGCCGTTCGTATTCCATGTCATAGCCCCGCCTTCATCAGGAG
>JAFAAP010000211.1 GCA_023426505.1 Pseudomonadota bacterium
GGGCCATTCTGGCCCGGCCGCCTTTTCTCACGCCGCCCTGACGGTCTCCAGGAAGCGGCCGATCTCGCTGCCCAGACGGGAGGCCTGGCGCTCCAGCGCGACCGACAGGTCCGCGACTGCATGCGCCGCATCGAGCGACTGCGTGGCGACCGCCTCGGTCGTCTGGATGGCCGAGGCGCTGGTCTGGGCCTCGCTCGACACCTCCGTGACGCTGCGGGCGATCTCGGACACCGCCGCGGTCTGCTGGCCCACGGCCACCGCGACGGACGAGACCACGGAAGCCAGGTTCTCCACCGTGTCCTGGACCGAGCCCAGAGCGCCGAGCGTGTTGCGGGAGGCCTCCTGCACCGCCTCGATCTGGCGGGCGACGTCCTCCGTGGCGCGCGTCGTCTGGCTCGCCAGCGCCTTCACCTCGCTCGCCACGACCGCGAAGCCGCGGCCGGCCTCGCCGGCCCGCGCCGCCTCGATGGTGGCGTTGAGGGCCAGAAGGTTCGTCTGTTCGGCGATGGAGCGGATAAGGTTCGCCACCTCGCCGATCTGGGCCGTAGCGGCGGACAGGGCCGACATGCTGCTCGACGCGCCCCGTGCCTCCGCGACGGCGCGCTCCGAGGCGCGGGTCGACTCGCCCGTCTGCGCGGCCACCTGGGCCAGCGAGGCGTCGAGCTCCTCGGCCGCGCTCGCCACCGCCGACACGTTCTGCGAGGCGCGCTGCGAGGCGTCGCCGGCGACCTGCGCCTGCTCGCTCACGTGATGGGCCGAGCCCTTCAGCTGGCCCGAGGCATGGGCCAGGTCCTCGGTGGCCCGGCGGACCTCGGTCAGGATCTCCTCGACGGAGGCGTCGAAGGTGGCGATCGCATGGGCGATCGCGGCCGCGCGTTCGGCCTCGAAGGCCGCCCTGCCCTCGCGCTCGCCGGTCAGGCGCTCGCGCTCGCGGGCATTGTCGCGGAAGACCAGCACCGTCCGGGCCATGGCGCCGATCTCGTCGGACGCCTCGGTCGACGGGATCGCGGTGGTCACGTCCCCGTCCGCAAGGCGACGCATGGCGTTCTGCAGCCGGACGAGCGGCAGGGAGATCGAGCGGCCGACCAAGAGGGTCAGGGTCAGGCCGAGCACGAGGGCCGCGCCCATCACCCAGAGGATCAGCGCGAAGGTGCGCTCCTGCGAGGCGGTAAGCTGCTGGCCGGTCTTGTCGGCCTCGGCGCGGACCTTGGTGAGGAGCTGATCGAGGATCGGGACGAGCAGGTCGAACTGGCCGGTGAGCCGCTCGCCCTGCCCGGCGACCTTCTTTTCGAGTGCGGCCCAGGCGTTGAATGCCGCCTGATAGGCCTCACCCGCGGCAGCGACGGGACCACGAAGTCCGGCGTATTCCCCGCCGATGCGGGGGATCGCCCGCATGAAGCGGCCCTGGTCGACCTCGAAGGCCCCGAGGGTCACGTCCTCAAGGCCGTTCCGGGCCGTGGCCTCCTGCCGGAGCATTCCGAGCGTGGCGGCCCACAGCTTCAGGGCATCGAAATCCTCGCTCGACGCGAGGGGCCGGACGGTCTTCTCGAGTTCCGCCGCCGCCGTCAGGAGCTTCCCGCGGGCGCCCTCCTCGGCCTGGTAGCCGACCTGGGTATAGAGGGAATCGAGCTCCTTCGCCTGTGCGACGAGTTCCGCCGCCCGCTGGGCGAGATCGTTCAGCTCAGCGGTCACCAGACCCGAGCCCGGCGCCGACTTCATGCCGTCGAGCTGCGCCGCCAGGGCCTTGTGCTGATCCGTGAAGGCCTGGGCCAGATGGCCGAGGCGGGTCGCGGTCCATTCCCGCGCAGTGCCTGGAACACCACACCGATGGTGCCGAACCCCAGCACCATCACGCCGCTCAGGGCGGCGACGCGCACGCGAACCGAGGGCCATCGCAAACGAACGAGAGACGACATCGACCAGATCTCCGGACATGACTTTACGTCACGATGTCGCCCAACAGGTTAACGCCAGCTTAGCGCCGCATGGTATAACGCTAAGCTTCGAGCTCCTCGCGCAGCATCTCCAGCTCCAGCCAGCGCTCCTCGGACGCGTGAAGATCGGCCTGGAGCTGCGTCAGCGCGTCCATCGCCTTCTGGAACCGCGCCGGGTCGCGGGAATAGAGTTCCGGGTCGGCCAGGATCTCCTGCACCTTGGCGATCTTGGCCTCCAGCTCCGCCATGCGCTTGGGCAGAGTCTTCAGATCGTGCTGCTCGTTGAAGCTGAGCTTGCGCTTGGTCGCCGGGGCGGACTGGGCCGGAGCGGCCTTTTCGGCCCTGGGCTTGGCCTCCTTTTCGACGCTCCGCGCCTGCACTCCCTGGCCGCGCTGGGCCACCATGTCGGTGTAGCCGCCCGCGTACTCGACCCAGCGACCCTCGCCTTCCGAGACGAGCACTGAGCTTACCGTCCGGTCGAGAAAGTCGCGGTCGTGGCTGACCAGGATGACCGTGCCGGAATAGTCGGTGATCATCTCCTGGAGCAGGTCGAGGGTTTCGAGGTCGAGGTCGTTGGTGGGCTCGTCGAGCACCAGTAGGTTCGATGGCTGGGCTAGGGCGCGGGCCAGCATCAGCCGGTTGCGCTCGCCGCCGGAGAGCACGCCCACGGGGGTGCGCGCCTGCTCGGGCGAGAACAGGAAGTCCTTCATGTAGCCGACCACGTGCTTGGTCTGGCCGCCGATCTGCACCGTGTCGCCGCGCCCGCCGGTGAACGTCTCCGCCACTGTCGCATTGGAATCGAGGCTCGCGCGGCGCTGGTCCAGGGTCACCATCTGTAGGTTGGCGCCGAGCCGCACCCGGCCTTCGTCCGGCGGCAGGACGCCGGTCAGGAGGTTGATCAGGGTCGTCTTGCCGGCGCCGTTCGGGCCGATGATGCCGAGGCGGTCGCCGCGGAGAATGCGCAGGGAAAGGTCAGCCACGATGGGCCGGCCGTCATAGGACTTCGAGATCCGCTCCGCCTCGACCACCAGCGTGCCGGACTGGTCGGCTTCGGCGAGGGTCATGCTGACGGTGCCGACAGAGCGCTTGCGGTCTCGGTACTGCTGGCGCATGGCATGGAGGTTGCCAAGGCGGCGAACGTTTCGCTTGCGCCGCGCAGTCACGCCGTAGCGCAGCCAGTCGGCCTCGGCCACGAGCTTGCGCCCGAGCTTGTGATGCTCCGCCTCCTCCTGCTCCAGCACGTCATCGCGCCATTCCTCGAAATGCGCGAAGCCCCGGTCCATGCGGCGGGTCATGCCCCGGTCGAGCCACACGGTCGCCTGGGAGAGGCTCTCCAGGAAGCGCCGGTCGTGGCTGATCAGCACCATGGCGGAGCGCAGGCCCTTCAGCTCGCCTTCGAGCCATTCGATGGCCGGCAGGTCCAGGTGGTTCGTCGGCTCGTCGAGCAGCAGGATGTCGGGCGCCGGCGCCAGGACCTGCGCCAGTGCGGCCCGGCGAGCCTCGCCGCCGGAGAGCTGCCCAGGGGTCTCCTCGCCGGTAAGGCCGAGCTGTTCCAGCAGGTAGCGGGCCCGGTACAGATCGTCGCCCGGGCCGAGGCCCGCCTCCACGAAGGCGAGCGTGTTCGGGTAGGCGCTCAGGTCCGGCTCCTGGGCCAGGTAGCGGATTGTGGCGCCCGGCTGCACGAAGCGCTTGCCGCGATCGGCTTCCATCAGGCCCGCCGCGATCTTGAGCAGCGTTGACTTGCCCGAGCCGTTGCGGCCGACGAGGCAGGCGCGTTCGCCCGGAGAAACCGACAATTCGGCGCTCTCGATCAGCGGCGTGCCGCCGAAGGTGAGCGCGATGTCCTGGAGGAGGAGAAGAGGAGGTGCAGCCATCGCGGTCTCCGTGGCATCTCCGGGCGCAGGAAGCAAGATCGCCTTGCTGCCGCAGGGTGGACGCTCAGCAATCTTTGTGATCCCCTGTCACGGACAAGCTGGGCCCTTGCATGACTCTGACGAAGCGTTTGCTTCTTCTGGCGCTGATCTCGGTTCTGCCGGCGATCGTGATGTGGACGTACACCGAGGTGTCGCTGCGCCGTGCCCGCGAGGCCGAGGTGAACGACCTCGTGATCCGCCAGGCGAGGGTCGCCGGGTCCGAGCTCGAACGGATCTTCGACGGGATCCACAGCCTCCTGATCGCCGTCGACGAGGCGCCGTCGATCCGGTCCTTCATCACGCCGGCCTGCAATTCCTACCTCGCCTCCCTGCAGCAGAAGGTTCCCTACCTCCTGGCCTTCGTGGCGCTCGACCTGGAGGGACGCGTCCGCTGCGTGCAGGGCCCGATGCCCGGAGGCGACTACCGGTTCAATAACCGCCCCTACTACCGCGACGGCCTGCGCACTGAAGGCTTCGTGGTCGGCACCTACACGCCCGAATTCATCGAGGGAGGCATCGGGGCCCACCCGGTTCTGCCGATGGGATTGCCGATCCGCGACGACGAGGGGCGAATCACGGGCGTCATCGCGGCTGCCCTCGACCTGCGCTGGCTCAATCAGAAGCTCAAGGAGCGGGTCATTCCGGTCGGCGGCTCTGTCACCATCGCGGACCGCACCGGCACCATCATCGCGCGCGAGCCGCTCTCCGAGCGGTTCATCGGCACGAAGATCCCCGAACCGTTCATGAAATACGTGAACGACACCAAGATCGGCAGCTTCGAGGCCCTGAGCCAAGACGGCGTGAAGCGCATCCTGGGCTACATCCCGCTCAACGTGCAGCCGACCGAGCTCTACATCAGCGCCGGGCTGTCGTCGAAATCCGCGTTCGAGACGATCAACAAGGCCGCGACCCGCGGCTTCATGCTCATCGCGGCGGGCCTCGTCCTCTCGCTCTCCGTGTCCTGGCTCCTGGGGCGCGCCTTCATCACGCGGCCGTTCGAGATCATGACGGATGCGGTCCGGGCATGGCGCCGCGGCAATTACCTCGTCCGCATCGAGCTTCCCGGCAGCCCGGGCGAGCTCGGAGTCCTGGCGTATGCGTTCAACGACCTCATGGACGACGTCGCCGAGCGCCAGAAGGCCCTCCAGGCCAGCGAGGAGCGGGCGCGGCTCGCCCTCGAGGCCGGCCACATGGGAACCTGGTGGTACGACCATCTCAAGGGCATGGGCGGCTGGTCGAGCCAGGCCGCCCTGCTCCTCGGCCTCCCCCCGGAGAAGACCACCGTCACGGTCGAGGAATGGCGCGGGCTCATTCATCCAGACGACGTGGAAAAGGTGTTCGCCAAGCTGCGCGACGCCGTTCTGGGCGACGGGGAGTACGAGGACGAGTACCGGGTCCGGCACGCCGACGGCGAGACGCGCTGGATGAACTCGAAGGGGCGGGTGTTCTTCAACTCGGCCGGGAAGCCCGTCTATTTCGTCGGAATCTTTCAGGACGTCACCGCGCGCAAGCGGGCCGAGGATCAGCAGCGCTTCCTCCTCGACGAGCTGAATCACCGGGTGAAGAACACGCTCGCGACCGTGCAGTCCATCGCGGCCCAGACCCTGCGCTCCGCGGACGGACCCGCAAGCTTCAAGGAGGCCTTCGAGGGACGCCTGCTGGCCCTGTCGAAGACCCACGACCTCCTGACGCGAAAGTCGTGGCGCGAGGCAGACCTGCACGAACTCGTGAAGCAGGAGCTCGCCCCCTACCGGAAGAGCCATGACGACCAGGTCGTCGTCCACGGGCCGAACGTCGATCTCCCGGCCCGCTACGCGATCAATTTCGGCTTGGTCCTGCACGAGCTCGTGACGAACGCCGCGAAGTACGGCGCCCTGTCGTCGCCGTCGGGCCGGCTCGAGCTGACCTGGACGGTGATCGAGAATCAGGACCGGCGGCCGCAGCTTCGTCTCCATTGGCGCGAAAGCGGCGGCCCGCCCGTGGCGAAGCCGAAGCGGCAGGGCTTCGGCTCGCGCCTGATCCGCCGCAGCATCGAGGGCGAGCTGGCAGGCTACATCGTGATCAACTTCGCGCCGTCCGGCGTCTCCTACGACCTCTCGGTGCCGCTGCCGGTGGAACGCTCCGTGCCCGTCACCGCAACATGAAGGCGAGGAGGCGCTCCATGCGGCGTCCGTAGGGCGGCTTGGTCATGCCTGCGCTGTTGAACCGAGCCTGGTGGAAAACCGCCTTGGCGTGACTGAAGGTGCGAAAACCCGTCTCGCCGTGATAGGCCCCCATGCCGCTCTCGCCGACGCCGCCGAAGGGCAGCTCCTCCTGCACGCAATGCAGGAGCGTGTCGTTGACCGCGGCACCGCCGGCGACCACGCGCTCGAGGCTGTATTCCACCGTCTCGGAATCGTGGCTGAACAGATAGAAGGCCAGCGGGCGCGGACGCTCGTTGATGGAGCGGCACGCCTCCTCCAGGCGCTCGTATGCCACCACCGGCAAGACCGGCCCGAAGATCTCCTCCTGCATGACGCGCCCGTCGTCCGGCACCTCCGTCAGAACCACGGGCGCCATCTTGCGGGCCGCCGGATCGAGCGTCTCGCCGGCCGGGTTGATCTCGTCGACGCACGCGCCGCGCCGGCGCGCATCCGCAATCAGGCCCGCGAGCCGGTCGTAGTGCCGCGCGTTGACGATGGCCGTGTAGTCGGGATTGTCGCGCAGCGTCGGATAGAGGCGCGACACCACCGCGCGGTAGGCTTCCGAGAAGCGTCGTTCGCTCCCGCGCGGCACGAGCACGTAGTCCGGCGCGATGCAGGTCTGGCCCGCGTTGAAGAGCTTGCCGACCGCGATGCGCTCCGCCGCCTTCTCCAGCGGATAATCGGGCGCGACGAGCGCGGGGGATTTCCCGCCCAGCTCCAGCGTGACCGGCACGAGATTGTCGGATGCGGCACGCATGACCTGACGGCCGACGGCGGTCGAACCCGTGAAGAGCAGGTGGTCGAACTTGAGGCGGGTGAAGGCCTGCCCCACATCCGCACCGCCCTGCACGACCGCGACCTCGTAGGGCCGGAACACCTCGCGGATCACGTTGTCGAGAAGGGAGGAGGTGGCGGGCGTCAGCTCGGACGGCTTGAGCATGACGCGGTTTCCCGCCGCGATCGCGCCGGTGAGCGGCGCAAGCGCAAGCTGCACGGGGTAATTCCAGGGCGAGACGATGCCCACGACCCCGAGCGGCTGATACATGACGCGCCCGGTGGCAGGCTTGAACATCCAGTCGATGGGACGGCGGCGGGGCTTCATCCAGCGCCGGAACCGGCGCCGCGCATGGCGCAGTCCGGCCACGACCGGGTAGAGATCCGCGAGCTTGGTTTCGTGAAGGGAGCGATGGCCGAAATCCTGCCGCACGGCCTCGGCGAAGTCGTCCGCCCGGCGCAGGACCGCATCCGCCAGACCTTCCAGCGCCTCCGCCCGCCGCTCGACCGAAAGAGGTCCCTCCTCGAGCCAGGCGCCGCGCTGCGCCTCCAGGCAGTCCGACAGGTGCCCCTCGATCGGATTCGTCACGATAGCATGCATGATCTGCACCGGTCCTCGCGCCAAGGGGTAGGATATGGGAATGGCACCCCCATTCTCAACGCGGTCCGTATTAGCCTTTGGCCTCACTCGATCGGGCTCCCGAGGCGCTTGACAGGTTTTTCCTCCCAAACGAAGTGCCGGCGGCGGATTGACGGAAGGGCCGGGATCGCCAGGATGTTCGCCGCCGCGCCGAGCCGGCGGTTTTCAGGAGACATGGATGGCGACGCCTTCCCCCGTGCTGACGATCGAGAATCTCTGCCTCGGGCTGCCGAGCCTCGCGGACCGGCCCTATGCCATCAAGGACGTGTCGCTCTCCATCAATCCCGGCGAGACGCTCTGCGTCGTCGGCGAGTCGGGATCGGGAAAGTCCATGACCGCGATGGCGACGATCGGATTGCTGCCCGGAGGCGTCGAGGTCCTGTCGGGCTCGATCGATCTTGCGGGCATCGACCTCATGTCGCTGACCGAAGCGGAATGGTGCGACGTGCGCGGGCGCGACGTCGGCACGGTGTTCCAGGAGCCGATGACGTCGCTCAACCCCGTGATGCGCATCGAGGACCAGATCGCCGAGACGTTCCGCGCCCATGGGATGCTGAGCCAGGCCGGACGCCGCCAGCGCACCATCGAGCTTCTCGCCGAGGTGAACCTTCCGCATCCGGAGCTGATCGCTCGCGCCTATCCGCACGAACTGTCCGGAGGCCAGCGCCAGCGGGTGATGATCGCCATGGCGCTGGCGCTCGAGCCGAAGCTCCTCATCGCGGACGAGCCGACCACCGCGCTCGACGTGACCACGCAGGCGCAGGTGCTCAAGCTCATCGACAACCTGCGCCGCAAGAAGGGCACGGCCGTGCTCTTCATCACGCACGATTTCGGCGTGGTGGCGGAGATCGCCGACCGGGTCGCGGTGCTCCAGCAGGGCCAGCTCGTGGAGCAGGGACCGGCCGACGAGGTCCTGTCGCGGCCGCGCCATCCCTATACCCAACGCCTGCTGGCCGCGGTGCCGTCCCTGACTCCGCCGTCGCCGAAGCCGCTCCGGGACGAGCCGATCTCCCTCAAGGTCGACCACCTGACCAAGACCTATGGCGGGCGCGGGTTCTTCCGCAAGAGCCGCGAGGTACAGGCGGCCGATGCGGTGAGCTTCGACATCCGGCGCGGCGAGACCCTTGGGCTCGTGGGCGAATCCGGCTCCGGCAAGTCGACGGTCGGGCGCTGCGTTCTGCGCCTGATCGAGCCCGACGGCGGTCTGATCGAGATCAGCGACCTGCCGTTCAGCGCCCTGTCTCAGCGGGACCTCCGGCCGCAGAGGCGGCGGATCCAGATGGTGTTCCAGGACCCCTTCGCGTCCCTCAACCCCCGCCGCACGGTCGGCCGGATCATCGCCGAAGGGCCGCTCACGCAGGGCGAGGATCCCGGAAAGGCGCTCGACCAGGCGCGTGAGCTGCTTGAGCTGGTCGGCCTGCCGGCTCAGGCGATCGACCGCTATCCGCACGAATTCTCCGGCGGCCAGCGCCAGCGCGTCGGTATCGCCCGCGCCCTCGCCATGCGGCCCGACGTGCTGGTGGCCGACGAGGCGGTCTCGGCGCTCGACGTGTCGGTGCAGGCGGAAATCCTCAAGCTGATCCGTCGGATCCAGGACGATTTCGGCCTTGCGATCCTGTTCATCACCCACGACCTGAGGGTTGCAGCGCAGATCTGCGACCGGGTGGCAGTCATGCAAAAAGGACGGATTGTGGAAATGGCCGAAACGGCACAACTTTTCGCTGCCCCGCAACACGCCTATACACGCCAGCTCCTGGCCGCAGTGCCGGGAATGAACAGAATAACGTAGGAAGGACGGAGACGTGAACGACCAGGTCAGCTTGAACGTGTCGCCCGACATGGTGCACCAGAACCTCATCGGCGGACGCAACGTCCCGGCCTCCGACGGCGCGATGCTCGACGTGCTGTCGCCGGTCGACGGTTCGCTCTTCGCCCGCATCGCCTCCGGCACCGCCGCCGACGTGGACGCAGCCGTCAAGACGGCCCGCGCGGCCTTCGAGGGCGCCTGGGGCAAGCTGACCGCCACCGAGCGCGGACGCCTTCTGATGAAGCTCGCGGCCGCCGTAGAGGCCCGTGTGGACGAACTCGGCGAGCTGGAGAGCCGTGACAACGGCAAGCCCCTGCGCCAGGCCAAGGCCGACGTGGTTGCGCTCGCCCGCTATCTCGAGTTCTACGGCAGCGCCGCCGACAAGCTGCATGGCGAGGTCATTCCCTATCTCAACACCCATTTCATCGGCGTCGAACGCGTGCCGCACGGGGTCACGGGCCACATCGTGCCCTGGAACTACCCGATGCAGATTTTCGGTCGCTCCGTCGGCGCGGCGCTAGCCGCCGGCAACGCCACGGTGGTGAAGCCGGCCGAGGACGCCTCTCTCACGATCCTGCGCGTCGCGGCGCTGGCCCGCGAGGTCGGCTTCCCGGACGGAGCGCTCAACATTGTCACGGGCCTCGGCCGCACGGCGGGCGCCGCGCTCGCGGGTCATCCCGGCATCGACTTCCTGTCCTTCACCGGGAGCCCGGAGACCGGCACGGCGGTCCAAACGGCGGCTGCGAAGAACCATGTCGGCGTGACCCTCGAGCTCGGCGGCAAGTCGGCCCAGGTCGTATTCGACGACGCCGATCTGGAGCGGGCGCTTCCCGTTCTCGTCAACGCCATCATC
Source organism: Pseudomonadota bacterium (assembly GCA_023426505.1). Classification (GTDB taxonomy): domain Bacteria; phylum Pseudomonadota; class Alphaproteobacteria; order Rhizobiales; family Beijerinckiaceae; genus Microvirga. Next base: position 10,105 of record JAFAAP010000211.1, read on the forward strand.
CAGAACGGCGGCCAGACCTGCTCGGCCGGCAGCCGCCTGCTGATTCAGCGCGGCATCTTCAAGGACGTGGTGGATGCGGTGTCGGAGCGCTTCCGCACCCTCAAGGCTGGGCGTCCGGACGCGGAGCCCGATCTCGGGCCGATGATCAATCAGGCGCAGCAGCGCCGCGTGCAGGGCTATCTCGACCGCGCCGCGCAGGAGGGCCTGACCGTCACGGCTTCCGGCGGTATCGCGGCCGATGCCCCGAAGGGCGGCTATTACGTGGCTCCGACCTTCTTCGCGCCGGTCGCTCACGAGAGCCTACTGTCGCAGGAGGAGGTCTTCGGCCCGGTGCTGGTCGCGACTCCCTTCGAGGACGAGGCCGAGGCGATCCGCCTCGCCAACGGCACGCCTTACGGCCTCGCGGCAGGCGTCTGGACCCGCGACGCCATGCGCTCGACCCGCGTCGGGCGCGCCATGCGCGTCGGTCAGGTCTTCGTGAACTGCTACGGCGCCGGCGGCGGCATCGAGCTGCCCTTCGGCGGCTTCGGGCGCTCGGGCCATGGCCGCGAGAAGGGATTCGAGGGGCTGGTCGAGTTCACCACGACCCGCACCATCGTCATCGCGCACGGGTAAGAGCCCGGCGACAAACACAAGGGAATCAGCATGAAACGCCTCGAAGGCAAGGTGGCGCTCGTGACCGGCGCCGGCTCGGGCTTTGGTCTGGGCATCGCGGAGACGTTCGCCCGCGAGGGCGCCAAGGTCGTCATCGTCGACATCAAGCAGGAGGCGGCGGAATCCGCCGCCGCGAATATCGGCGCGTCCGCCCTCGGCCTCGCCTGCGACGTGTCGAAGGCCGCCGACGTTCAGGCAGCTGTGAACAAGACGCTCGACACGTTCGGCCGCCTCGACATCGTGGTGAACAATGCCGGCATCACCCACCGCAATCGGTCGATGCTGGAGGTCGAGGAAGAGGAGTTCGACCGCATCTTCGCCGTGAACGTGAAGTCGATCTACCACTTCGCCAGGGCCGCCGTGCCGCAGATGCGCAGCCAAGGCGGCGGCGTGTTCATCAACGTCGGCTCGACCGCCGGCCTGCGTCCGCGCCCCGGCCTCACCTGGTACAACAGCACCAAGGGCGCGGTGCACACCATGACGAAGTCCATGGCCGTCGAGCTCGCCCCCGACCGGATCCGCGTCTGCGCGCTCGCGCCGGTGGCCGGCGAGACGCCGCTGCTCGCGACCTTCATGGGCGAGGACACCCCCGAGCGGCGCCAGGCTTTCGTGAACTCGATTCCTATCGGCCGCTTCTCGACCCCGCAGGACATCGCCAACGCGGCGCTCTATCTCGCCTCGGACGAGGCCAGCATGATCACCGGCGTCGTGCTGGAGGTCGACGGCGGTCGGTGTATCTGATCGCGACCGAGCCCTCCTCCCCCTTGTGGGGAGGAGACTTAGGTTCATCCAGGACTTTAATCGCAGGATTGCCTCAACTAGCATCTTCCATCCCGCGCCGGGGTGCGTAAGCTGGAGCCCGATCGGGGTCACCCGCACGTACCGGATGGAATTCATGTCGAAGCGCTTCCTGGCTGCCGCCCTCCTCCTCTCCGTCAGCTTTGCTCCCGCCTATGCGGCCAAGACCTCGCTCGTGGTCGGCATGCCGATCGAGCCCCCGGGCCTCGATCCGACAGTGGCGGCGCCGGTCGCCATCCGCGAGGTGACTTGGGCCAACCTCTACGAAGGCCTCGTCCGCATCGACCGGAACGGCAAGGTGCAGCCGCTGCTCGCCAAGAGCTGGGAGATCTCGCCGGACGGCCTCACCTACACGTTCCGGCTCCAGGATGGTGTGAAGTTCCACGACGGTACGGCCTTCGATTCCGCCGACGTGAAGTTCGCCTTCGACCGCGCCCGTGCGCCGACCTCCACCAACGCCCAGAAGCAGATCTTCGCGCCCATCGACTCCATCGAGACGCCCGATCCGCAGACGGTGGTGATCAAGCTGAAGGAGACCTCGGGCAACTTCCTCTATTATCTCGGCTGGGGCGACGCGGTGATCGTCGCGCCCGAGACGGCGGAGAACAACAAGGCCAATCCGGTCGGCACCGGCCCATTCAAGTTCAAGTCCTGGACCCGCGGCGACCGGGTGGAGCTCACCCGCAATCCCGACTACTGGCAGAAGGACAAGATCAAGCTCGACAGCGTCACGTTCCGGTTCATCAGCGACGCCCAGGCCCAGGTCGCGGCCTTACGCGCCGGCGACGTGGACGCGTTCCCCAACCTCGGAGCGCCGGAGCTCTTCACCGAGTTCCAGAAGGACAAGCGCTTCAGCGCCGTGGCCGGCAACACCGAGGGCGAGATCGTCGCCGGCATGAACAATGCCAAGAAGCCTTTCGACGACGCGCGCGTGCGCCGCGCGCTCATGCACGCCATCGATCGCAAGGCGCTGGTCGAGGGCGCTTACTCGGGCTTCGGCCAGCCGATCGGCAGCTTCTTCTCGCCCAACAACCCGGCCTTCGTGGACATGACGAACGTCATCCCCTACGACACCGCGAAGGCGAAGGCGCTGCTGGCGGAGGCGGGCTACGGCAACGGCCTGTCGATCACAATCAAGAGCCCGCAGATGGCCTATGCGAGCCGTTCCGCGGAGCTGATCGCCGCCATGCTGTCGGAGGTGGGCGTCGACATGAAGATCATCCCGACCGAGTTCCCGGCGAAGTGGATCGAGGAGGTCTTCAAGAACAAGGACTACGACGTCACCATCGTGGCCCACACCGAGCCCCTCGACATCGACATCTTCGCCCGCGACAACTACTACTTCAATTACAAGAACGACAAGTTCAAGGCGCTGATCGCCGACGCCGCCAAGACCACGGACGAGAAGGCGCGCTACGCGAAATACGCCGAGGCCCAGAAGATCCTTGCCGAGGACGTGCCCGCCCTCTTCCTGTTCCAGCTGCCGAAGCTCGGCGTGTGGAACGCCAAGCTGAAAGGAATGTGGGAGAACTCGCCCGTTCCGGCCAACGACGTGACGGAAGTGTCCTGGACGGAGTGAGGCACAGTCTCCCGCCGTCATCCTCGGGCTCGTCCCGGGGATCCACGCCTTTTCGGTACAAGACGTGTATGGCCGGGACAAGCCCGGCCATGACGCTGAAGAGACACGTACGTCTCGCCTCCGACCTGACAGACCACCCCTGCCGCTCCCGTACGACGGAGTGAAAAGAGGCCCCTTTATCTGATGCTGCGTCTCGTCCTCTCGCGCCTCGTCTCGCTGGCAGTGACCCTGCTCTTCGTGTCGCTGGCGATCTTCCTGATCCTGGAGGTGCTGCCCGGCGACCCGGCGGCGATTATGCTCGGCACCGCCGCGCGCGAGGACACGCTCGCGGCGCTGCGGCAGGAGCTCGGCCTCGGTCAGCCGGCGCTCATCCGCTATCTCGACTGGGTCGGCGGCATCCTTCACGGCGACCTCGGCACCTCGATCACCTACAAGATGCCGGTCTCGACGCTCGTGGCCGAGCGCATGACCGTGACGCTGCCCCTGAGCCTCATGGCGATCCTCATCTCCACCCTGCTCGCCCTGCCCCTCGGCGTCGCCGCCGCCGCCCGGCGTGACGGCGCGGTGGACCGGGCTGTGCTGGTCTTCAGCCAGCTCGGCGTCGCGGTGCCGAATTTCTGGATCGGACTCATCTTCATCCTGTTCTTCTCCACCTGGCTCGGCTGGTTCCCGGCCGGCGGCTTTCCCGGCTGGGAGAACGGCGTCGCGCCGGCACTCCAGGCGCTGTTGCTGCCGGCCGTCGCGCTTGCCCTGCCGCAGGCCGCCGTGCTGACCCGGGTCACGCGCTCGGCGACGCTCGAAGTGATCGGCGCCGATTTCGTGCGCACCGCGCGGGCGAAGGGCGTCGACAGGAGCGCGACCCTGCGCCGTCACGTCGTGCCGAACGCGCTGATTCCCGTGACCACGATCCTCGGTCTCCAGCTCTCATTCTTCTTCGGCGGCGCGATCCTCGTGGAAAACGTGTTCAACCTGCCGGGCCTCGGGCGCCTCGCCTATCAGGCGCTGAACCAGCGCGATCTCGTGGTGATCAAGGACATCGTGCTGATCTTTTCCGGACTGGTGATCGTGGTGAACTTCCTCGTCGACATCGGCTACGCGATCCTCGACCCGCGCCTGAGGAGCCGCGGATGAGACGGCTGATGCGCCTGCGCTGGAATTCCGCCCTCATCGTTGGCGGCATCCTCACCGCGATCCTGATCGCGACCGCCCTTCTCTCGCTCGTCTGGACGCCCGAGGTGCCGACGCGGGTGCGCATCGCGCTGCGGCTCAAAGGGCCCCTGGAGGCCGGGCTTCTCGGCACCGATCATTTCGGCCGCGACGTCACTTCGCTCCTCATGGTCGGCGCGTGGAATTCGCTGGCCATCGCGTGGCCCGCCGTGCTGCTCGGCGCTGCGATCGGCACCGCCATCGGCTGCGCGGCGGCCGCCTGGAAGGGCATCGCCGACGAGATCGCGATGCGCGTCTCGGACGTGGTCTTCGCGTTTCCGGCGGTGCTCTCGGCAATCATGATCGGCGCGCTCGTGGGCTCCGGCCCGCTCGCGGCGATCCTCGCGATCGCGGTGTTCAACATCCCGGTCTTCGCCCGCGTCACCCGAGGCGTGGCGCTCCAGGTCTGGACTCTCGACTACATCGCGGCCGCCCGCGCCCTCGGCAAGCACCCCCTGCGCATCACCTGGGAAGACGTGATGCCGAACATCGCCGGCGCCCTCATCGTGCAGGTGACGATTCAGCTCGCGCTCGCGATCCTCACGGAGGCGGGCTTGAGCTATCTCGGTCTCGGCGTGCGTCCACCGAACCCGAGCTGGGGCCGCATGCTCAGCGACGCGCAGACCTACCTGTCGCAGGCCCCTCACCTCGCCATCGCGCCCGGCATCGCCATCGCGCTCTCCGTGCTCGGCCTCAACCTACTCGGCGACGGCCTGCGCGACGCGCTCGATCCCACCCTGCGCGGACGAAGCGCGGCGGCATGACGACGGCAGCATGGAGGTCCTGATGGCATCCGACGAGCAATCCCGCGCAAGCGACATCCAGGTCACGCTTGCCCAGGCGGCCGCGCCGCTCACGGCGCAGCACCCGTTCAACATCGTGTTCGACCGCGGCGACGACATCAGCGTCGAGCTCTACGCGCCGGTCGGGCGGGACAATCAGACCCCGCACGAGCGCGACGAGCTCTACATCGTCGCATCCGGCCACGGCACCTTCAGCCGCGGCGACGAGATCGTACCCTTCGGCCCTGGCGACCTTCTCTACGTCCCGGCCCACGTGCCGCACCGGTTCGAGACGTTCTCGGACGACTTCAAGACCTGGGTGATCTTCTACGGCCCAAAAAGAACGGCGCCGCGCGAGCGCGACGCCGTGTAGGTTTTCACGTGATCGGACTTCTCAGAAGTCCATACCGCCCATGCCGCCGCCGGGCATCGCCGGAGCCACTTCCTTCTTGGGCTTCTCGGCAATCAGGGCCTCGGTGGTGACGAGGAGGCCGGCCACCGATGCGGCGTCCTGAAGCGCCGCGCGCACGACCTTCGCCGGGTCGATGATGCCGAGCTTGTAGAGGTCGCCGTACTCGCCGGTCTGGGCGTTCCAGCCGGTGGCGTAGTCGGTCTGCTCCAGCACCTTGCCGACCACGATGGAGCCGTCGGCGCCCGCGTTCACGGCGATCTGCCGGGCCGGGGTCTGGATCGCGCGGCGCACGATCTCGACGCCCACCTTCTGGTCGGCATTCTCGGGGCTCACCCCGTCGAGGGCCTTGAGGGCGCGCAGGAGCGCGACGCCGCCGCCGGGCAGGATGCCCTCCTCGACCGCCGCCTTGGTGGCGTGCATGGCGTCGTCGACGCGGTCCTTCTTCTCCTTGACCTCGACCTCGGTCGCGCCGCCGACGCGGATGACGGCCACGCCGCCAGCCAGCTTGGCGAGACGCTCCTGGAGCTTCTCACGGTCGTAGTCCGAGGTGGTCTCCTCGATCTGCGCCTTGATCTGCTGAACCCGGGCTTCAATCGCGTCGGTTGCACCCGCCCCATCGATGATCGTGGTATTCTCCTTCTCGATGCGGACGCGCTTGGCGCGGCCCAGCATGTCGAGTGTGACATTCTCGAGCTTGATGCCGAGGTCCTCGGAGATCGTCTGACCGGCGGTCAGGACCGCGATGTCCTCGAGCATGGCCTTGCGGCGATCACCGAAGCCCGGAGCCTTGACGGCGGCGATCTTCAGGCCGCCACGCAGCTTGTTGACCACGAGGGTGGCCAGAGCCTCGCCTTC
>JAFAAP010000249.1 GCA_023426505.1 Pseudomonadota bacterium
CCCCCTGCTCATTGCCCCCTCCATCCTGTCCGCCGATTTCGCCAAGCTCGGCGAGGAGATCCGCGCGGTCGACCAGGCCGGCGCCGACTGGATCCACATCGACGTGATGGACGGGCATTTCGTGCCCAACATCACCATCGGGCCCGACGTGGTGAAGGCGCTGCGCCCGCATTCGTCGAAGCCCTTCGACGTCCACCTGATGATCGCACCGGTCGATCCGTACCTGGAGGCCTTCGCCAAGGCCGGCGCCGACGTGATCAGCATTCATGCGGAGGCGGGGCCGCACGTGCACCGGTCGCTCCAGACCATCCGCAAGTTGGGGAAGAAGGCCGGCATCGTGCTCAATCCCGGCACGCACGAGGGCACCATCGAGCCCGTGATCGACGAGGTCGACCTGATCCTGCTGATGACGGTCAATCCCGGCTTCGGCGGCCAGGCCTTCATCCCGGCCGTCTGCGACAAGCTGCGGCGCATCAAGGCGATGGTGGGCGACCGTGACATCGACATCGAGATCGACGGCGGCGTGACGCCGGAGACGGCCCCCCTCGTGGCCGAGGCCGGCGCGAACGTGCTGGTGGCGGGCTCCGCCACCTTCAAGGGCGGCCCCTCGGCCTACGGCCCGAACATGGCGGCGATCCGCGAGGCGGCCGCCAAGGCCCGCTAAGCCCCGATCCCTTCCGCAAGGTCGTGCACCCGCGCGGTCTCCCGGCGGCGCTCCCGCCGCAGCAGGGCCCAGCCGCCGGCCAGCATCACGGCTCCCCAGACCAGGAACCCGATGTCCCAGTAGATCCACTGCTCGCGGGGGACGGTTTCGTTCACGTGGTGGATCCCGAGGATCTGGTGGTCGATTAGGCCCTCGACCAGATTGAACAGCCCGAACCCCATCAGGATTGTGGCAAGCAGGATCTTCGCCGGCCAGCGCAGATGGGCGCGCCGCGAGTGCCGCCAGAGCACGAACAGGCCGAGGGCCGTGAACACGTAGGTGCTCATGTGGAAGACCCCGTCCCAGAACACGTTGATCTCAAGGTTCTCGACGCTGTCGGGCGGATAGCCGGCGCTGGTGAGCATGTGGTGCCATTGCAGCACCTGGTGCAGGATGATCCCGTCGAAGAAGCCGCCGAGGCCAAGCCCCAGCAGGATGCCGGCCGAGGTCGGGAATGTTCCATGGTCGAGGCTGTCTCGGGCCATTGTTCCGGCTTTCGCGAACGGGGGTTCCGACATTAGTCCTGTCAACGGCGGCAGCGTCCCCAGGTTCGGGCAAAGGGCTCGCCGGACACGTATGGACGGCGTGCGGAACAAGGCATGGAGCCGCCCGTTGCCCTGTCTCTTTCCATCGGAAGGTGTCCCATGTTGAGCGGCTCTCGCGTGCTCGTCGTCGAAGATGAAGCTCTGACCGCCGAGGAGATCCGGCAGCTCCTGATCGAGGCTGAAGGGGTGCCGGTCGGCCCGGTCTCGAGCCTCAACGAAGCGCGGAGGCTCCTGAAGGAGGGAACGCCCGTGGACGCGGCGCTCCTCGACGTGAACCTGGCCGACGGACAGATCACGCCGGTGCTGGAATCTTTGAGCGCCCGCGGCGTCCCCACCCTCGTCTACACGGGCGGCTCGCTGCCTGCGGGCGTGCGCGAGCGGCATCCCGACCTGGTGGCGCTCTCGAAGCCTGTCGCGCCGGCGCGCCTGATCGGCGAGCTCCGGCGGCTTCTGAACGGCACGGCCCTCGCCCACTAGGCCAAAGGCCGGCATCAGCGAAGCTCCCGGACGAGATCGCGGCATTCGATGCGCGCGAGGCTTGTTTTCGCCCCCCTCATCCAATAGCGATCACGACAACCGTCCAAGCAGGCCAGCGCCGCGCCCCGCCCGTAGGAGAGACAGACGTGATCCCCCGTTACAGCCGCCCTGAAATGGTCGCCATCTGGTCGCCCGAGACCAAGTTCCGGATCTGGTTCGAGATCGAGGCCCATGCCACGACGGCGCTGGCCAATCTCGGCGTCGTCCCCAAGGAGGCGGCCGAGATCGTCTGGGAGAAGGGCTCCAAGGCCACCTTCGACGTGGAGCGCATCGATTCCATCGAGCGCGAGGTCAAGCACGACGTCATCGCGTTCCTGACCCATCTCGCCGAGATCGTCGGTCCCGAGGCCCGCTTCGTGCACCAGGGGATGACCTCGTCGGACGTGCTCGACACCACCTTCAACGTGCAGCTCGTGCGCGCCACCGACCTGCTCCTGCGCGACATGGATGCGCTGCTCGCCGCCATCAAGCGCCGCGCCTTCGAGCACAAGATGACGCCGACCATCGGCCGCTCGCACGGCATCCACGCGGAGCCCACCACCTTCGGCCTCAAGCTCGCGCAGGCCTATGCGGAATTCGAACGCTGCAAGCTCCGCCTCATCGAGGCCCAGCGCGAGGTCGCGACCTGCGCCATCTCGGGCGCGGTCGGCACCTTCGCCAACATCGACCCGAGGGTCGAGGAATACGTGGCCGAGCAGATGGGCCTCCAGGTCGAACCGGTCTCGACGCAGGTCATTCCGCGCGACCGCCATGCCATGTACTTCGCGACGCTGGGCGTCATCGCCTCCTCCATCGAACGCCTGGCGGTGGAGATCCGCCACCTGCAGCGCAGCGAGGTGCTGGAGGCCGAGGAGTATTTCTCAGAAGGCCAGAAGGGCTCGTCGGCCATGCCGCACAAGCGCAACCCGGTCCTGACCGAGAACCTGACGGGCCTCGCCCGCATGGTGCGCGCCTACGCGATCCCGGCGATGGAGAACGTGGCGCTCTGGCACGAGCGGGACATCTCCCACTCCTCCGTCGAGCGCATGATCGGCCCCGACGCCACCGTGACCCTGGACTTCGCCCTGGCGCGCCTGACCAGCGTGGTCGACAAGCTCGTGGTCTATCCGGAGAACATGCAGAAGAACCTGGACCGGCTCGGCGGCCTCGTCCATTCGCAGCGCGTGCTGCTGGCGCTCACCCAGAAGGACGCCTCCCGCGAGGATGCCTACCGGCTCGTGCAGCGCAACGCCATGCCGGTCTGGCGCGGCGAAGGCGACTTCCTGACCCTGCTGAAGGCCGATAAGGACGTGACGGGATACCTGTCGCCCGCCGAGATCGAGGCTTGCTTCGACCTCGGTTACCACCTCAAGCACGTGGACACGATCTTCGACCGGGTGTTCGGCGCGAGCTGAGCTCCACCTGATCGAAGTCGGATGTTATGATGAATGGCCGGCGCGATGCCGGCCATTTTTGCTTTGAGCAGCCCTTGTCCTGCGCCCGGAGCCGGTCATCCTGAGAATTGCAGGGGAAAACACCCCTGCCCTGCACTGAGATCAATGCTCATTCGGCTTAGCAGGGTGGAAATATTCTCCCAGTGCACGACAATCCCCGGTCAGGAGATCAACGGCACGGGGGTTGACCATGCTGTCGGAGAAACTTCTCGCCACCGCCTTCACCCGCGCGGTGAAGCACGCCACTCTCGAAATGACGACCGCCGCGGGCCACCGCATGACCTTCGGCACCGGCGCCGAGCCGCGGGTCGCGATCCGCTTCACGGACGCATCCGCCCAGATGGCGCTCTGCCTTCATCCCGAACTGAGGCTTGGCGAGCTGTTCATGGACGGCCGGCTCGTCATCGAGCAGGGCACGATCTACGACCTGCTCCAGGTCCTGCTCCAGGACACCCACGGGGAGCTCGACGAACTGCCCTTCCACCGGCTGCGGAAGATCCGCGCCTGGATGAAGCGCCGCAGCGAGAACGACGCCGCGAAATCGAAGCGCAACGTCGCCCACCACTACGACCTGGACGGGCGGCTCTATGCCCTCTTCCTCGACGCGGACCGCCAGTATTCCTGCGCCTATTTCGATCACCCCGACGCCTCGCTCGAGGAGGCGCAGCTCGCCAAGAAGCGCCACATCGCCGCGAAGCTCCTGGTCGAGCCCGGCCAGAGCGTGCTCGATATCGGCTCGGGCTGGGGCGGCATGGGCCTCTACCTGGCACAGGTCGCCAGGGCGGGCGCCGTGAAGGGCGTGACCCTGTCCGAGGAGCAGCTCGATGTCTCCCGCAAGCGGGCGGGCGCCGCCGGCCTCCTGGGCCGGGTCAATTTTGAGCTTGAGGATTACCGCGCCACCAAGGGCAGCTTCGACCGCATCGTGTCGGTCGGCATGTTCGAGCATGTGGGGCCGCCGTCCTACGACGAGTATTTCCGCACCTGCCGCCATCTCCTCAAAGAGGACGGCGTCATGCTCCTCCACACGATCGGCCGGACGGGAACGCCCTACCCGACCAATCCGTGGATCGCCAAGTACATCTTCCCGGGCGGGCACCTGCCGATCCTGTCCGAGATCATGCCCTCGGTGGAGCGGGCGGGCCTCGTGGTGACCGACATCGAGGTGCTGCGCCTCCACTATGCCTTCACCCTGAAGGCGTGGCGCGAGCGCTTCACGGCCCATCGGGAAGAGGTGCTGAAGCTCTACGATGAGCGCTTCTGCCGGATGTGGGAATGCTATCTCGCCATGTCGGAATCCGCCTTCCGGTTCCAGGACGCGGTGGTGTTCCAAATCCAGCTCGCGCGCCGCAACGACGTGGTCCCCCTGACCCGCGACTACATCGCCGAGCGGGAGGCGGCCCTGCGGATGGCCGAGGAGGATCAAATGAGGAAGAGCGCTTGAACCGGACGGGCCGGACATCTACCTCCGGATCATGAAGACTTCCGATTGCGACATCCTCATCGTCCCCGGCCACGAGAATTCCGGCGCCGACCACTGGCAGAGCCGCTGGGAGCGGCAGCTCTCCACCGCGCGCCGGATCGAGCAGGAAAGCTGGGACGAGCCCACCAAGGACGCCTGGATCGAGCGCATCGTGCAGGATGTGGCTCAGGCCCGCCTGCCGGTCGTGCTCGTCGGCCACAGCCTCGGCGTCGTGGCGATCGCCCATGCGGCGCCGCTGCTCGCCCCGGGCAAGGTCCAGGGCGCCTTCCTGGTCGGCCTGCCGGACGTGGAGCGGCCCGACTTCGTGCCGGCGATCGACCGCGCCTTCGCGCCGATCCCGCGCGATCCCCTGCCCTTCCCGTCCGTGCTGGTGGCGAGCCGCACGGACCCGCACTGCGACTACGCCAAGGCGGAGGACGTGGCCTATTCCTGGGGCGCGGCCATCGTGGATGCGGGCGATGCCGGCCACATCAACACCGAGAGCGGCCACGGTCCCTGGCCCGAGGGCCTGATGCGCTTCGCCGGGTTCCTGAAGCGGCTGTGAGGCCGGGGATTGGCTTCCGGACCGCCGCAACATGACGAAAAGTTCATGCGGCGGTCACTTGGATGACAGCGCGATGGGACCAATCTCCTGAGGATCAACCTCACGGAGGACTACCAGATGAAGACGATCGTCACCCTCGCCGCCGCGGCCCTGATCGCTGCCTCCGGCACCTACGCCGTAGCGCAGGGCGCGGGTCCGGGCGGGCCGGGAGCCGGTCAGGAACGCCAGGCACGGCCCGAGCGTCCCCGCATGTCCCAGGACGATTTCAACCGGTTCGTCGACGCCCGGATCGCCGGCATCAAGGCCGGCCTGAGGCTCACGGCCGATCAGGAGCGGCTCTGGCAGCCGGTGGAGGCCGCCATCCGCAACAATGCCAACGAACGCTTCACCCGCATGGAGCAGTTCCGCAACAATCGCGACCAGAATCAGCAACTCGACTTCATGCAGCGGCTCGAGCGCCGCAGCACCTTCGCTACGGAGAACGCGCAGCGGACGAGCGCCCTCGCCACCGCCATGCGTCCTCTCTGGGACTCGTTCAATGAGGATCAGAAGCGGATCGCGCCTCGCCTGCTGCAGCAGGCGGTCGGCGGCATGGGCTGGCGCGGCGAGCGCCGCGGCGACAGGTTCCACGGCCGGGACCATAATCGCATGGGCATGATGCACCACGGCGACCGGATGATGGGCAGCGGCCGGGGCATGATGCAGCCGCAGGGCGGTCAGCCGGCCCAGCCGCAGAACCCGCAATAAGGCGTTTGCAGCAGACAACGAAAAAGGCCGCCCTTCGGGGCGGCCTTTCTTGTGTCGGATCCGATGTCGCGGATTAGCGCGAATAGAACTCGATCACGAGGTTCGGCTCCATCTGAACCGGGTACGGCACCTCGGTGAGGGTCGGCACGCGGGTCATGCGGGCGGTCATCTTGGAATGATCGACCTCGATGTAGTCCGGAACGTCGCGCTCGGCGAGCTGGGACGCCACGACGACGACCTCGAGCTGCTTCGACTTCTCCTTGACCTCGATCACGTCGCCCGGCTTCACGAGGTAGCTCGGGATGTTGACGCGGCGGCCGTTGACCTTGACGTGGCCGTGGTTGACGAACTGGCGCGCGGCGAACGGAGTCGACACGAACTTGGCCCGGTACACGACGGCGTCGAGACGGCGCTCGAGGAGGCCGACAAGGTTCTCGCCCGAGTCGCCCTTGAGGCGGATCGCCTCGGCGTAGTAGCGGCGGAACTGCTTCTCGGTGATGTTGGCGTAGTAGCCCTTGAGCTTCTGCTTGGCGCGCAGCTGCGTGCCGAAGTCGGAGAGCTTGCCCTTGCGGCGCTGGCCGTGCTGGCCGGGGC
>JAFAAP010000269.1 GCA_023426505.1 Pseudomonadota bacterium
GGCCAGCGACGAGCATCGCATCCTGCTGGACGAGATCGATCACTACGATGTCCCGCCTCCGCATGCCGGGCCTCATGCGAGGCCGGCCGATGCGCTCGTTTCCCTCGGGCATCATGTGTCCGACACCTCGAAGGATCTCGTGACCGGGCTCGGCTTCCTGGGGGAATTCATGACGGCGCTCGGGCGCGTCCTGCTCAGGCCTTCGCTGTTCCGTGGAACGTCCCTCGTCTACCAGCTCGACCGGATCGCCCTGCGGGGCGTGCCGATCATCGCGCTGATCTCGTTCCTGGTGGGCGGCATCATCGCGCAGCAGGGCATCTTTCAGCTTCGCCGCTTCGGATCGAGCGCCTTCGTGGTCGATCTCGTCGGAATCCTGACGCTCCGCGAACTGGGCGCGCTTCTGACGGCGATCATGATCGCCGGTCGCTCCAGCTCCGCCATCACGGCGGAACTCGGATCCATGAAGATGCGCGAGGAGATCGACGCGATCCGGGTGATGGGTCTTGATCCGATGGAGGTCCTGATCATCCCGCGCCTGGTCGCCTTGATCGTTGCGCTGCCGATGCTGACCTTCCTGTCGGACATCGCGGCCCTTGCCGGCGGCGGTCTCGTCGCATGGCTCTACGACGGGATGAGCCCGCAGGTCTTCATGGCGCGCCTGAAGGACGCGATCGCCCTCAACACCTTCATGGTCGGTCTGATCAAGGCTCCCTTCATGGCCCTGATCATCGGGCTCATCGCGACGATCGAGGGCTTCGCGGTGCAGGGCTCCGCCGAGTCCCTCGGCCGCCACGTGACGTCCTCGGTGGTGAAGGCGATCTTCATGGTCATCGTCGTCGACGGCCTCTTCGCCATCTTCTTCGCGGCGATCGAGTACTGAACGCACCCGGCGCAACGGCGGGATTTGACATTGCTCAATGCTCGAAAGCAGCCTGCCGCTATTGTTCGCTCGCGGCCCGTGAGCGACCGCGCATCAAGCTGGGGATCACCGTGATTAAAGACGTCACTGTCCATCTGGACGGCACTTCCGCGGACGAGGAGCGCCTGCTTCACGCCGAAGCCATCGCGGCTGCCTCGCAGGCCCATTTGACGGGCCTGTTCACCAATCCCCTGCCGGACCTCGCAGCGATCACGCCCATGGACGGGGGTGCGTCCGCCGCCGGAATCATGGTGCAGCTCCAGGATGACGCGCGCCGCCAGGGAGACCTGTCGCAGCAACGTCTGGCCGAGCGCTTCTCCCGCCTCTCCGTGCCGAGCGAGATCCGCCGCCTGGAAGGAATGCCGGGACAATTGCTGAAGCTCGTGGCCTCGGAGGCCCGGTGGTCCGATATCTTCGTGGCGAGTCGCCCCATCGACGACGGCAGCGACGGAGCCTGGAGCGATCTGTTCGGCGCCATCCTGTTCGAAAGCGGGCGCGGCGTCTACGTGGTCCCGCCCGGCCGCCGCCCGAGCGACACCATCCGTCGCGTCCTCGTCTGCTGGCAGGACACGCGCGAGGCCGCGCGTGCCGTTGCCGAGGCCGCGCCCTTCATCGAGAAGGCCGCCCGCACGGTCGTGCTGATGGTCGATCCCGCTTCCTCGAATGGCAACGGGCCCGGCGCGCCCGGGGCCGACATCGCTCGCCATCTCGACCGGATCGGCACGTCCGTAGAGGTTCAGGTCGTCGCCAGCGAAGGCCGCGCAATCAGCGACGTCATCCTCGAACAGGCCCGCCGCCTCTCCGCCGACATGATCGTCATGGGCGCGTACGGGCATTCCCGCCTTCGCGAGTGGATCGCGGGAGGCGCGACCCGGGACATGCTCAGCACATCCGACATCCCTATCCTGATGGCGCACTGAGGCACCGGACCCAAAAGCGGATTTGCACTTTTGGGATCCAACCGATGCTTTCTCTTTGAATGAGAGCGTCGTTCTCGCGGCCCGTAGGGCCGCACGATGATCCAGCCCGCGAGACGGGCTTTGCCCGGACGCGCATCCTGCCGCGTCCGGGAAGTGGTCAGACCAGGAAGAAGTCGAGAGCCGTCATCTTCAGCTTCGGCTTGAGGATCGCGATCTCCACGGCGGAATGCGCCGCCCCCGATCCATCGGCATCATAGCTGAGAATGCCGGTCTTGCTGCTGTAGGCCAGGTAGTCGTTTCCGTCCTTGTGACCTTTGAGGGAGAAATAGGCACTCTTCAGCGGGACGGGCTCGCTGCTGTTGCCGGCGCCCAGCTTCGTGAAGATCCGGTCGTCGAGCCAGATCGCATCGTCGGCGACGTTGAAGTCCTTGATCCTGTCCCGGTTGCTTCGCGCGTTCGGTGCCACGTCGAACACGAAGGCGTCGAGCCCTGCCCCGCCCGTGAGCACGTCGTTTCCGGCATTGCCTCTGAGAACGTCGTCACCGCCCAGCCCGACCAGGGTGTCCGCACCGGCGTTGCCCTTCAGGCGGTTTGCGGCGCCGTTGCCGACCAGCCTGTCGGCTCCCTTGCCGCCGGTGGCGTTCTCGATCACGACGCCGTTGGCGATGGTGAAGCCGCCGCTGACGTCCATTTGGTGCGAGACGAAGCCCGCGGCGTTCTTTCCGGGGATGAGGCTGGCGGCGCGGAGGTCGATCACCACACTCGCAGCGGAACGCGCGCCGCTGATCGTGTCGATCCCATCCGCATCCCAGATGCAGGACCATCCGGTTCCCGATCCGTTGCGGGTCGGCAGGTTGTAGGTGTCGTGGCCGCCCGCCGCCGCGTTGTTCGCCCCGTAGAGCGCCTGCAGGGCCGCGATGTCGAAGGCGCCGAGCCCCTTCTGCGCCCCATAGGACATATCTTGCGGCGCCTTGTCCCAGCCGGTGTTGTAGGACATCACTGTCCAGATGCCCTGATTGAGGCCGTAGCTGCCCGTATCGAACGACGTGACCCCTGGAAACCGGGTCGCGTCGCCCTGTTCGCCGCCATCCTGTGGATGAGCGAGGCCCAGGCCGTGGCCCAGTTCGTGGATGATGGTGTTGAAGCCGTCGCCGCCCGGAGCGAGGTGCCGCCAGCTTTCCTGCGTCGGATCGAAATAGCCCCAGATCTGACCTTTCGCGGGTGTCTCGTGGGCGCCGAGCGTGCCGTCCTCCAGCCGGGTCTTCCACCAGACGATGTCGGCCTCCTGGACCGTGTCGGCCTGGACGAAGACGAGGCCGCAGACCTTCGAGAAGACCGACAGGGCCGAGGTGAAGGCCTGCATTTCCTTCGTGGTCCATGCCCGCGCCGAAGCGCCGCTGCGCAGAGGCTGGTACTCGTGGTGCGGCTCGTGAACCGCCGACGCCGCCTCGAAGTCGCTGCCGCGGCCGAAATAGACCCTGATCGGCTGCGACGGGTCCCAGGCAGTGCCGCCCCAGATCAGGGAATCGACATAGACGTTGCCGTATCCCGAGCCGGGTACCGAAGTTCTGACCGTCATTGCGCCTCCTGTCACGGTTCAGTCCTGAACCGTTCTATCCGGAGGGCATCTTCCGCTCCGTGAGTGAACGCACAAGGTGATGTTCGGTCTCAGGTCTGCCCCGGACGCAGCTTGTAGAAGATATGGCGGCCGATCACATCCATCTTCTTCAGGCGGCGCGCCCAATAGGGGCGGACGTAGTTGGCGTGGTAATGGGTCGCTCCGCCCACGTCGGCCAGATAGGTCCGGCCTTCGAGAACCGCGCTCGCCACGCGCTTCGCCCGATCCCAGGAATCGGATTCGCCGATCCGCAGCGCCTTGCCTTCGCACGCGAAGGTGAACTGGCATGCGAGATGCCGGTGGCGGTTCTGGTAGACGACGCCGCAGATGGAGGACGGATAGAGGCCGCTTTTCACGCGGTTGAGGACCACCTGGGCGACCGCGGCCTGCCCCTCCTCGGGCTCGCTGCGCGCCTCGAAATAGACCGCTTCCGCGAGGCAGCGCTGCTCCTTGCTCAAGTTGTCGGGATCGATCAGATCGGCATAGCGCGGCCGATCCTCGTCGTCCTTCGGGATCATGCTGCTGCCGAAGCTGCCGTTGCGGTCCAGACGCGGCGAAACGGGTGCGGCGGCGATCTCGATCGGCGTCGCGTCGACGGGCGCCGGGGTTGTGGAGGACAGGGCGATGGCGCGCCGAACGGACGGGGTCGTGGGGCTCGCGGCAGCGCCCGTCGATCCAGCGGCGGCCGCCGCCGGCGCCTGGACGGAGGTCGACCGACGCGTCGTCGTGTATTCGGGCGCGTCCCACGGCTCGAAGCTCTGCTCCGCCTCGGGGCCTTCGAGCTTGCCCTCCATCAGGATCGTCGGCGGCAGGAGACGCTCGTCCTGGCCGAAGAGGAGGCGCGCACCGGCCTGTCCCAGCATCGGGCGCATCTCGCCCGCGCGGCGGGAGAGGGTCGAACGGGGCTCGACCAGCGGGTCGCCCTTCTGGGCGCGCTCGACGACCGGGTAGGCGCCGGCCTGCACCTTCTTGTCGTCGCGCAGGGGAGACCCTTTGGCGAAGTCGTCGGGAAGATCGTAGCGGGGGAGCGTTCTGAGGACGTCGCGACCGAGATCCAGCTTGCCGGCCGCGGCGACCGGCGGGATCAGCGCTCCGTCGTTGAGATAGGCGATCGCGCTGCGTGTCGCGAAGCTCACGCCCGCCTGCGGGTCGTTGCTGGCCGAAGCCGTGAAGGAGACCAGAAGACCTGCCGCCAGCGCCCACGGCGCTGTCGTCGCGCAAATCCATCTGACCCGGGAGCGACGATTCTGAATACGCACGCGACTACACCCTACCGAACCCGCCCATGGAGCATCCCTCAGGAATGCCCCGGCTCGGTATGGTTATCGGCCCTTAAGGTTGATGGGGGGTTAAAGCGGCTCGCTCAGGCTTCCGCCCGTCGGGCCTCCGCGAGGCGGCGCAAGGCTTCCGCCGTCTCCGGATCGGCCGGAAAGAACGCCTCGATGGCAAGCTCCGACAGGGTCACGTCCACGGGCGTGCCGAACACGGTGGTGGTGCTGAAGAGCGTCACAATGCCGCTCTCCGACGCCAGCTTCAGGGGAACCACGACCCCGCCATAATCATGAGCGGGAACGGGGCCGCGCACGGCTCCGTCGGGGATCGGGTAGGCCCGCAGCTCGTCCGCGAGGTCGGCGAGGACCGCGTCGCCGGTAACGTCGACCTGGTGCCGCAGGCGCGCGACGAGATGGTTGCGCCACTCGGTGAAGTTCACGATGCGCCGGGCGAGCCCGGCCGGGTGGATGCTCAGGCGCAGCACGTTCACGGGCGGCTTCAGGAGCGCCGGATCGACATCGCCGATCAGCGGAAACAGCGCGTCGTTGGCGGCGATCAGGGACCAGTGCCGGTCGACGGCGAGCGCCGGATAGGGATCGTGCCCCTTGAGCACCAGCTCGACCGCTTGGCGGGCGCTCTGCAGGGCCGGGTCGTCGAGGGACTTCTGAGAATAGACGGGCGCGAAGCCTGCCGACACCAGCATGATGTTGCGCTCGCGCAGTGGGATGTCGAGTTGGTCCGCGAGGAGGAGGAGCATCTCGCGGCTGGGATGGGAGCGGCCGGTCTCGAGGAAGCTGAGATGCCGGGTCGAGATGTCGGCCTCCAGGGCGAGGTCCATCTGGCTCATGCGCCGGCGCATGCGCCATTCGCGAATGTGGTCGCCCACGGGCTTGGTCTGGTGCGTGTTCATCATGGGCCGGACGATAGCCCGGCGCAGGACAATGTTCCATGACCTCCGAGGTAATCGACCGGCCGCCGAGGCACAATCATCCTCTCATCACGGTCGAGGTCCGCAACCGGGCCCGACCGAGCCAAGAGGAAACCCTGCCATGCTGACGATCATCCCCTCCCCGCTCCTCCGCCAGGCCCTCGTGGCCGACGCCGCCACCAGCGCCGCGTGCGGCCTGCTGATGACGCTTGCGGCCGGTCCCATGAGCAGCACGCTCGGTCTGCCGGAGATGCTCCTGCGCGTCGCCGGCATCGTGCTCCTGCCCTACGCCGCCTTCATCGGTTGGCTTGGCCTGCGCGAGCAGATCCAGCGTCCCGTCGCCTGGGCGGTCGTGATCGGCAACGCGATCTGGGCTGCCGACAGCTTCCTGCTGCTCGCAAGCGGCTGGGTCGAGCCGACCCGCGCAGGCTATGCCTTCGTGATCGCCCAGGCGCTTGCGGTGCTGATGTATGCGGAGTTCCAGTATGTGGGCCTGCGGCGCTCGGCTTCGACCGCTACCGCCTGAGCGACACGAACCCCGCACTCGTCATGGCCGGCCTCGCGCCGGCCATCGGCGTTTTTGGAATGCTTCTCAGAAGTTCCGCCCGTCCACCGGGACGATGGTGAGGTCGGAGAGCTCCACCTCCTCCAGGCAGCGCACGTTGATCGCCGCGGTCGCCTCGCCGGTCGGCTTCTTGCCCTCGCCGAAAGGTGCGCAGCCGCAGGTGGAGCAGAAGCGGTGCTGGATCGTGTGGGTGTTGAAGGTGTACGTGGCGAGGTTGTCCTCGCCGCGCAGGATGGTGAGCGCGCCGCGCGGCACGAAGGTCAGGAGATATCCCTTGCGCCGGCAGTGGGAGCAGTTGCATTCGATGACTTGGTCGAGATCGCTCTCGACCTCGTAGGCCACGGCGCCGCAATGGCATGATCCCTTCAGCATCGTGCTTTCCCTTTTTGCGTTCCGTCAGCCCTGGTAGGCGAGGAAGGCCGTGACGATGAGGCCCGCGCCGAGCACGCCGACGAAGCGGTCCGTCATGGTGAGCGGCTGCGCCTTGCCGTGCGCCGCCGCCTGCCCGATCGCGACGTCGAGCACCAGCGACACCGCGAGCGGCCACGCGGCTGGCGTGATCGCCGCGTGCTGCCATGAGGGATTCTGCGCCGCGACCCATCCGATCACGACGCCGGTGACGATCATCGCGGCGATGTAGAGCAGCCTGACGTGGGACAAGACGCGATCCTACGCCTGGCTCGCAGCCTTGCCGCCGAGCGCCGCCTGCGCGGCCGCAAGGCGCGCGATCGGCACGCGGTAGGGAGAGCACGACACGTAGTCGAGCCCGGTCTCCTCGCAGAAATGGATTGAGGCCGGATCGCCGCCATGCTCGCCACAGATGCCGAGCTTGATGCCATTGCGGGTCTTCCTGCCGCGCTCCGCCGCGATCCTGATCAGCTCGCCCACGCCCTCCTGGTCGATGGTGACGAACGGATCCGCGGCCAGAATGCCCTTGCTCGTGTAGGAGCCGAGGAACGAGGCCGCGTCGTCGCGGGAGATGCCGAGCGCCGTCTGCGTCAGGTCGTTGGTGCCGAAGGAGAAGAACTCCGCCGATTCGGCGATCTCGGCTGCACGCAGGGCCGCGCGCGGCAGCTCGATCATCGTGCCGACCTGGTACTCGACCTTGACGCCGCTCTCCTTCTGGACCGCCTCCGCCATCGCGACGATGCGCGCCTTCACGAGGTCGAGCTCCGCCTTCGTCATGACGAGCGGCACCATCACCTCCGGCACGACGGGCTTGCCCGTGGTGCGTCCGGCTTCGACCGCCGCCTCGAAGATGGCGCGGGCCTGCATCTCGGCGATCTCCGGATAGGCGACCGCAAGGCGGCAGCCGCGGAAGCCGAGCATCGGGTTGAACTCGTGCAGCTCGCGCGCCCGGTGCTTCAGCTTGTCGACGGAGGCGTTCATGGCCTTCGCCACCTCCTGCATCTCCTCCTCCGAGTGCGGCAGGAACTCGTGCAGGGGCGGATCGAGCAGTCGGATCGTGACGGGAAGCCCGCTCATGATCGTGAACAGCTCGGCGAAGTCGGCGCGCTGCATCGGCAGCAGCTTGGCGAGCGCCGCACGGCGCCCCGCCTCGTCGTCGGAGAGAATCATCTCGCGCACCGCGACGATGCGGTCCCCCTCGAAGAACATGTGCTCGGTGCGGCACAGCCCGATGCCCTCCGCGCCGAAGTTGCGCGCGGTCTTCGCGTCGAGCGGTGTCTCCGCATTGGCGCGCACCTTCATGCGGCGCACCTTGTCGGCCCAGCCCATGAGGGTCGCGAACTCGCCCGACAATTCCGGCTCCAGCATCTTCACCTGGCCGAGCAGCACCTGCCCGTTCGAGCCGTCGATGGTGATGACGTCGCCCTTCTTGAGCGTCTGCCCGGCGACCGTGAGAGTCTGCGCCGCATAGTCCACGCGGATCGAGCCGGCGCCGGACACGCAGGGCTTGCCCATGCCGCGTGCGACCACCGCCGCGTGCGAGGTCATGCCGCCGCGGGTGGTGAGAATGCCCTCGGCCGCATGCATGCCGTGGATGTCCTCCGGCGAGGTCTCGATGCGCACGAGAATGACCTTGTGACCGGCCTTCTTGGCGGCTTCCGCATCGTCCGAATTGAACACGATCTCGCCCGACGCGGCGCCTGGAGACGCCGGCAGGCCCGAGGCCAGGATCTTGCGGTCGGCCTTCGGATCGATGGTCGGGTGGAGCAGCTGGTCGAGGGCTGCCGGCTCGACGCGGGTGACGGCCTCTTCTTGAGAGATCAGGCCCTCGGACGCCAGCTCCACGGCGATGCGCAGGGCCGCCTTGGCGGTGCGCTTGCCGTTGCGGGTCTGGAGCATCCAGAGCTTGCCCTTCTCGACCGTGAATTCCATGTCCTGCATGTCACGGTAGTGCTTCTCGAGGATGCCGTAGATGCGCACGAGCTCGTCGTAGGCTTCCGGCATCGCCTTTTCCATCGATGGCTTGTCGGAGCCCGACGCGATGCGCGCCTTCTCGGTGATGTCCTGCGGCGTGCGGATGCCCGCCACCACGTCCTCGCCCTGCGCGTTGATGAGGAACTCGCCGTAGAGCTCCTTCTCGCCGGTCGAGGGATTGCGCGTGAAGGCGACGCCGGTGGCCGAGGTCTCGCCCATGTTGCCGAACACCATGGCCTGCACGTTCACGGCCGTGCCCCAGCTCGCCGGGATGGAATGCAGCTCGCGGTACTTGATGGCGCGGTTGTTCATCCAGGAGCCGAACACGGCCCCGATGGCGCCCCAGAGCTGCTCGTGCGGGTCCTGCGGGAAGGGTTTTCCCAGCTCCTTCTCGACGATGCCCTTGTAGCGCGGAATGAGCGACTTCCAGTCCTGCGCGGTCAGGTCGGTGTCGAGGCTGTAGCCCTTGCGGTCCTTGAACTCGTCGAGGACCTCCTCGAAATGGTGGTGGTCGATGCCGAGAACCACGTTGGAATACATGGTGATGAAGCGGCGGTAGGAATCGTAGGCGAAGCGCTCGTCGTTGGCGTCCTTCGCCACCGCCTCGACGGTGACGTCGTTGAGGCCGAGATTGAGCACCGTGTCCATCATGCCGGGCATGGAGGCGCGGGCGCCGGAGCGGACGGAGACGAGGAGCGGGTTTGCGGCGTCGCCGAAGGTGCGTGCCGTGAGGCCGCCCACGAACTCCAGGGCCTTCTCGACCTGGCCTTTCAGCTCCTGCGGATAGGCACGGCCGTGGTCGTAATAGTAGGTGCAGACCTCGGTCGTGATGGTGAAGCCCGGGGGAACCGGCAGTCCGAGATTGGACATCTCGGCAAGATTGGCGCCCTTGCCGCCCAGGAGATTCTTCATCCCCGCCTCGCCCTCGGCCTTCCCATCCCCGAAGGTATAGACCCACTGCGTCATCGCTCGACCCTTTTGGCTTTACGTCCTGCGGAAGCGCAGGTGATGGCTTGAAGCATGTCGAACCAAAACGCAACCTGAACGGCCAAGGTCCCTTAGTCTAAGAAACCAAGGAACTCCGCCATTTTGGGGCAATCCAAACGCCGGGAGCGCCAAAAGTGAAAAGGCCGGGCTTGCACCCGGCCTCTTTCAATCCTGCGGCGTTTCGTCAGGCCCGGTAGCGGCCGTTGCGCTTCACGTACACGGTCGCGCCGACCGGAACGCGCTCGTAGAGGTCGACGATGTCCTCGTTCAGCATGCGCACGCAGCCGGAGGAGACCTGCTCGCCGATGCTCCACGGCTCGTTGGTGCCGTGGATGCGGAACAGCGTGTCCGCGCCGTTCTGGTGCAGGTAGAGGGCGCGGGCGCCGAGCGGGTTGTTGAGGCCTGCCTCCACGTAGCGCGGCAGGTCGGGCTTGATGCCGACCATCGTCTTCGTGGGCGACCAGGCGGGCCAGACGCCCTTGCGGCCGACACTGGCGACGCCCTTCCAGGAGAAGCCCTGCTTGCCGACGCCGACGCCGTAGCGAACGGCCGTGTTGTCGGACTGGACGAGGTAGAGGAGACGCTCGTCGATATCGACCACGATGGAGCCCGGCTTCTCGGGGCCGTTATAGGCCACCGTCTGACGGGCGTATTTCGCGTCCATTTTGCTGCGGTCGACGAGCGGCACGTCGTGCGGCTTGTCGGGCATCATGCCGACATACCAGCCCGCATAAGGATCGGCTTCCGCCGTGGCCTGGGGCTGGATGTTGGCGGTCTGACAGGCTGCCAGTGGCGCAATTGCAATTGCGCCGAGCAGAAGGCGTCGAATGGTCATCGGCTCTTCCAAGGACGGGTAACGGAGTTGCCCCTGCCTAACGCGAAGTAACCGTTATGGCTGTGCCTTCCCTGCAACAGCTTTGCCGGAAAAGCACCCTTATCCCTCGATGCGGGAGAAATCCGCCACCGACCGGGTGGCGTCCCGCAACGCGTTGAGGAGCCGCAAGCGGTTCTCGCGCAATGCGGAATCTTCCGCATTCACCGTCACCTTGTCAAAGAATGCGTCGACCGGCTGGCGCAGGCGCGACAATGCGCGCATCGCGCCCTCGAAATCCTCGTTCGCCACCGCGTCCGAGGCCTCGCGGCGCGCACCGTCGAGGGCGACGACGAGCGCCTTCTCCTCGATCTGCCCCTGCTCGTTCACGATGCCGAGATCCGGCGCCGCGTCGTAGGAGCGGCCATCCTTCTTTTCCTCGATTCGCAGAATATTCGCCGCACGGCGGTAGCCCGCGAGAAGATTCGCGCCGTCCTCCGTGTCGAGGAAGCGGCCGAGCGCCTCGACGCGGCGGACCACCATGAGAAGGTCGTCCTGGCCTTCCAGCGCGAAGACCGCGTCGATGAGGTCGTGCCGCGCGCCCTGGTCGCGCAGATAGACCTTCAGACGGTCCGCGAAGAAGGAGAGGAGATCGAGGCCGCGCGTGTACATGATGTGCGCGAGCGTCTCGGCATTCTGGAGCTGGCGCCGCTGGAAGATCTCCGTCAGCTCGGGCACGGTCGGGTGCTTGATGACGGACGAGTACGCGCTGTGGTCGATCGCGTCGACCAGTTCGCGCACCTTCAGGAATTCCTCGAACAGCAGATCGCTGGCATTGCGCGCGAAGGGCTTCGCAAGAAGCTGGATGAGCGGGAGACGCAGATCGTTCTCCAGCACCAGCCTGATCACGCCGAGCGCCGCACGGCGCAGCGCATAGGGATCCTTCGAGCCGGTCGGCTTCTCGTCGATGGCCCAGAAGCCGACCAGCGTGTCGATCTTGTCGGCGAGCGCGACGGCCACCGAGACCGGATCGGTCGGCACCCGGTCGGAGGGGCCGAGCGGCTTGTAGTGCTCCTCGATGGCCGCCGCGACGGACGGGTGCTCACCCTGCAGAGTTGCATAGTAGCGGCCCATGAGGCCCTGAAGCTCCGGGAATTCTCCCACCATCTCGGTCACGAGATCGGCCTTGGCGAGACGCGCGGCGCGCTCCGCGAGCGCGGGGTCGGCGCCGACGATGAGCGCGAGCTCCTTTGCGAGAGCCGCGATGCGTTCCACGCGCTCGTACTGGGTTCCAAGCTTTTCGTGGAAGACGATGGACTTCAGCTTCTCGAGCCGGTCCTCCAGCTTCACCTTCTGGTCGGTCTCCCAGAAGAACTTGGCGTCCGAGAGGCGCGCGCGCACGACGCGCTCGTTGCCGCCCACGATGGTCCTGCCGCCGTCGGTCGCCGCAAGGTTCGACGTGAGCAGGAATCGGTTCGCGAGATTGCCGGTCTTGGGATCGCGCAGCACGAAGCATTTCTGGTTCGCGCGGATCGTGGTGCGGATCACCTCCGGCGGAATGTCCAGGAAGGCTTCGTCGAACGAGCCCATGAGCACCACCGGCCATTCCACGAGGCCGGCGACCTCCTCCAGCAGGCCCTCGTCCTCGACGAGTTCGAGCCCCTGCGCGAAGGCGAGATCGCGGGCGTCGTGGAGAATGATGTCCTTGCGGCGGTCGGCTTCGAGCACAACCTTCGCGCGCTCCAGCGCCGGCGCGTAGTCGTCAAAGCGCTTCACGCGGAATGCGCTCGGCGCCAGGAAGCGGTGGCCGTGGGTGACGTCGCCGGACGCGATGCCGTCCACCTCGAAGCGCACCACCTCCGGATCCTCGGTCTCGGGCCCGAAGGTGCAGACGATGGATTGCAGCGGGCGCACCCAGCGCAAGCTGCCCGGATCCTTCGAGGCCGCGCCCCAGCGCATGGATTTCGGCCAGGGGAAGCTCTTGACGATCTGCGGCAGGATCTCGGCCAGTACGTCCGGCGTGGTGCGGCCGGGCTTCTCGATGACGGCGATGTAGAACTCGCCCTTCTTCGGGTCGCTTTCGATCTTCGCCTGGTCGAGCGAGGCGAGCCCCGCCCCCTTCAGGAAGCCCTGCACCGCCGCCTCGGGCGCGCCGACGCGGGGTCCTTTGCGCTCCTCGCGCACGTCCTGCCCCTTCACGGGCAGGCCGGCGATGTGAAGCGCCAGGCGCCGCGGCGTCGCGAAGGCCTTGGCGCCTTCATAGACGAAGCCGCGCTCCACGAGCCTGTCGGTGACGAGCTTCTTCAGATCCTCCGCCGCACGGCGCTGCATGCGGGCGGGGATTTCTTCCGAGAAGAGTTCGAGGAGAAGGTCGGGCATGGCAGGACTTTGAAATCGGAGATGAGAGGGTAAAGCGGGAGCAGGCGTTAAGCCGCCACGCCACCGCCCTCGGTATTGAGCCACGCGGCGCCGCAGGCCTTGGCGAGTTCGCGGACGCGCAGGATGTAGCTCTGGCGCTCGGTGACGGAGATCACGCCGCGGGCGTCGAGCAGGTTGAACATGTGGCTCGCCTTGATGCACTGGTCATAGGCCGGCAGCGCCATGAGGTGGCGCTGGTCGTTGGCGCCGGGCGTCGGCTCGCCGTCGGCCAGGTACTTGCGGCAGGCGGCCTCGGCGTCGCGGAAGTGCCGGAACAGCATCTCCGTGTCGGCGTATTCGAAGTTGTGCCGCGAATATTCCTGCTCGGCCTGCTGGAAGACCTGCGCGTAGGTGACCTTCCGGTCCCCCTCCAGGCCGTTGAAGTTGAGGTCGTAGATCGACTCGACGCCCTGCAGGTACATGGCGAGGCGCTCGAGGCCGTAGGTCAGCTCGCCGGCCACGGGCGAGCACTCGAAGCCCGCCACCTGCTGGAAGTAGGTGAACTGCGACACCTCCATGCCGTCGCACCAGCATTCCCAGCCGAGTCCCCAAGCCCCCAGCGTCGGGCTCTCCCAGTCGTCCTCGACGAAGCGGATGTCATGGACGGACGTGTCTATGCCGATGGCCTCCAGGGACTTCACGTAGAGCTGCTGGATGTCCGGCGGGTTCGGCTTCAGGATCACCTGGAACTGGTAATAGTGCTGGAGCCGGTTCGGGTTCTCGCCATAGCGCCCGTCCTTGGGACGGCGGGAGGGCTGGACATAGGCCGCGCGCCAGGGCCTGGGACCCAGCGCCCGCAAGGTCGTCGCCGGGTGGAAGGTGCCCGCGCCCATCTCCATGTCGTAGGGCTGGAGGATCACGCAGCCCTGCTCGGCCCAGTAGCGCTGGAGGGTCAGGATCAGCCCCTGGAAGGAGCGCGCAGGATTCATATGCGCGGGTTCGCTCGTCATCTCGGCGTCCGGTCGTTGGAAATTCTTGTGGGAACCCTTGGGAGTTGGGGGCTCGCAAGTCAAGCGCGCCGGCCGTCATTCCGGTCTCTCGCTCCGCTCGCCCCGGAACGACGGGTGGGGGCGGCTACAGCCCCAGCCTTGACCAGGCCGCCCGCTCCTCGAGGGCGCCGATCGCCTCGGCCGGGTCGATCAGGCCGATCTGGCCCGGAGCACGGCGGCCGAGAAGCCGCGCAAGGAGCGGCGGTCGAGCCGGCTCGATCATGCGCATCTGGACCTTCTCGCCGAAGCGGGCCCTCAGCACGGTCCGGATATCGCCCAGTCCATCGATGAGGCCGAGCGTCTTCGCCTCGGCTCCGACCCAGAAGGCGCCGGTAAAGAGGTCCCCGTTCATCGAATCGAGCTTCTCGGCCCGGCGGGCCTTCACGAGATCGATGAAGACGTCGTGGATGTGGCGCTGGAGGGTCTTCAGGCGCTCCACGTCCTTCGGGTCCTCCGGCTGGAACGGATCGAGGATCGCCTTGTTCTCGCCGGCCGTATGGACGCGCCGCTCGATGCCGAAGCGCTCGATCAGGCGATCGAAGCCGAAGCCGGCGGAGACTACGCCGATCGAGCCCACGATGGAGGCGGGGTCGGCGAAGATCTCATCGGCCGCGCAGGCGATCATGTAGCCGCCGGAGGCCGCCGCATCCTCCACGAAGGCGAGGACCGGAAGCTTCTTCTCCTCGGCGAGCGCTCGGATGCGGCGGTAGATCAGGTGCGACTGCGCCGCCGAACCGCCGGGCGAATTGATGACGAGCGCCACCGCCTTGGCGCCCGGCACGGAGAACGCGCGCTCCAGGACCGGGGCCATGCTCGCCATGGCGAGCCCGGGCCGCAACGGCATGACGGCCCCGATAGGGCCCGACAGGCGAACCACCGGAACGATGGCCCGTTCAGGCCGAAGCCGGCCCGGAAGAAGAAAGTGAAGGCGCTCAGGGAGCAGCGACGCGAGGGTGATCTGGCTCATGGGCTTCATGTAGTGCGCGCGGCACAGCTTCCCAAGATGAACATTCCTATAGGGAACCTGTTGGGAACCGTTCAGTTAAGGCGTTCTAAACTCCGATCATCCATAACCGCCTTGTCGCTACCTTGTTTCAGGTCGCCAACCGGTCCGGAGTTGAGGAGACAATTTGATGCGTAAGCTGCTTTTCGGCCTCGTCGGATTCGCCGCCCTCGGGCTCGGCGCCTTCACGGCCGCCCCTGCCGAGGCCCAACCCTATTATCCTGGATATCGGCATGGCTGGGGCGGTCCCGCCGTGACGGTCCAGTACGGCCCTCCGCGCCGGTATTATGGCGAGTATCGCAGGCCTTACCGGGGCTATTACGGCCCTCGTCCGTATTACGCCCGGCCGGCCTATGTGGGCCGTCGCTGCTTCGTCCGTCCCGGGCGGCCGATCTGGAACGGCTACCGCTGGGTGCGGCCGCCGGTGCGGGTCTGCCGCTGGTAACGGCCGACGGACAGAAACAAGAGCGGGCGCCCTCCGGCGCCCGTTTTCATGTGAGGAACGCTTCTCCCCGGTGCAGGGCCTCCGCCTGAGGGGTGAAGCGGCCGTCGGTCCCGTTCAGGACGACCGGCGGCAGGACCGTCAGAGGCCCGCGGCTTCCCTTGGTGCCGCAGAGCAGGAACCGGATCGCCGGCTGATCGGCGGACGGATGGACGAAGCGCAAGGCCGCCCCGCCGATGCTTCGGCCCAGCAGGCCCAGGCAATCGGCCAGCCGGTCGGCGCGATGGATCATCACGAGCCGCCCCTTCGGCTTGAGGAGGCCGGTGCAGGCCTTCAGCCACGCTTCGAGCCCGCCGGCCGGCAGGGCATGGGCGGCCGCCCGGCCGCTGTCGGGTGAGATCCGCGCTTGTCCCTCCTCCAGGAAGGGCGGGTTGGTCAGGACCCAGTCGGCGCTTTCCGGCGCGAGCCCGGCCTTGAGGCGCGCGGTCCTGTCCAGGACGTCGACCACGGCCACGGTTCCGTCCACCCCGTTGCGAAGGCAGTTGCGGCGGCACAGTTCCGCCAGCGCCGGATCCCGTTCCACGAAGACGAAGCGGGCGCCCTTCTGCCGAGCCGCCGCCATGAGCCCGACCGCGCCGGTCGAGGCGCCCACATCCACCACGGTCTCTCCCGGCCCGACTTCCGCTGAGGCCGCGAGGAGCACAGCATCGGTGCCGGCCCGGTGCCCCTTGGCCGGCTGGGTCAGGGCGACGCGCCCGCCGAGGAGCGAATCGTCGGTGGTCTCAGCCATGCCGCAGCTCGGCCTCGAGGCCGGCCTCGCCGATGAGCCGGCGGGCATGGTCGGCATGGTCCTCGGGCACCATGATCCGTCGCGGAAAGGCCCCGATCATGCCCTCTAGGGCGCTGATGTGCATATCGGCCACGAAAACGGGGATGTTGGCGTTCTCCAATAAGGATTGTAGGAAACCGATCAGAACGAGATCGTTGGTGCGGACGATTTCGACCATCGGTGCCGGACCCCTCCCCTTGCGTGATGCGTTTGCATTGCAGCATGGAAAGTGCCATGCCACCGTTGCTTCATATTCCTACCGGCCCCGCCGGCCGGCAACCCGGGTTTTGAGACGTGGGCGTCGTCGTACCGTTCGAAGACAAGCATCCTGAGAAGAACGCGAGCATCGAGAAGCTCGTCTCCCTTGTGGCCGCTGACATGGAACGGGTCAATGCGAT
Organism: Pseudomonadota bacterium; assembly: GCA_023426505.1. GTDB lineage: Bacteria > Pseudomonadota > Alphaproteobacteria > Rhizobiales > Beijerinckiaceae > Microvirga. Next base: position 16,482 of record JAFAAP010000269.1, read on the forward strand.
GATCCTGTCGCGCACCGGCTCCGAGGTCACCATGATCCCGGAGGTGGCCAACCACCTGATCTCCTCCGGCGGCAAGCGCCTGCGCCCCATGCTGACCCTCGCGACGGCCGGGCTCTCGGGCTACGAAGGCGACGGGCACGTGAAGCTCGCGGCCTCGGTCGAGTTCATGCACACGGCCACCCTGCTCCACGACGACGTGGTGGACGAGAGCGACATGCGCCGGGGCAAGATCGCCGCCCGCATCAAGTGGGGCAACGAGGCCAGCGTGCTCGTGGGCGACTTCCTGCTCGGCCAGGCCTTCCGGATGATGGTGGAGGTCGGCTCCTTACGCGCCCTCGACATCCTGTCCGCCGCCGCGACCGTGATCGCCGAGGGCGAGGTGATGCAGCTCGCCGCCGCCAAGAACACCGAGACGACGGAAGACGAGTATCTCGCGGTGATCCGCGGCAAGACGGCGGAGCTCTTCGCCGCCGCCTGCGAGGTCGGCCCGGTCATCGCCGGCCGCCCCAAGGCCGAACAGGCCGCCTGCCGCTCCTACGGCATGAATCTCGGCATCGCGTTCCAGCTCGTGGACGACGCTCTCGACTACGGCGGCAAGGCCGCGACGCTCGGCAAGAACGTGGGCGACGACTTCCGCGAGGGGAAGATCACCCTGCCCGTGGTCCTCTCGTTCCGCCGCGGCACCGACGAGGAGCGCGCCTTCTGGAAGCGTGTGCTCGAACAGGGCGATATCGACGACGCGGATCTCGAGCAGGCCATCGCCATCATGCGCCGGCACCGGGCCCTGGAGGACACGATAGAGCGCGCCCGCCACTACGGCGCCATGGCCCGCGACGCGCTGGCCCTCTTCCCTAAGAGCCCGATGAAGCAGGCCCTCCTCGACGCGGTCGATTTCTGCATCGCCCGCGCCTATTGAGGTGCGATCTTTCCGTCAGACGACGAAGAAGTCGGCGGCGGTGAGCTTGAGGTTCTTGGCCAGCTTGGTGATCTCGACCGCCTTGCCGCTGCCTGAACCATCGGCGTCGTAATAGAGGATGCCGGTCTTCTTGTTGTAGACGAGGTAGTCGTCCTTGTCCTTGGCCTTGTCGGCTGCCTTGAAGAACGCCTTCTTGAGAGCGCCGGGCTTGGAAGCCGAGCCCTTGCCGAGCTTCTTGAACACGGCATTGTCGAGCCAGATCGTGTCGTCGGCCACCGAGAAGTCGGTGATCGTGTCCAGGTTGGTCTTCTTGTTCGGCCGCGTGTCGAACACGAACACGTCCTGGCCGGCTCCGCCCGTGAGCACGTCCTTGCCGGCTGCGCCATAGAGGATGTCGTTCCCGTCCTGGCCTACGAGACGGTCGGCGCGGGACGAGCCGCGCAGCACCAGGTGGTCGATTCCATCGGTGACGCTGATGGTGTAAGTCTGGGCGATCTCACCCCCATAGGGGTCCATAGCCGTCACCACGACGCTATATTGCGCCTTGGCCTCGAAATCGAGCGGGCGGGCGATCACAAGATAGCCGTCATGGATCGCGAACGCGCCGTCCGGGTTGGACGCGAGGCTGAAGCTGATCGCATCGCCGTCCGCATCGGATGCCGAGAGGCGTCCGACCACCGTGTAGGCGGGAGCGTTTTCGGCCACGACGGTGTTCGAGAGTGCCGGATCAACCGGAGCGACGTTGGTCAGCGCGATGGTCTTGCCGTCGCCCTTGAAGTGGAGAAGCCGGATGTCGATGAGCTTGTCGTCGCCATCTTGGTTGGCCCGCTTGTCCTTGACGGTCGTGGTCCCGTCATCGTTTGCGATTACGCTGTAGTCGCTCTCACGACCGGAGAACACCGCAGTGTCCGTTCCGCTTCCACCGTCGAGAGTATCGTTACCGACTCCGCCTTCGAGCCGATCATGGCCGGCGCCGCCCCACAAGGCATCATTGCCGCCGGCGCCGTTCAGCGTGTCGTTGTGATAGCCGCCATCGAGCTTGTCGGCAGCTGCCGTGCCGTTCCAGACGAGGCCCGTCACATGGGCCGGGCTCGAATAGTGCTCAGTGATCGTCGCATTGGCCGGCTTGTGCTGCGTGGTGTAATCCGCCCACGAAACGTTGCTCTCCTCCATGGGATTCGCAAAGGAGTAATAGCTCCAGAGGAAGGATCCCGCGAGCCACCGCCCGCCATAGTTCTCCATCACCTTGAACAAGGCCGTGTAGCAGTCGACCTGTTCCTGAAGATCGACGGCGCCGTCGCCGCCGAACAGACCCGGGTCCTTGTTCGCGCCGTCCTTGCTGCGGTAGCCGACCTCGGTGAAGATCACCTTCTTGCCGTACTGCTCGGACAGCGACTTGTAGTAGTCGACGACGGATTTACCGCCGTACAGGGTGTCCCTGATCCAGGGGTTGAAATGCGGCTTGACCCAGGCGTCGACGATCTGATCGACGGTCGGATCGTTCACCGTGGAAGACGGGATATAGGCGTCGACGCCGATGTAATCGACCTTGTCCCAGAAGCCGACCTTGACCACCTCGTCATAGGTCGCCGCGTAGGTGACCTTGCCCGAATAGACGGCGCGCACGGCATCGATGATCTCGCCCCATTTCTGGGTGTAGGTCTTGCCGTCGCTGCAGACCTTGGTCGGGTCCGTCATGCTGATCATTTCTGTGCCGACGCAGATCATCTCCGCGCCTGCCTGCTGAGCGACCTTGGCGTATTCGACCATCATGGCCTTGTAGCTGTCGAACCACGCCTTGGGATCGGAGGGGGCAAGAGTAGCGCGCCACTGACGATCCTCGGTCTCGACATGAGGCTTGACCACGACCTTGAGGCCGCGCGACTTCGCTTCGAGAATCGATTGCTTGACCTGCTCGAAGGTATCGCTCTCGTTGTCCCAGCGGTTAACCTCCTCCGGCTCGCCGAGCCGCAACCTTACCGAGTTGCTGAATTTGTCGGTCTGAAAGAAGTTCGGAATGATCGTCACGGTGTTGGCGCCGGTCGCCACGATCTGGTTCATGGCTTGGAGACCGGTCGGGGCGATGATCTGCCCACCCCAATAGGACGGCTGCGTGATGCTCTCCCACTCGAAGATCTCGCCGGAATTGCTCATGGATTTGCCCCTGATGTCTCGTGACCGATTGATTGCGGCGAAGCCTAACGCCCGATTCTCTTAAAAGATATAACATAACTAATATATCCCGTCCCTCGACCGAATGGCCTAGCGGCATGCGGACGCGCGGCACCCCCACCCTTCGTTCTCTAAAAAGAACATATCGGTTGACATAAAGGCCTGACGATGCGAAACGTCTGTCGCTGTCCGGCGGCTGTGCCGATGGGGAGCCGCGGTGATTTGAGACGAGCAGCTTGCGCCGCGTGATCAAACGCTAAAGCGCCACGGAGCGTATCCCGCCTCGTGGTTCATGAGGGTCGATGTGCCATATCGCGCCGTTTCAGATGTCGGACCTGACGTAAGACCGGCGGCATCGCCGAGCCGACGGGCATCTCCCGCCTGTCGGGGCCGATCCTTCTCTTAGACCATCCGAACCACATGTCCGGCCTCGTGTTGACGCCGGAAGACGAACCTTGCCCGAAAGAAGAACGCCATGCTTGATCTCACCCGTCGCACCCTCCTGTCCGCCTCCCTGGCGCTGACGACCGTTTTGGCGGCCGCGTTGCCGGCATCCGCCCAGCAGAAATCCATCAAGGTCGGCGTCATGTCCGGCGCCGAGGAGGAGGTCGCGCAGGTCGTCAAGAAGGTGGCGGCCGGCAAGGGGCTGAACGTCGAACTCGTGCCGTTCTCCGACTATGCCCTCGTGAACGAGGCGCTGGAACGCAAGGACCTCGACGCCAACGCCTTCCAGCACAAGCCTTACCTCGACGCGCAGATCGCCGCGCGGGGCTACAAGATCGTGCCGGTCGGCTTCACCTTCGTGCAGCCCATCGGGCTCTATGCGAAGAAGGTGAAGAGCGTCGCCGACCTGCCGAAGGGCGCGAAGATCGGCATTCCGAACGATCCGAGCAACGGCGGCCGCGCCCTCAACCTGCTGGCCCAGGAAGGCATGATCAAGATCAAGGAGGGCAAGGGCCTGTCGCCGAGCCTCCTCGACATCGCGGAGAACCCGAACGGCGTGCAGTTCTCCGAACTCGACGCCGCGCAGCTGCCCCGCGCCCTGCCCGATCTCGACGCCGCCGTGATCAACACCGACCATGCGCTCAATGCCGGCCTCGACATCCGCAAGGACACGATCGCGGTGGAAAAGCGCGAGGGCAACCCCTACGCCAACTTCGTGGCGGCCCGCCAGGGCGACGAGAACCGCCCGGAGATCAAGACCTTCGTGGAATCCTATCAGTCGCCGGAAGTGGCGAAGTTCCTGGAGGAGCGCTTCAAGGGAGCGATCATTCCGGCCTGGTAAAGCCACAACCGCTCTCCTCCTCCTCGCGATGAGGGGCCAGAGGACAGAGCGATTGGCACGCGGCGCGAAGGATGCGGTCCGGATGAGAGGCTACGCCATTTCAGGATGAGGCGCGCTTTCCCTCCCCCTTGCGGGGAGGGACCAAGGGTGGGGGTCGGAAACTCAGAGCGCTGCGCTTGAAGGTCAAAGGCTCGGCAGAGTGACAGTGCTTCCCTGGATGAAGGACTCCCCCGGTCGCACCACCCCCACCTCCAACTCCTCCCCGCAAGGGGGAGGAGAGTTCGCGCGGCACTGGAGGTGCGAACTCTCAACCCGTGTCACCCCTCACCCTCGCTCCGCTCAACATCTCCCTCCAGGGAGAGGTGAAGCCGCATCGGCCTCGCACATAGATGAGCGGGCGCAGCGTCTTCGCTTTCCGCCCCCGTCTCTTCTCGCAAGACGGATAGAAATCGCGGCCCTACCGCAGGCTCGTCGCCTTCACCCACCAGCCGGGCCGCTCGCGCCGGATCCGCTTCGCGGCGTCGGCAGAGGCGGTGCAATCGTCGTAGAGGCCGAACACCGTCGCGCCCGATCCGGACATGCGCGCGAGGCGGCAGCCGTCCGTCGCCTCAACGAGCCCGATCACCTCGCGGATGACGGGCTGCACGCGACAGGCCGGCGCCTCCAGGTCGTTGCGCGCCGCCTTCAGGCGGTCGAGCAGGGATGCGGATAATGCGCCCTCTAGGGCTGGATGCGGCGCTCCCGCGAGAACCTGCCCCGCCTGCAACCCGAGCTCCCGGAACACGGCCGGCGTCTCGACCGGCACCCGTGGATTCACCAGGACGCAGAACAGCCGCGGCAGGCCAAGCACGGGACCCAACGCCTCGCCGACCCCGCGCATCATTCTGGCCCGCGGCTCCAGGCACACGGGCACGTCCGCTCCCGTCAGGCGGGCCGCCTCGCGGACGGCCGCATGGGACAGCGGCAGTCCGTTGAGGCGCGCTAGGAGCCGCAGGGCGGCGGCGGCGTCCGAGGACCCGCCGCCGATCCCGGCCGCGACGGGCAGCCGCTTGGTCAGGTGGAAGGTGCCGGAGCGCAGGCCCTCGACACGCTCGGCCAGGAGGCGGGCCGCCTTCAGCACGAGGTTGTCGGCCCCCTCGCCCGCCAAGGCGGCAGTCGGCCCGGCAACCGTCAGGGCGAGGCCCGGCCTGTGCTCGAGGCGCAGATCGTCGCCCGTCCCGGCGAAAGCGACGAGGCTTTCGAGATCATGGTAGCCGTCCGCCCGCCGCCCGAGGACGTGCAGCGTCAGGTTGATCTTCGCGGGAGCGCGGGTGGCGAGAGGCTGAGGCATGGCGCTTCCATGCCCGAGAGCGCCGACGATGGGAAGGGTATCCTCGAAAGCAAAGCCCGGCTCGAAGGCCGGGCTTTTTCGGTTCAGCCGCCGCTCGCGTCGGACTTCTGCTCCGGAGCGGGCATCGATTCGGCCGCGGGCTTGGCCGCCTCGTCGAGCCCGTAATCGATCTTGCGCAGGATCTTCACCAGATCCTCCTGCTCGGGGTTCGAGTCCTTGGCGTGGTTCCACTGGAACTTGGCCTCGAGCTGGCGCCCGACCTTCCAATAGGCGTCGCCCAGGTGGTCGTTGATGACCGGGTCGCCCGCCTTCAGCTCCACCGCCTTCTCCAGCTCGCGCACGGCGTCGTCGTACCGGCCCATGCGGTAATAGGCCCAGCCCAGCGAGTCGATGATCATGCCGTCGCGGGGGGCGAGCTCGACCGCCTTCGTGAGCATCTTGAAGGCTTCGTCGATGTTCATGTTCTGGTCGACCCAGGAATAGGCCAGGTAGTTCAGCACCTGCGCCTTGCCGGCCGGCAGGGTGTCCGGAACAAGCTCCATGGCCTTCTTCAGGTCGGCCTCGCCCTTATCCCACTGTTTCGAGCGCTCGTAGGAGGTGCCGCGGTAGAAGTACAGGATCCAATGGCCGCGATCGGGGGTGCCGATGAGCTCGATGGCCTTGCTGTAGACATCGGCCGCTTCCGCGAACTGCTTGCGCGAGCGCAGCACGTTGCCGAGCGCCATCACGACTTCGACGTCGTCCGGGCGCTCCTTCATGAGGTTCTTGAGATAGACCTCGGATTCGGGGCTGCGGCCCATCAGCTCCAGGTTCTGGCCGATGGCGATGTCGGCGCTAGCGCGCACGGGGGCGTCCTTCGGCACACGGGCGAAGGCCTCGTTCGCCCGCTCGTACTGCTTCAGGCGCTCGTAGACGTCGCCGAGGGTCACGAGGGCGAGCGGGTGGTCCGGGTTCAGGTCGAGGCCGAGGCGGAGATAGATGATGGCCGTGAGCTCGTCGCCCTGGCTGTTGCCGACGACGCCGAGGCCGTAGAGCAGCTCCGCCGCCCCGTCCTGGGCCGTCTTGACGAGCGGCTCGTAGGGCTTGTTCTCCTCGATGGCCTTCATGGCGGCGCGCACGATGGGATGGCGCGGCACGACCTCGTCGAAGCTCTTGTAGACCGCGAGCGCCTCCTGCTTGCGGCCGCGCTTGGCCAGGAAGCGCCCATAGGCGTCGACCACCTGCAGGGTGTTGCGCTCGCCCTCATAGGCCGCCTTGAAGCGCTTCTCGGCCTCGGCGGTGTTGCCCACCACGTCGGCGATGAGGGCGGCGTGGTACTCGCGGAACTGGTTGAAGGCGCGCTCGCTCTTGAGCTTGTCCACGGTGGCGAGAGCCTGCTTGCCGTCCTTGGAGCCCGCATAGGCCCAAGCCGCCAGAAGCGTCGCCGTCAGGTCGGCCCGGCGCGTGCCGGTCGCCTTCTGGAGCCGGGTGCGCACGTCGGCGTATTTCTGGTTCTTCAGGGAGCGGACGCTCAAGGCGAACTGGGCGAGGTTGTTCGACGCGTCGCGGGAGGACAGCCGCTCGGCCGCCTTGAAGGCCTCCGGCATCGATCCGTTGGCCAGAAATGCCACGAAGGCGCGCTCCAGAAGCTCCTGGTTGCGCGGATCTTCCTGAATCGCCTCGCGGAAGAAGGTCGTCGCCGCGGACGTGTCGCGCGCCGCGCCGGCCACATAGGCCGCCAGGAAGTTGCCTTCCAGACTCATGGCGGGCCGCAGGGGCTCGTTTGGTTCCGTATTGGCCGCCGCAACGGCGGGAACGGCCAGGAGGCCGGCCATCGAAAGCAAAAGCGCGGGCAGGCCCTTGCGGACCGATGACAGTCTGTAGGTTGGCACGAAGCGGGGCTCCACTCATCGCGACATCTCGAAGGGGGGAGATGTGCGCCAAATCAGGCCGGAGAATGGCGTCTCGCCGTCGATGCGGCAAGGGGAACATTGCCGCTGGTCGAGGCCTCGTGAACAAATAAGGTCTTGAAACGCCTCAAGGCGGCCCCGATGGGGGCCGCCTCGTTCCTTACATGTTGATGTAGTTCGGTCCGCCCGCGCCTTCGGGCGTCACCCAGTTGATGTTCTGGTTCGGGTCCTTGATGTCGCAGGTCTTGCAGTGGACGCAGTTCTGCGCGTTGATCTGGTAGCGCGGACCGCCCTCCCCCTCGACCCATTCGTAGACGCCGGCCGGGCAGTAGCGCTGCGACGGGCCGCCATAGACGTCGTGCTCGGAGGCCTTCTGCAGGCCCATGTCCCGGACCTGGAGGTGCGGCGGCTGGTCCTCCTCGTGGTTGGTGTTCGACAGGAACACCGAGGAGAGCTTGTCGAAGGTGAGAACCCCGTCCGGCTTGGGGTACTTGATCGGCGTCACGTCCGAGAGCGGCAGCAGGCATTCGTGGTCGGGCTTGCCGTGCTTCATGGTGCCAAAGAACGACCAGCCGAACAGCTCCGTCATCCACATGTCGAGCCCGCCGAGCGCCACGCCGGCCGCCGTGCCGTATCTCGACCAGAGCGGCTTCACGTTGCGCACGCGCTTGAGATCATAGCCGATCGGCGAGGCGCGCCAGGATTCCTCGTAGGACGCCACCTCGTCATGGGCACGGCCCGCCTGCAGGGCCTCAAAGACGTGGTCGGCGCACAGCATGCCGGACAGGACCGCGTTGTGGCTGCCCTTGATGCGCGGCACGTTCACGAAGCCGGCCGAGTCGCCCACGAGGCAGCCGCCCGGGAAGGACAGGCGCGGCACCGACTGCCAGCCGCCTTCCATGATGGCGCGGGCGCCGTAGCCGATGCGCTTGGCGCCCTCGAACACGTCGCGGACCATCGGGTGCGTCTTGAAGCGCTGGAACTCCTCGAACGGCGACAGGGTCGGGTTCTTGTAGTTCAGGTGCACCACGAAGCCGACCGACACGAGATTGTCGTCGAAATGGTAGAGCCAGGAGCCGCCGCCGGCATTGTTCGGCAGCGGCCAACCCATGGAGTGCCGCACGAGGCCTGCTTGAAATTTCTCAGGCCGGACCTGCCACAGCTCCTTGATGCCGATGCCGTATTTCTGGTGGTCGCGGCCCTGGTTGAGGCCGAAGCGCTCGACCATCTGCTTGGTGAGCGAGCCGCGGGCGCCTTCGCCGAAGATCGTGTATTTGGCGCGCAGCTCCATGCCGCGGGTGAAGTTGGCGTTGGGCTGGCCGTCGCGGCCGATGCCCATGTCGCCGGTGGCGACGCCCACCACCTTGCCGTCCTCGACGAGGACCTCGGCCGCCGGGAAGCCCGGATAGATCTCGACGCCGAGCTCCTCGGCCTTGCGGCCGAGATAGCGGGCGACGTTGCCGAGCGAGCCGACGAAGTTGCCGTGGTTGTTCATGAGCTTGGGCATGAACACGTTGGGCAGCTTCAGGCCGCCCGCCGGCCCGAGATACATGAACTCGTCCGCCGTGACCTGGGTGTGGAGCGGCCGGTCGGGATCCTCGCGCCATTCGGGCAGGAGCCGGTCGAGGCCGCTGGGGTCGATCACAGCGCCGGAGAGGATGTGCGCGCCGACCTCGGAGCCCTTCTCCACCACCACGACCGAAATGTCCGCGCCAGTCTCGGCCGCCAGCTGCTTGAGCCGGATGGCGGTGGCAAGGCCCGCAGGACCGGCACCGACGACGACGACGTCGAACTCCATCGATTCACGGGCGGGCAGATCGGCCATGCTTTCCTCCTGATACGCGGCTCAACGCTTGAAGCGGCAGATAGTTTACATATGAACAATCTGCCCGACTTCTCAAGTCCTCTTACCTTAGAAGCTTCCTAGCTCCATTGATGCCCGGTCGAAAGTTCTCTTTCGTCATAAGGTTATGCACAAAGGCGATCATCGCTGTCGGGTCTGACGGACCTTGGTCCCCTCGGCGGCGAGGAGATGCCTTGCGGGGAGAGGGCCGTCCCGAGTTGTTCGACAACGCCGGGAGGGCTACAAGGGAGCATGCCGGATCATCCTTCCGACCACGCGGCGTTCTACACGCTGTTCGAGACCGCCATCGGGCTCTGCGGGCTCGCCTGGAACGAGCGCGGCGTCGTTGGCTTCCAGCTTCCCGAGGGTGATGGATCCAAGACCCGTACCCGCCTCGCCAGGCGCTTTCCCGCGATCGTCGAAGCCCCGCCGCCGCCGACCATCCAGAGAATCGTCGCGGACGTGACCGCCCTGCTGCGGGGCGAGGCGCGCGATCTGTCGGCCGTGCCGCTGGATATGGACCGCGTGTCGGACTTCGACCGCCGCGTCTACGAGATCGCCCGCGGCATCCCGCCGGGCCGGGTGCTGACCTACGGTGAGATTGCGGCCCGGCTCGGCATTAACAACGCCCGGGCGATCGGACAGGCCCTCGGCCGCAACCCGTTCGCCGTCATCGTGCCGTGCCACCGGGTCGTCGCGGCGGGCGGCAGGCTCGGCGGCTTTTCGGCCAATGGCGGCGCCATAACCA
>JAFAAP010000002.1 GCA_023426505.1 Pseudomonadota bacterium
ACCCACGTGACGGGCATGATTACCGACATGGGCATTGAGTTGGGAAAGCTTGTCTACTGGAACAGGGATCAGGCCGCACCGCAAGCGTCCCGGGTCCGCGCAGACCGGCCGAAGCTGCACCTGCTGAGTTTGTTGCTTGGTTCCTTCTTCGCAGGCGGCGTGTTCGGAGCGTTCGGGTTCCAGCGCTGGGGCTTTGCCACGTGCCTTCCGCTGGGCATGCTCCTGCTGCTCCTGGCTGCCCCCTCGCTGGCCCATGATCTGCTCAACCGCCGCCGGACACCGAGCAAGCCATGACCCAGGGGCTCTCCGGTAGATTATTGAGGGCGTCAATGTCCTCCCGCGTGCGCATGATGGGCCGTTGGAGCCGACCGAGTGCCTCGTTCAGCGTGCGGCGCGTCCTTCTCTTTTCCACTCGTGGTCGCCGACGCCGAGGATCGACCTCTGGCGCATGTCGAGCGCCGCCGCGGTGCATGATCATCGACGGACTGCAAGGCGTGGAGCGCGGCTTTAGAGACGGGCACCCAAGGTTTGACCGTGCCGAGGCAGTTGCGGTCCTCCGGCGTGACCCGAAGCCCGCGTCGGCGCGCCCCGTGGTGGTCGCCCGTCAGAGGGACGGGCCATGCCCAGCGCAATTGTGGAGCATCCTTGTGTAGCACAAGGCACTACAAAGCCGTTGCGCGGCTAGAATTCTATAGCGAAATCAAGGGGCTCGGGAAAGAGATGGCGGAGAGGGGGAGATTCGAACTCCCGATACGGTTGCCCGTATGCCGCATTTCGAGTGCGGTGCATTCAACCACTCTGCCACCTCTCCGGAGGGCGAAGGCGTTGAAGCCCCGCTGGTTGAGGCCGGGTGGATATCATGCGATTTGCCGCTCTTCAAGCGCTTCCTGTCAGGTTTTTTATTGACAGGGCAAGGTTCGTTCCGTAGAGAGACTGCCTCTATGCGTGGGCCCCTGCGTCCGCGCATTTTCATTGCGACGGCCGTCGGGCCGTCGTGAACCGAAGCCGGAAACTGCCAAGAAGTCGACCCTGCGGGTCTCCTGCAGAGAGTCGGGTTTGAACACGAGGATCAAGATGTTCGCAGTGATCAAGACCGGCGGCAAGCAGTATCGCGTTGCCGCTGAAGACGTCATCACCGTCGCCACGCTCGCAAGCGAGCCTGGCTCGACCGTCACGTTCGACCAGGTTCTCATGGTCACGAACGACAACGGTACCCAGGTGGGGGCGCCCCTCGTCGAGGGCGTCACCGTGACGGGCGAGGTGGTGGAGCACACCCGCGGCGAGAAGGTCATCGCCTTCAAGAAGCGCCGTCGCCAGAATTCGCGCCGCAAGCGCGGGCATCGCCAGGACTACAGCGTCGTGCGGATCACCGAGATCCTCGCCGGCGGCGCGAAGCCCAAGAAGGCTGCGGCCAAGAAGACCACCAAGGCTGCGGCGGACGACGCTGCGCCGGCCGAAACCGCCGCTGAGTAAGCGGTCGAGGCAACTGACAGGAACACGGGAGTACACCCATGGCTCACAAAAAAGCAGGCGGCTCGTCTCGTAACGGTCGCGATTCCGCAGGCCGTCGTCTGGGCGTCAAGAAGTTCGGCGATCAACAGGTCGTGGCCGGCAACATCATCATTCGTCAGCGCGGCACGAAATGGCATGCGGGCGCCAACGTCGGCATGGGCAAAGACCATACCCTCTTTGCCACGACCGATGGACGCGTCCGATTCCTTACGAGGCAGGGCCGAGCTTTCGTATCGGTCGTTCCGGCCCAAGAGGCCGCAGAGTAAACGGCGAGAGCGAAACGAAGGAGCTCCCGCCGGCATCACACCGACCCGGCGGATCAAGGCTCCAAACGGCCCCAAAAAGGCCAAGCTCCAGATCCGAAATCGACAGGGGAGGTGGGATGTCCACCTCCCCTTCGTCATTTCCGGGCCGAAGAGAAAGGGCCCAACCGGATCGGAGCAGGACTATGTTTCCCGACCTCACCCGTGACGATGTGTTCCGCCTTGAGACCCGCCGCCTGTGGCTGCGCTGGCCCCGCCTTGCGGACGTTCAAGCCATCGTACGCCTCGCCGGTGAGAAAGCCGTCGCGGAGATGACGGCCCGAATTCCGCATCCGTATCCGCCGGAACATGCCGAGCGATTTATCTTCCAGGCCAGGCGCTCCAACGCCGACGGCAATGGGCTCACCCTCGCGATCACGCCGAAGGGCAAGCCCAACAGCCTCATCGGCGTGGTGGGAATCAGCGCGAGCCCAGACACCGGCAGGCCCAGCCTCGGCTACTGGCTCGGCACCCCCTCCTGGGGGCAGGGCTTCGCCACCGAGGCGGCGCGGGCGCTGATCGACGCCTTCTTCGCCTATGGCGAGGAGGACGAGCTCACGGCTGCGGCACGGGTCATCAACCCGACCTCGCGGCGGGTGCTGGAGAAGTGCGGCTTCGCCTATCAGGGCTCCGGCCTCTCCGAGCTTCCGGCCCGGGGCGGCTACTACCCGGCCGACCATTTCCGCCTCGACCGGCGGGCGTGGGAGAGCCTGAAGACCTGGGGGCACACGGGCCTCGTGAGGGAGCCTGCGCCGGTCGAGGCTGGCCAGGAGCTGACCCTCGTCCACTGAAAGCCAGGCGCTCCCGATCGTTTTCGGGAGCGCTTGCTCACGGTCCCGCGTTGCCCTCGCACGATCGATGCAGACGGTGCATTTTTAACCGCGCAGCCGGATCGGCTTTTGCGAAAAATGCTCCAGTCCCGTAAAGGATGCGGGTTATGAAATTTCTGGACCAAGCCAAGATCTATATCCGCTCCGGCAATGGCGGCGGCGGCGCCGTGTCGTTCCGCCGTGAGAAGTTCATCGAGTTCGGTGGACCCGACGGGGGAGACGGCGGCCGCGGCGGCGACGTGTGGGCGGAGTGCGTGGAGGGGCTCAACACCCTCATCGACTACCGTTACCAGCAGCATTTCAAGGCTAAGACCGGCGGCCACGGCATGGGCAAGAACCGGGCCGGCGCCAAGGGCGCCGACGTGGTCCTGAAGGTGCCGGCCGGCACCGAGATCCTGGAGGAGGACGGCGAGACCGTCATCGCCGATATGACCCATGTGGGCCAGCGCGTGCTGCTCGCGAAGGGCGGCAACGGCGGCTTCGGCAACGCCTATTTCACTACCTCGACCAATCGCGCTCCCCGCCGGGCCAATCCCGGCCAGGAGGGGCAGGAGCGCACGATCATCCTGCGCCTCAAGCTCATTGCGGATGCCGGCCTCGTCGGGCTGCCCAATGCGGGCAAGTCGACGTTTCTCGCGACCGTCACGGCCGCAAAGCCCAAGATCGCCGACTACCCCTTCACGACGCTCCATCCGGGGCTCGGCGTGGTGCGCATCTTCAACCGGGAGTTCGTCCTCGCGGACATCCCGGGTCTGATCGAAGGCGCCTCGGAAGGCGTCGGTCTCGGCGACCGGTTCCTGAGCCATGTGGAGCGCTGCCGCGTGCTGCTGCACCTGGTCGAGGGCACGAGCGAGGACGCCGGCAAGGCTTACGAGACCGTCCGCAACGAGATCGAAGCCTATGGCCAGGGCCTCGCCGAGAAGCCGGAGATCGTCGCTTTGTCCAAGGCGGATGCCCTGGACGAGGAGACGATGCGGGAGCAGGTCGCGAGGCTGAAGGCGGCCTGCGGAAAGACGCCCTACGTCATGTCTTCGGCCGCCAACCAAGGTGTTCAGGAGGTCCTGCAGGCCCTCCTGTCGGTCATCGACGAAGCCAAGGCCGAGGAGGAGACCGTCGCGACCGTCCAGGAAGAGTGGCGCCCATGAGCCCCGAGATCAGCCAGTTCCGCCGGATCGTCCTGAAGGTCGGCTCGTCCCTGCTGGTGGATCGGGCCCGCGGACGGCTGAACCATGCCTGGCTCGCCGCGCTCGCCGAGGATATCGCCGATCTCCATGCCCGCGGCGCGGATGTGCTGATCGTGTCCTCCGGCGCCATCGCCATGGGGCGCACGGTCCTCGGACTGCCGAGCGGTCCGCTGAAGCTCGAGGAAAGCCAGGCGGCCGCGGCGGTCGGCCAGATCGCGCTCGCGCGGACGTGGTCGGAATTGCTGGCGCATCACGCCATCACGGCGGGCCAGATCCTCGTGACCCTGTCCGACACCGAGGAGCGGAGGCGCTATCTCAACGCCCGCGCCACGACCCTGAAGCTCCTCGAGCTTCGCGCCGTGCCGGTGATCAACGAGAACGACACGGTGGCGACCTCCGAGATCCGCTACGGCGACAACGACCGGCTGGCGGCACGCGTCGCGACCATGATCGGGGCCGACCTGCTGGTCCTGTTCTCCGACATCGACGGGCTCTATACGGCCCCTCCGGCGTCCGACCCGGACGCGGAGTTGATCCCTGTGGTGGAGCGCATCACGCCCGCCATCGAGGCCATGGCGGGTGGGGCGGCGTCCGAGCTCTCCCGCGGCGGCATGCGCACGAAGGTCGAGGCGGCCAAGATCGCGACCGCCGGCGGCACCCACATGATCATCGCGGACGGGCGCGCCAAGAATCCCTTGAGGCGGGTCGCCGAAGGCGGTCGCTGCACCTGGTTCCTGACCCCGTCGAACCCTGCGACCGCGCGCAAGACCTGGATCGCCGGCGCCCTGGAGCCGCGGGGCACCCTCTATGTGGACGAGGGCGCGGCGCGCGCGCTCCAGGGGGGCGCGAGCCTCTTGCCGGTCGGGGTTCGCCGGGTCGAGGGCAGCTTCGCCCGCGGCGACGCGGTCACGATCCGGGACGACCAGCGCATCCTCGGGCGCGGCCTCGTGGCCTATGACGCGGACGACGCCGCCCGGATCGTCGGTCGGCCCAGCCGCGAGATCGAGGCCATCCTCGGCTATCCCGGACGCGCCGAGATGGTGCACCGGGACGACATGGCCCTGGCCGACCGAACCGTCAGCCCGGCATCCCTGTCAGCGTGAGCAGCCTTCTGGCGTCGCCGGGCGCGGCGCTTTTGATGTCGTTGTCGAAATAGACGTACACGTCGCGCTGCTCCTGGCGCCAGGCGGCGACGCGCCTCGACCAATCCTCCAGGGTTTCCGTGCTGTAGCTTCCCGCATAGCGTCCGTTCGTGCCGTGGGCGCGGACATAGACGAAGTCGGCAGTCGTCACCCATGGAGCCGGGGCGTCGGCATGATCGGAGATGCAGAGCGCCGCGTTGTGGTCGCGCAGCAGGCCGAGGGCCGTCTCGTCGTACCAGCTTGGGTGGCGAAATTCGAAGGCATAGCGGTGCCGGGCCGGCACGAGGTCGAGGCACCGGGCCACCCGCTCCCGCGTCTCCGGATCGGCCCTGAACGTCGGAGGAAGCTGGAACAGCACCGGGCCGAACGCTTCCCTAAGCCCTGCCATCCGGCCGAACACGAGGGCGATGCTGTCCTCGATATCCTTGAGCCGCTTCATATGGGTGATGAAGCGGGAGACCTTCCAGGCGAAGACGAATCTCTCCGGCGCGGCCTCCCGCCAGGCCCGGACCGCATTCTCCGTCGGCAGGCGGTAGAACGAGTTGTTGATTTCGGCGGTGTCGAACTGCGCGACGTAATAGGCCAGGAAATCCTTGATCCTGGTGCTCGCCGGATAGAAGGGCCCGTGCCAGGATCTGTAGTGCCAGCCCGAGGTTCCGATCCGGATTTCCGATGGTTTCGGGCGAATTTGCTGCCCGGACGCCCAGGAGCGGGTTGTCTCGGGGGATGCCGAGCATGCTATGGACGTTTCATGATGGGTTTGCCCCTGGAACTTGGACATGGATGATACTCGCGCCTTGAGCGGAACCTCGCTCACCGACAATCTCAACGCGGCACATGCGGCCCCGGTTGAGGGCCCGAGTGTCCCGGCTCTCATGGCCGAGCTCGGGCGCCGCGCCCGCAAGGCGGCGCGCCGGGTGGCGCTTGCGAGCCCGGAGGAGAAGAATGCGGCCCTGAACGCCATGGCAGCGAGCATCCGGGCGCATGCCGGCACGATTCTGGTGGCCAATGCCGAGGATCTCGCGGAGGCCAGGGTGAAGGGCCAGACCCCTGCCTTCATCGACCGCCTGACCCTCAATTCCGAGCGGCTGGACGACATCGCGGCCGCCGTGGAGAGCATTGCCCGATTGCCCGATCCGGTCGGCCGCGTGCTGGCGAGCTTCGAGCGGCCCAACGGCCTGCTGATCGAGCGGGTGGCGACCCCGCTCGGGGTGATCGGCGTGATCTTCGAGAGCCGTCCCAACGTGACGGCGGATGCGGGCGCGCTCTGCCTGAAGGCCGGCAACGCCGCCATTCTGCGGACCGGTTCGGAGAGCTTCCGCACGTCCCAGGCCATCGCCGAAGCCATGGGCGAAGGGCTTCGCCAAGCCGGGCTGCCGGCCGATGCCGTCACCCTCGTGCCGACCCGGGACCGGGCCGCCGTCGGCGCCATGCTGTCGGGCCTCGAGGGCAATGTCGACGTCATCGTTCCCCGCGGGGGCAAGAGCCTCGTGGCGCGGGTGCAGGAGGAGGCGAGAGTACCCGTTTTCGCTCACCTGGAGGGCATCTGCCACGTCTTCGTCCATGAGAGGGCGGATCTCGACATGGCCAAGCGCATCGTCCTCAACGCCAAGATGCGCCGCACCGGGATCTGCGGCTCGGCCGAGACGCTTCTGGTCGACCGCGCCTGCGCCGCCACGCACCTGAAGCCGCTCGTTTCGATGCTGCTCGACGCCGGCTGCGCGGTGCGGGGGGACGAAGCGGTCCAGGCGGTCGATCCCCGCGTCACGCCCGCCACCGAGGAGGACTGGCGGACGGAATATCTCGACGCGATCATCTCGGTTCGGGTTGTTGGCGGGCTGGAGGAAGCGGTCGCCCATATCGAGGCTTTCGGCTCCCATCATACCGACTCCATCGTGACGGACGACGCGGCTGCCGCGGAGCGGTTCATGGCCGAGGTCGATTCGGCCATCGTGCTGCACAATGCCTCGACCCAGTTCGCCGACGGCGGGGAGTTCGGCTTCGGGGCCGAGATCGGCATCGCGACCGGGCGGATGCATGCGCGCGGCCCTGTTGGGGTCGAGCAGCTGACCTCGTTCAAGTATCGCGTGCGCGGTTCGGGCCAGACGCGTCCGTGAAGCCTGGGCCGTCCCGCTTCCGCCTGGGGGCCTCGGGCCTCGCCCGTCTGCCGCGGATCGCACCAGGCATGCGGATCGGGCTCTATGGCGGCTCCTTCAATCCGGCCCATGCAGGGCACCGTCATGTCAGCCTCATGGCGCTCCGGCGCCTGGGCCTCGACCGGATCTGGTGGATCGTCACTCCCGGCAATCCCCTGAAGGATACCGGCGAGCTGGCGCCGATGGCGCTGCGGGTGGCGGAAGCTCGGCAGGTCGCCCGCCATCCCCGGATCGACGTCACCACCTTCGAGGAGGACATCCGGGCCCGGTACTCGGTCGATACCCTGGCCTATCTCAAGCGGCGGTACCCGGGCGTCCGGTTCGTCTGGATCATGGGGGCGGACAGCCTCGCGGGCTTCCACCGCTGGCGCGGGTGGCGTCGGATCGCCCGGATGATGCCTTTCGCGGTCGTCGACCGTCCCGGCTGGGGACTCAAGGCCCTGAATTCCCGCGCCGCCCAGGACCTGTCGGCGTGGCGAATCAGCGAGGCCGCGGCTCCGGTCCTGGCCGGAATGCACCCGCCGGCCTGGGTCTTCCTGCACGGCCCTTTGTCCTCGCTTTCATCCACGGCGATTCGGAGGATGCGACGAACTTCTCCCTCCGGGGGACGTTGAAATAACGTGCCGTCCGACCTTATCTTAGGGTTGCGGCGCAACAAGTCGCGCTGAGTGAAAGGGTCTGAACCTGAATCGACTGAATTCTCTTGAGGCGGAACATCATCCGCTTCCCCCTCTCTCCGGAGCGGATGCTCCGCACGATGAGGATATCCGGGCCGTCGCCCTGGCCTCCCTCGAGGACATGAAGGCCGAAAACACGGTCGAGATCGACCTGGCCGGCAAAACCTCGCTTGCAGACACCATGATCGTGACGTCGGGCCGCTCCCACCGCCATGTGGGCGCCATCGCCGACCGCCTTGTCAAGGACCTCAAGGACAAGGGGTTCGGGAATGCGCGCGTCGAGGGCCTGCCGGCCTGCGATTGGGTGCTGATCGACGCCGGCGACGTGCTCGTACACATTTTCCGTCCCGAGGTTCGTGGTTTCTACAACCTCGAGAAGATGTGGGGCGCCGACCGTCCGCAGGATCGGGCTAGCTGATCAAGGCTGACTGAATTGCGACTGAGCTTGCTGGCCGTGGGCCGTCTCAAGAGCGGCCCCGAGCGGGAGCTGGTCGAACGATACAGGCAGCGGATCGACGGCATGGGCCGTGCGCTCGGCATGGCCGGGCTCGACATCGTGGAATTGCCCGAGAGCCGGGCCCGTCGCGAGGACGATCGGCGGGCGGAGGAGGCTGCGGCCCTCCTGGACAAGGCCGGCTCGTCCGTGCTCGTGATCTTCGACGAACGCGGCAAGAGCCCTTCGAGCGAGGCCTTCGCGGACCGGATCCGCCAGTGGCGCGACGAAGGCCGTGCGGGTTTGGCCTGCGTGATCGGCGGGCCGGACGGCCTCGATCCCAAGATCCGCCAGAGGGCCGACCTCGTCGTTTCCTTCGGAGCGTTGACGATGCCGCACCAGATCGTGCGGGCGCTCGTGGCGGAACAGCTCTATAGAGCCCTGACAATCATCTCCGGTCACCCTTATCATCGCGCCGGACACGATGATTCCTGACGGATGGCCTGTTTCAACTTCCTCCCGACCTGTAGGGCCCTCGGCCTTGCCGCAAGCATGACCTCTCTCGCCCTGGGCTTCGCGCAGGCCCAGCAGCCTGCGCCTGCCGCCGGCCAGCCTGCCTCTCAGCCGGGGGGCGAGACTGCTGAGCAGAAGGCGCAACGGGAGCGGGACCTGAAGGTTCTCGAGGAGGCCATGGCGGCCAGCGCGGACGCCAAGCGGCGCCTCGAGGCCGAAATCGCCGAGATCAGGACGGACCGGGCCAAGCTCAACACGGCCCTGATCGAGACCGCGGAGAGGGTTCGCGGCACGGAGGACCGCATCCGCGGCCTGGAGCAGCGGCTCCAGACCCTGACCTCCAGCGAAGCCGCCATTCGCCGCTCGCTCGAGAGCCGGCGCGGGGTCATCGTCGAGGTTTTCGCCGCGCTCCAGCGGATGGGGCGTCGTCCGCCGCCCGCCGTCCTGGTGCGTCCGGAGGACATGCTCGAGGCCGTCCGGGCCTCCATCATGCTGGGGGCGGTCCTGCCCGAGCTCCGGGCCGAGGCCGAGACCCTGGCGACCGATCTGGCGGAGCTGGTCCGCCTCAAGAACGCGATCACGGCCGATCGGACGACGCTCGGAAAGGAGCTTGCCGCCCTGACGGGGGAGCAGGACCGCCTCTCCGCCCTCATGAGCGCCCGCCAGGGGCGCATGGCGGAGGTCGAGCGCAACATCGGCTCGGAGAGCCAGAAGGCGGTGGAACTCGCCCGGCAGGCAGGAACTCTCAAAGAGTTGATCGACCGCATGGAGAAGGAGATCGCGGGAGCCCAGAAGGCCGCCGAGGAGGCCAGGAAAGCCGCGGAGGCCCAGGAGCGCGAGGCCAAGGAGCGCTTTGCCCAGGCGGCCTTCCGCGACCCGGCCCGCTTGGCGCCGAAGATCCCGTTCTCGGAGGCCAAAGGCCTGCTGCCCCAACCCGTCAGCGGCGAGACGGTCCTGGGTTTCGGGGCTTCGGACAGCTATGGCGGAACGCCGCGCGGCATTTCGATCAGGACCCGCCAGAAGGCAACCGTCGTATCACCGGCGGACGGATGGGTCGCCTTCGCCGGGCCCTTCCGGTCCTACGGCCGACTCTTGATCATCAATGCGGGCGGAGGCTATTATGTCCTTCTGGCCGGTATGGACCAAATCAGCGTCGATGTCGGGCAATTCGTTCTCGCTGGAGAACCCGTCGCATCTATGGGGGAGACATCTCCCGTATCTTTGATGGGCGGTGCCATAGAAAAGAACAATCCCGTCCTCTATGTTGAGTTCAGGAAAGACGGCGGTTCGATCGATCCAGGTCCATGGTGGGCGAAATCGCAAAGCGAAAAGGTTCGCGGATAATGCGCAAACTGTCCCTTTTAATTCTTGGTGCGGCCATCGGAGCAGGCAGCGCGACGGTCGTGTCGCAGACGAACCTGCTGTCCAGCACGAGCGCGATTGCCGCGTCGGCCGATACCTATCGGCAACTCAGCCTTTTCGGCGACGTTTTTGAGAAGATCCGGACGGATTACGTCGAGAAGCCCGAGGAGTCCAAGCTCGTCGAGGCTGCCATCAACGGCATGCTGACCTCTCTCGATCCACATTCGAGCTACATGGACGCCAAGAGCTTCCGCGACATGCAGGTGCAGACCCGCGGCGAGTTCGGCGGCCTCGGCATCGAGGTCACCATGGAAGACGGCCTCGTCAAGGTGGTAGCTCCCATCGACGACACCCCGGCCTCGCGCGCCGGCGTCCTGGCCAACGACATCATCACCCAGATCGACGGCGAATCCGTCCAGGGCCTCAACCTGAACCAGGCCGTCGACAAGATGCGCGGTCCGGTCAACTCGTCGGTCACCCTGAAGATCCAGCGCAAGGAAGCGAAGGATCCGATCGAGGTGAAGCTCACCCGCGAGACCATCAAGGTCCGCCCGGTTCGGGCGCGCGTGGAGGGCGACATCGGCGTCCTGCGCGTCACCCAGTTCAACGAGCAGACCTATGACGGCCTGCGGAGCGGAATCGAGAAGCTCACGAGCGACATCGGCGCCGACAAGCTTGCAGGCTTCGTAATCGACCTGCGCAACAATCCGGGCGGCCTGCTCGATCAGGCGATCATGGTGTCCGATGCATTCCTCGACCGCGGCGAGATCGTCTCGACCCGCAGCCGCAATGCCGAGGACACGCAGCGCTTCAACGCCAAGGCGGGCGATCTGACCAAGGGCAAGCCGCTCGTGGTTCTCGTCAACGGCGGTTCGGCCTCCGCCTCCGAGATCGTGGCCGGCGCGCTGCAGGACCACAAGCGTGCGACGGTCCTCGGAACCCGCTCCTTCGGCAAGGGCTCCGTGCAGACGATCATTCCGCTCGGCGGCAACGGCGCCGTTCGCCTCACCACGGCGCGCTACTACACGCCGTCCGGCCGTTCGATCCAGGCCAAGGGCATCGATCCGGACATCGAGGTCCTGCAGGACATTCCGGACGAGCTGAAGGGCAAGGACGAGACCAAGGGCGAAGCCGGTCTGCGCGGCCATCTCCAGAACGGCGCCGACAAGGAAGAGCGTGGCGGCTCCTCGGCCTACGTGCCGCCGGATCCGACCAAGGACAAGCAGCTCACCGCCGCCTACGACCTGCTCCATGGCGTGCGCAAGGGCGCCAGCAACAATACGGGTGTGCCGAACTAATTTAGTTCAGCCACGCCTCGCGAACGCAACCGAAGGCCTGACGGCACATGTCGTCAGGCCTTCTTTCGTTTCGGTTCGATAAAACGTACGGAAGAGCTTGTCTGCGACTCGCGGAGACGGCACTCTCGCGGATGCTTCGGAACCATCGGTGCACCGTCGGCGATGACAATCGGAGATCGGCATCACGTGGTTTCAACGCTTGAAGGAGGTCGTTGTCGATGAGAGGCGGGAAAGCATCACCGGACAGAAAAGACCTGCCTTACCGCTCCTGCGTCGGGGTGATGCTTCTCAATCGCGATGGGCTCGTGTTCGTCGGGCGCCGCCGCTCCGAGTCCGGCAGCGAGCATGTGGCGGACGGCTATGCCTGGCAGATGCCGCAGGGGGGCATCGACCCCGGAGAGGACCCGTATCAGGCCGCTCTGCGCGAGCTTTATGAGGAAACCAGCGTACGCTCCGTGAGCCTGCTGGCTGAGGCTCCAGACTGGTACACCTACGACCTCCCGGCCATGGTGGCCGGCCGCGCCTGGCGCGGGCGTTACCGCGGGCAGATCCAGAAATGGTTCGCCTTCCGGTTCGAGGGCAATGAAAGCGAGATCGACATCATCCATCCCGGCGGCGGCCACCACAGGCCGGAATTCGATGAGTGGCGCTGGGAGGAGATGCGTCGCCTGCCGGAGCTGATCATCCCGTTCAAGCGCCCGGTCTACGAGAACGTGGTTTCAGCCTTCTCCCACCTGGCCGGGGCTGCCGCGCAGAGCTGATCGAGGCTTTCGGGAACCCTCCCTCGCCGCGATCGGTTGGTCGCGCAGCAAGGAGGCGCCCATGGCCCAGACTCTTCGGGACCTTCTCAAGCAGGTGGATAACCTGCCACCCGATACCCGCGTCTGCGTCGCAGAGATTGATGAGGCCTTTGCGGCGAATATTGTGCAGGTCGAGGTCGTCGAGGGCGCGCGTATCCAGAGCCGGGTGGCGGATGGCATCGAGGCCGTCGAGCTGGCCAACGGCAGCGAGCGGGTCGTGGTGATCCGCTGGTGATTGCCAGGTGCTCCATCGTTGATTTGCAAGGCTGCGCTTGCAACGAAACCCAGCCTCCCAAATTGACCCGGCAATCGCCTTCCGCAATGCAGGTCATCAGGAGAAGAAGTCATGAGCAGCAACGGCAACCGCTCTCAACCCAATCACACCCGCGTCGCCGGGCGTCAGCCGCAGGCGGTCGAACGCGAAAGCGAACGTCCCGAGACTGGTGTCAGTCACCAGGAAGACCGCGATCACAACAAGCACAATCGCTCAGGCCAGAGCGGCCACAAGCCCCAGCGCCATACCCCGGATCAGGAGAAGCGCTGAGGAGGGTGGAAGATGCCGGTCCGCTGTTTCGCGGCTGACGTCATCGTTCACTGATCGCAAAAAGGCGCCCTGATTTTCAGGGCGCCTTCGAAGCGTCAGATGACAAAGAAATCGGCGTGGGTCATTTTGAGGTTCTTGCCGATCGTAGCGAAGGCCACGGCCTCACCCTGTCCCGACCCGTCAGCATCGTAGTACAGGATGCCCTTCGCCTTGTCGTAGATGACGTGGTCGTCGGCATCCTTGGCTTTCTCGCCGATGGTGAAGAAGTTTTTATCCAGGGCTCCGGGCTGCGCCAGTGTTCCGGCGCCGAGCTTCTTGAAAATCCCGTTGTCGAGATAGATCGAGTCGTTCTGGGGATTGAAGCCGCTGATCCGATCAACGTTCGACGAGCCAAGCTTCGTATTGAACGAGAAGATGTCGCCGCCTGCTCCGCCCGAGAGGAAGTCATGGCCGCTGCCACCATTCAGGTAGTCGTTCCCACCGCCGCCACTTAGTGCGTCATCGCCGTTCTTACCCAGAAGCGTATCGTGCCCGGCATAACCATACATCTTGTCGTTGCCGGAGGTTCCGGAAAGGGCATTGTCTGCGCCTCCGCCCTTCAAGGTCTTTCCTGGTACAACAGACGGCGCGGCGGTCTCGGTCGGCGTCGGAGCGGCCGTTGCAGGTGCAGCCTGCGTGGTTCCAACGAACGCCGGCACGCCATGGTTTGCGGCGGTCGCGGACGAGCCGTAGGAGAGATCCAGGCCCTTGACGTTGTAGGCGATGGTCTCGCCGCCGGCGGGAGAGGA
>JAFAAP010000230.1 GCA_023426505.1 Pseudomonadota bacterium
TCTCGAAGAGGTTCTGGCAGGCTCGACACCCGCCTCGATACGTCGCCTCTCTCACACCGTCATCACCCACATTCCGCCATAGCTCCAATGCTCCCGACCAGAGCCTCAAATGAAGTTGAAGTCTCTGCCCCTTTGGCAGCTCATCACCACATTGAGCTAGGGGATATTTGTGAGGGTTCTTCCTTGAAGGACGACCACCTCAAGTCCGTCGTGGTTCCCTTGGAGGCAGCCGCTGGATTGGGTGTCATCGGCATACTGATCGCCATCTTGATTGGGCTCGCTTTGAGCTAGGCCATAGACCCGAACGACGCGATAGGTAATTGCCTGACCAGACGACACATTTTCAACAAGTTCAAAGATGATCGTCAGTTCAACTAACATATAAGTCCAGCACAAGGGGAATTTGTTCATGCTAGGTGCATTGCTTCTCGGCATTCCGGGAGGTTTACTTTCGGCTACGCTTGCTTATCCCTATGGGTTATCAGCCATAGTCCTTGCTTACATGTGTGGCGGAGCTTTAGCTGTCCTTCTTCCGGGCTTGTTGAGGCCACGTTTAAAATATTGAGGTTAGGGTAAGGCCGCAGGGCTGTTCTGCTACTTGCTGAGAGGAAGAGACAGAAGGTTCGGGCTACCTCATCAAGCTACAGAACCGGAGACACTGACTAGGCGTTTCTTTCATGTCCACCGATTGAACCCGTCAGTCCCCTGAATGGTGGACGTCTAGAATGGTAAAGCGAGAGCCTCAGGTCCAACTCCTGGGGCTCTTTTCTTGCTCCTCGGTGGCGAGTGAGGATCCTCTCCTGAACGGCGCTTAGGGTTACTGTGTTGCCCTGCGCCCAAACCTCTGAACATAGATGTTGCGGACCTCACGCAGCCCAGGGGCTCAGAACCCGTTCCCGATCGGGAGATGGCACTTCAGCGGGTGCCACACTAACGAGTTCTGCTCTGATCACCTGGGCCATCTCAGGTCCGATGCCTGAGTACATCCGCTCCTCCCGCTCAAGCACTGCCCTGAGCTGGTCCATAGTCGTGATGTTCTCCTGCCGCAGGATCTCCCACACCGATGCGGGGAGGCGGATTCCCTCGATGGGGCCAACGCGGCTTTCATTATCGCAGGACATCGCTGCCTCATGCGGAAGTGACCAGAGGCCCTTCCCCAGGGGAGGTTCTGAGGAGGGCGTCCGGTCGGAAGTAGGTGCGGGTCAATATCGACCCATCCTCTTGCTACACGCTTCGGGGACCGGGGGCCTTCATCTGGGTTAAACGGGGCTGCAGATTTCCGGCACAATCGCTGCTCCGAGGGGCAAAAGTTAACCTGCTTGAAAGCGAGCGCTGCCGAACGGGCGCAAACAGATGGGGCTGCTTCGGCTTGCCGTAAGGCCCATCGAGCGTGGCTCCGATCAGCCCTTCCGACTTGCTAAAGAACAGCTCGCGCCTTTGCCTCAAGAAACTGAAAAAGTCTGATCCTGCATGGAGGGTGCCATTCCGCGCTATTTCTTTCACCATCGCGTTGGCGACCACATGATGTGGGACGGGGTCGGGCTCGACCTGCCGGATCTCGGGCTCGCACCTGCCTCGGACGAAGCCACGGCGCGGTGGACGGAGGCTCTTACCGCACGATCCCAGCCGGACCGCATCCTGATCATCACCAACGACATCGGCCAAGTGCTGTTTGTTAGCGCCCGGTGATCGTCTTTCCTCATTTCCGACAGGAGAACCACAATGCTGAGAGTACCGATCTACGGGTTTGCCCGGCGCGTTGACGACACGGTTGCGCGAGCCATGGCTATTCTAAACATCCGGGAGGACCATACGGCCAGATCACAGGTGGTTCGTGTTCCGGCCCCGGCTCCGAAGCCGAGAGGTACCAATCACTGAAATGGGGTGTGACAGAACCAATAGGCGGAGCGCCTTCTAAGGGGCCGCGGCTCCCACAAATCGCCGCTGATCAGACCTACGAAAGTGGGCCGCGCCGGAACTCTGAATCTGGTTCACGGTCGCGGCCCTTGGCCCGTTTCTGCCCCACGGGAGCCTTAGCGGTATCTGATTTGACCGTCTGGCAGCAATGCAGCCAGATATAGCCATAACGGCGTAACTCCAAAGGAGATCCAATAAGGGGTTGAGTTCTGCTTTAACATATCGTTATCTGTTCAGACCGGCTCATTCTTTGCCCCACGGGTCGGACCTTCAGCGCCTCGTTCAGAGGCGTTTCTTTTGACTGGCTTAAGCCGTGTGGCTAACGATTTGGGTAGCGTCGGTCTCAGCCCCTCTGAGGCTAACCATCATTCAGTCTTCTTGGTCCGAGAAGAAACGGGCTGACCGGGCCGGCTCTGCAGACACAACCAGACATAAAGAAGCCCCATCTGGATTGTGCACCTGATGGGGCCAGTGAGAGTTTAGGGAGGGGAATGCCTTTAGCTAAACATCCTGGTGCATGGACGCTGTGCGGCGGCGCACTTCAGGTAATTGCCTTGGCCAGCTTCTCAGCGACCTTTTCTGGCCGCAGGTGAGTGTATCGGCTCAACATTCTCGGATCTCGGTGGCCGCTGATTAGGGCCACCTCAGGAACGGTGAGGCCATACTCGAAAAAGCGAGACACAGCCTCGTGCCGCAGATCGTGGAGACGTAAGTCTTCCAGACCAGCACGCTTCCTCAGTCTCCCCCACGCCAGCCTCACCGCATTTGGCGTTACCGGAAACACCCTCTCGTCTGTCCTTTCCAAGGATGCCAAAACTTCAATTGCTTTCGGTGTGAGCGGGATGGTCCGAGGGTGTCCGTTCTTGGTCTTCAGGATGCGGATCGTCGGGCCGCTGAGATCAACGTCTTTCCACTGGATCGACAGGAGTTCACCTCGACGCATCCCAGTCTCAATGGCGAGAGTGATTAGTGGGCGAAGGTAACGAGCGGAAGGTGTCGTCATAGCTTTCAGCAGATCGTCACCGTCGTCCTCCTGTAAACGACGGTCCCGCGCCTTTGAGTCAGCAGGAAGCTTAATGCTCCTTATAGGATTGGCTCTGAGCGGGATGCTCCATTCGCTCTTAGCTACCTCGAAGCAATGCCGCAGGACCACAAACTCTCGCCTGACTGTCGCTCCCTTCACCATCGTCAGCCGCTCGTCGCGGTACGTTGCGAATTGATCCGACGTGACTTTGGACAAGGCTGCGTTGGCGAGGTTGTGACGGAGAAAAGCCTTGAGGACAGCCGCCTCGTTCTTTGCGCTTCGTTTGCGCGGCACGACATCGTTGAGATAGCGGCGGATCAGATCTCCGACCGTAAGCTGGTCCAGCATGACCGCTCTGGGCGTAACGTCGCCACTGTCAGCCTCTAGCTCGACCTGACGCGCCCAGACTTGTGCATCTGCTTTGCGTAAGAAGGAGCGGCTTAGGGGAGGGGAGCCTTTGCGCCTGACCTGAACCTGCCATTTGGCGCCGCGTTTGCGGATCGTTGCCATCACTCATGACCTCAGCTGTGACAAGGGTGTGACAGCGGTGGTTTGAGGAGGTTTTCTGGTGGTCCGGCGCGTCAGCTAAGACATTGAGTCTAAAGCTGATTGGCTGGTGCTGCCAGAGAGGATCGAACTCTCGACCTCTCCCTTACCAAGGGAGTGCGCTACCACTGAGCTACGGCAGCGCGCCAACGAGGAGGGCCGCTTACTGCCACAGCCCGGCCTCATGTGCAAGCATCCAGAGCGATCTTTCTTCGCTTTATTCGGCCGCCTGCGCTTTTGGCTGGAGAGGCAGCTTGAGGGCGGTCCAGACTTCGACCAGGGCTGCCGCAAGCGCGTCGATATGGGCGTCGGTGTGGAGCGGTCCCGGCGTGATGCGCAGGCGCTCCGTGCCGCGCGGCACGGTCGGGTAGTTGATCGGCTGGATGTAGATGCCGTGCTTCTCCAGGAGGCGGTCCGAGGCGGCCTTGCAGGCTTCCGCGTTGCCGACCATCACGGGCACGATATGGGTGACCGTATCCATGACGGGGATCCCGACGCCGGCCAGCACGGACTTGGTGCGGGCCACCTGGCGCTGATGCTTCTGGCGCTCGGCGCCGGAAGCCTTCAGGTGGCGGATCGAGGCCGTCGCGGCGGCGGCGACCGCCGGGGGGAGGGCGGTGGTGAAGATGAAGCCCGGCGCGAAGCTGCGAATCGCGTCCATCACGGCCTTGGTGCCGGTGAGATACCCGCCCATGACCCCGAAGGCCTTGCCGAGCGTGCCCTCGATCACGTCGACCCGGTGCATGGCGCCGTCGCGCTCGGCGATGCCGCCGCCGCGGGGCCCGTACATGCCGACCGCATGGACCTCGTCGAGATAGGTCATGGCGTTGTAGCGCGCTGCCAGGTCGCAGATCGCGTGGATGGGAGAGGTATCGCCATCCATGGAATAGACGCTCTCGAACACGATCAGCTTGGGCCGGTCGCCGGCCGCCAGGAGCAGTTCCTCCAGGTGTTCGAGGTCGTTGGGGCGGTAGATCGCCTTGTCGCAGCCGGACTGGCGCACGCCCTCGATCATGGAGTTATGGTTGAGCGCATCGGACAGGATCAGACAGTTCGGGATCAGCTTGGCCAGGGTCGAGATGCCGGTCTGGTTCGACACGTAGCCCGAGGTGAAGACGAGGCCCGCCTCCTTGCCGTGCAGATCCGCCAGCTCGGCCTCCAGCTCGACGATGGGATGGCTGTTGCCCGAGATGTTGCGGGTGCCGCCGGCGCCGGTGCCGAGGCGCCAGGCCGTCTCGACCATGGCGCGGGTCACGTCGCGGCTCTGGCCCATGCCGAGATAGTCGTTCGAGCACCAGACGGTGATCTTGCGCGTGCCTTCCGGGCAGTGCCAGAGCGCGGTCGGGAACTGGCCTGCGATGCGCTCGATATCGGCGAAAACGCGGTAACGGCGCTCCTCCTGAAGACGCTCGAGGGCTGCCGTAAAGAAGTTCTGGTAATTCATCATCTCACCGGAGGGGCCATACAACACCCCATCGAATTATGGCTTATTATGCCAGACGGCATTGATCCGGGTCAAAACCTGGGGCAGGCATATTCCGGTTGAGGGGCGGCTGCGAAGCCTTTATCTCGTCATGGCGACGATGGGTCGCGTAAATCATGTCCGATACGAAGCAAGACAAAGCCGAACGGCTCAAGGCGGCTTTGAAAGAGAACCTGAAACGCCGTAAGGCTCAGGCCCGGGGACGACAGGCGGCAAAGTCGTCTGGAACCGAAAGCGGGAGCTTGAGCGTTTCCGGCGAGCGCGACAAGGCGTCCGACTAGTCCGGGCGAGCTGTCCAACGCATAGCTCTACGAACCAACCACAAGGGGACCCACATGGACCGCATTCGCATTCGGGGCGGCGCGCCTCTCAACGGCATGATCCCGATCTCGGGCGCCAAGAACGCGGCCCTGCCCCTCATGATCGCGAGCCTCCTCACGGAGGAGACCCTCGAGCTCGGCAACGTGCCGCGCCTCGCCGACATCGCGTCCCTCCTGCGGATCATGTCCAATTTCGGGGTCGACCACTCGATCGCAGGCCGCCGTCCCGGCCAGACGACCGAGACGGGCCAGACCATCCGGCTGACGTCCAAGTCCATCATCGACACCTGCGCGCCCTACGAGCTCGTCTCGACCATGCGGGCGAGCTTCTGGGTCATCGCCCCGCTTCTCGCCCGGTTCGGCCATGCCAAGGTCTCCATGCCGGGCGGCTGCGCCATCGGCACCCGTCCGGTCGACCTCCTGATCATGGCCCTGGCCAAGCTCGGCGCGGCCATCGAGATCGACGCCGGCTACGTGGTGGCGACGGCTCCCAAGGGCCTGAAGGGCGCCGAGATCGATTTCCCCAAGGTCACGGTCGGCGGCACCCACGTGGCCCTGATGGCCGCGACCCTGGCGGACGGCACCACCGTGATCCGCAACGCGGCCCGGGAGCCGGAGGTGACGGATCTGGCCGAGTGCCTCATCAAGATGGGCGCGAAGATCCAGGGCGCCGGCACGTCCGAGATCGTGGTCGAGGGCGTCTCCCGCCTGGGCGGCGCATCCCACGACGTGCTGCCGGACCGGATCGAGACCGGAACCTACGCCATGGCGGTCGCCATGACCGGCGGCGACGTGGTCCTGGAGAACACCCGGCCCGAGCTGCTGCAGTTCGCCCTCGACGTTCTGGGCCAGTCTGGCGCCGAGGTGTCCCCGACCCATGGCGGCATCCGGGTCCGCCGGAACGGCAACGGCATCCAGGCGGTCGACGTGACCACGGATCCCTTCCCGGGCTTCCCGACGGACCTCCAGGCCCAGTTCATGGCCCTGATGACCCGGGCCGCCGGCACGTCGCGCATCCGCGAGACGATCTTCGAGAACCGCTTCATGCACGTGCAGGAGCTGGCGCGCCTAGGGGCGAAGATCCGCCTCGACGGCGACTGCGCCTATGTGGAGGGCGTGTCGAGCCTGAAGGGCGCCCCCGTCATGGCCACGGACCTGCGCGCCTCGGTGTCCCTCGTGATCGCGGGCCTCGTGGCCGAAGGCGACACCACGATCAACCGGGTCTATCACCTCGACCGCGGCTTCGAGGCGCTCGAGGCGAAGCTCGCCCGGTGCGGGGCCGAGATCGAGCGGCTCCGGGGCTGACGGCCGCGAAACATCCGCCATGGCCAGCGGCGAGAGGTTGCGGATGCGCCTCTCGCTCTCTACCTACCTGTCAAAGCTCAGCAAAACAGGTTGGCAAGCCCCCATGGACCTCCTGAGACTCGTCGCCCTCGATCCCGAGGATCTCGCCGTCGTATCCGCGCATCTTCAGGACGCCCTGCTGCGCGTGGACGACATGATCTATCTCCCCAAGGAGCGCCGCTTCGCGCTCCAGGTGCGCCGCTTCGACTGGGAGGCGCAGTCTGACACCCCGCAGCGCCGGCTGACTTGCATGCATTTCGAGCACGTCACGGGCGTGCGCGTGCGGGGAATCGACCAGACCAAGAAGGACGCCGTCCTTAACCTTCTTGCCATTTCCTTCGAGGAACGCGATGCACCCTCGGGCACGGCGACATTGATCTTTGCCGATGGCGGGGCCATCCAGGTCGACCTGGAGTGCATCGAAATGCAGATGAAAGACCTGGGCCCCGTCTGGGCCGCCGAAAGCCGCCCCTCGCACGAGGACATGCCGGCGGAGCGCCTGTGATGGCGCAAAGGCTCGACGCGCGGGATCCGGTTTTCCCGCAGGCCTTCGCCGATCTGCTCGCCGCGAAGCGTGAAGTCTCGGAGGACGTGGATCAGGCGGTCCGCGCCATCACCGCGCCCGGCGGCCCCCGCGGCCACGAGGCCGTGATCGACTACACGCGCCGTTTCGATGCGCTGGATCTCACCCCGGACGGCCTGCAGGTGTCGGAAGCGGAGATCGATGCGGCCGAGCGGCAGTGCTCTCAGGAGACCCTCGAGGCCCTCGCCCTGGCGAAGGAGCGGATCGAGGTCTACCACCGGGCCCAGCGCCCGCAGGATTCCATGACGACCGATGCGGTCGGCGTGACGCTCGGATGGCGCTGGACGGCAATCGAATCCGTCGGCCTTTACGTGCCCGGCGGGCTGGCGAGCTATCCGTCCTCTGTTCTCATGAACGCTGTGCCCGCGAAGGTGGCGGGCGTTCCCCGCATCGCCATGGTGGTGCCGACCCCCCGCGGCGAGACCAATCCCCTCGTCCTGGC
This sequence comes from Pseudomonadota bacterium, assembly GCA_023426505.1. Taxonomy (GTDB): domain Bacteria; phylum Pseudomonadota; class Alphaproteobacteria; order Rhizobiales; family Beijerinckiaceae; genus Microvirga. The sequence goes on from JAFAAP010000230.1 coordinate 7,660, forward strand.
GGCCGCGCGCCTTGCCGGCGTGGACGAGATCTTCCGCGTCGGCGGCGCGCAGGCGGTTGCGGCGCTTGCCTACGGCACCGCCACGATCCGGCCCGTCGCGAAGATCACGGGGCCCGGCAACGCCTATGTGGCGGCCGCCAAGCGGCGCGTCTTCGGGCAGGTGGGCATCGACATGATCGCAGGGCCGTCCGAGGTTCTGATCATGGCCGACCGCCATGGAAATCCCGACTGGATCGCGGCCGATCTGCTGGCCCAGGCCGAGCACGATCCCGCGGCGCAGTCCATCCTGGTCACCGACAGCTCCGAACTTGCCGACGCGGTGGAAAAGGCCGTCGAACGCCAGCTCAGGACGCTGCCGAAGGCCGAGATCGCCGGCGCGAGCTGGCGCGATTACGGCGCCATCATCCTGGTCGAACGGCTCGCCGACGCCATTCCCCTGGTCGACCGTCTCGCGCCGGAACATCTCGAGATCGAGACCGGGAATGCCGAGGAACTCGCCGGGCTCGTGCGCAATGCCGGCTCGATCTTTCTCGGGAGCCATACTCCCGAGGCGATCGGCGATTACGTGGGCGGGCCGAACCACGTGCTGCCGACCGCGCGCTCGGCCCGGTTCTCCTCCGGACTCGGCGTGCTTGACTTCATGAAGCGAACCTCGATCCTGAAGTGCGATGCGGACGCCTTACGGGTGCTGGGGCCTGCCGCCATCGCGCTCGGGCGCTCCGAGGGATTGGAGGCTCATGCGCGGTCGGTGGCGATCCGGCTGAACATGTGACGGGATCGGACCGGGGATGACGAGCGAAGCGAAGGAGCGATGCAGGCTGGTCGCTGTCACGCTCGACGAGGCATCCATCGGCCGAGGCAATCCCGACCAGGAGCACGAGCGCGCCATCGCGATCTACGACATCGTCGAGGCGAACTACTTCGCGCTCCCGAACTACGACGGTGGGCCATACGCCCTCCATATCGCCCTCATCGAAAAGAAGCTCTGCTTCGACATCCGGACCCCGGACGGCACGACGATCATCATGCATCACCTGTCGCTGACGCCATTCCGCAAGGCGATCCGCGACTACGAGCTCATCTGCGATAGCTATTACAGGGCGATCCGCTCCGCCTCTCCGGCGCAGATCGAGGCCATCGACATGGGCCGCCGCGGCCTTCACAACGAAGCCGCGGAGCTTCTGATGAAGCGGCTTGAAGGGAAGGTCCTGCTCGACTTCGACACCGCGCGGCGCATCTTCACGCTGATCTTCGCGCTGCACTGGCGGGGCTGACGCTTGGACGAGCCCCGCGCCAGGAGAATCCAGTCGGTTCTGTTCGTCTGCGCCATGAACGCCGTGCGCTCGCCCATGGCCGAGGCCATCGCGCGGCATTATTTCGGCAAGTCGATCTACGTGCAGTCCGCCGGCATCCGCAAAGGCAAGACCGACGGATTCATGACGGCGGCCCTCGACGAGATCGGCATCGACGCCTCTCGGCACAAGCCGCGCACGCTCCAGGAACTCGAGGAGTGGGAGGGGCTCAACTTCGACCTCATCATCTCGCTGTCGCCCGAGGCGCACCACGCGGCGATCGAGCTGACGCGGACCATCGCGGCCGAGGTGGAGTACTGGCCGACACCCGACGCGACGCTCGTGCAGGGCTCCCGCGAGCAGGTGCTCGACGCCTATCGCGACGTGCGTGACGGCCTTGTCTACCGCATCCGCCTGCGGCTCAAGCGCGGATCAGACGCAAAGGGCCCGGAGGACGGAGAGCGTCCCGAGGCCGACCAATAGGGCCACGAGGTCGATCCGCGTCGCTATCATAGCAAGAATCGTCACCGCCATGGCCAGGATCGCCGGGAAGCCGTTGTCGATGATGACGGGAAGGATCGTCGCCATGATGATCGAACCCGGAAGCGCCCGGAGCCCGCGCTCCATCCGCGGCGTGAGGCGCACGCGGCTCATCACCACGACCCCGGCGATGCGGCACAGGAAGGTGATCGCCGCCATGGCGGCGATCGCCAATGCGGCGCCCCATGTCGCCAGGTCGAGGGAGGGAAGGGCGCTCATTCGATCAGCATCCCGGCCACCACGCCTGCGAGCGCGCCGGCGATGATGAAGAGGTATCCCGGCACGAGAGCGTGCACCACCAGGGAGACGATCCCGGCCACGAGCCAGGGCAGGGCCGGCCTTGCTCCCTTCCAGAGCGGCACGAGCATCACGCTGAAGAAGATCGGCATGACGAGATCGAGGCCGAAGCGCCGAGGCTCGGGCACCAGCGCGCCCGCGAAGTAGCCGGCCAGCGTGGCGAGAAGCCAGACCCCGTAGAGAACGACGGCCGTCCCGAGCAGGACGCCTACGTCGCGTCCGCCATTGCTGTGGTAGCGCGTGCCGAGAAGCCAGCCGGCTTCGGTCAGCAGAAAGAGGTTGAGGGCGGTTCGCGGGATCGGTTCGTGCTTGAGCCAGGGCTGGAGCGTGGCCCCGAGGAGGATCATGCGGGCATTCACGACGGCCGTGACCGTCACGATGGTCAGGATCGTGCCGGGCGACCAGACCTTCTGCCAGATTTCCAGGCCGACCATCTGGGAGGCGCCCGCATACACGAAGGCGCTCAGCCCCATGGCCTGGCCGAGGGAGAGGCCCTTCTGCGCCGCGGCGGCCCCGAAAGCGAGCGCGAACATGATGAAGCCGGGAAAGGCCGGAAGCGCGATGCGCGCGCCGTGGCGAAATCCGGCGGACGAGAAGGAAGGGAGGGGGGCGGACATGAGCCTGCGCTCTGTGCCTCCCTCCTGCGGCCCCGTCAATGGGGCTTTCGTCTCGGGGGCGCTCTTACGTCTTCGCCGCCCCACGGCCCGCATTGCGGGCCAGGATGTAGCCGAGGATCACCACGAAGAGGGCTCCCACGGCGGCCGCGCTGTAGAGCACCGTTCCGGCCGGCTTGATGTCGAGCGGCGGATGGCCCGGATCGGGAAGGGTCAGGCCCGGATAGCTCGAGAGCCAGCCGAGGACCACCGGATCCGTCACGATCATCTCGGCCGCGATGTAGCCGAGCAGCGCGGCGCCGGCCCAGACGATGACGGGGAAACGCGTGATCAGCTTCGTGATCAGGGTTGCGCCCACCATGATCAGCGGGATCGACAGCAGCAGGCCGAAGATGAAGAGTTCCGGATGGCCGCGGGAGGCGGCCGCGATGGCCACCACGTTGTCGAGGCTCATGACCGCGTCCGCGATCGCGATGGTGCGCACGGCGCGCCAGAGGCTCGTGCTGGCCTCGATGTTGCCATGGGCGTCCTCGTCCTCGCCCTGAATGAGCTTGAGGGCGATCCAGAACAGCAGCAGGCCGCCGACGATGCGCAGGAACGGAACGCCGAGAAGCTCGGAGATCAGAAAGGCGAAGACGATCCGCAGACCGACCGCCGTCAGGGCGCCCAGGGTGATGCCGAGCTTCCGCTGATGCGCCGGCAGCGAGCGGCAGGCCATAGCGATCACGACCGCGTTGTCGCCCGATAGCAGGAGGTCGATCCAGATGACCTGAAGGAGTGAAATGAGGAACGTGGTCGAAAGAATATAATCCATGGCCGTCCTGGACTGTTTTCAGGTCAACGATAGGGAATTCGGCTTAAGTATAGATCCGCGGCCGGGATTCAACCGAAAATCGCCGCCGCTGCCGGTGAAAGATCGGCTCCGCTTGTGGACGATGATGGACAGGCAGCCGGAAAATCTCTGTTTTCCCGGCCGATAGGGGGAAATCGCGGCGGGGTCGCTTGATCCGCGCGGCAGGCTTGGGCACAACTCAGGTCGAATAAGTCTTGGGCCGTGTCCAACGCGCCCGGTCGGGAGGCCGTCCATGTCCATTTCTCATGACCGCCCCGAGGCATCGGGGCGCCAGGGGCCGGTTCGCGCGCCGCAGAGCCTTGCGGGCGGAATCTTCCTCATTGCCCTCGCGGCGCTCGCCCTTTGGCTGACCCGCGATCTCTCCCGCGGCACCTTGAGCGCCATGGGTCCCGGCATGCTGCCGGACTGGCTCGCCATCGGCGTCGGCCTCTGCGGCCTGGCTCTCGTCGTCCTCTCCTTCCTCAAGGAGGGCGAAGTCCTCGAGCGCTGGAGCCTGCGGGGCCCGCTCCTGGTGATCGCGAGCATTCTCGCCTTCGCGGTGACGATCCGCCCGTTCTCGCTCGGCGGACTGTCCATCCCCGGGCTCGGCCTGGTCGTCGCCGGCCCGCTTGCGATCATCATCGGGGGCTTCGCGAGCCCGGATGCCCGCCTGAGGGAGCTCGTCATCCTGTCGCTGAGCCTGACCCCGTTCTGCATGTTCCTCTTCGGCGACCTCCTGAACCTGCCGATCCCGATCTTTCCCCAGGCCTTCGCCGACCTCTTCCCGGCCGGATGGTCCCAGAAGGATGTCCTGCGGGCGACGGCCGTGGCCCTGATCATCGCCGCGGTGGTGGTGTATTTCGCCGGCGGCCGACGCCGCACGACGAACGAGATCGACGTTGCCGATCAAGGCGGGAGACTCTGATGGGTGACTTTCTCTCCAACCTCACGCTCGGGTTCGGCGTCGCCCTGACTCCGCTCAACCTGGGGCTTGCCTTCCTGGGCTGCCTCGTCGGAACACTCATCGGCGTGCTGCCCGGCGTCGGACCGATCGCGACGATCGCGATGCTGCTGCCGATCACCTTCGGGCTCGATCCCACCGGCGCCCTGATCATGCTGGCGGGCATCTACTACGGGGCCCAGTACGGCGGCTCGACCACGGCGATCCTGGTCAACATCCCGGGCGAGGCGACCTCCGTCGTCACCGCCCTCGACGGCCACCAGATGGCGCGCCAGGGCCGCGCCGGCGTGGCGCTCGGCATCGCGGCCATCGGGTCCTTCTTCGCCGGCACGGTCGCGACCGTCGTGATCGCCGCACTCGGCGCCCCGCTCACGCGGCTCGCGCTGATCTTCGGCCCGGCGGAATATTTCTCGCTCATGGTCATGGGCCTCGTCTTCGCCGTCGTGCTCGCCCGCGGGTCGATCCTCAAGGCGATCGCGATGATCCTCGTCGGCGTGCTGCTTTCGACCGTCGGCACGGATCTCGAGACGGGCGAGGAGCGCATGACCTTCGGGCTGCAGTTCCTGGTCGACGGCATCGACTTCGCGGTGCTGGCTATGGGCATCTTCGGCATCGCCGAGATCCTGCGCAATCTCGACCATACGGAACACCGGGACGTGGTACGTCAGTCGATCGGCCGCCTTCTGCCGAACCGGGACGACTTCAAGCAGTCCTACAAGCCCGTGCTCCGCGGGACCTTCATCGGTGCGGTTCTCGGCATCCTGCCGGGCAACGGCGCCGTGCTCGGGCCCTTCGCCTCGTATACCCTGGAGAAGAAGCTCGCCAGGGACCCGCGCCGGTTCGGCCGTGGCGCCATCGAGGGCGTGGCGGGTCCGGAATCCGCCAACAATGCCGGCGCCCAGACGTCGTTCATTCCGCTTCTGACGCTCGGCATCCCGCCGAATGCCGTGATGGCCCTCATGGTCGGCGCCATGACGATCCACGGCATCGTGCCGGGCCCGCAGGTGATGACGCGCAACCCTGACCTGTTCTGGGGCATGATCGCCTCGATGTGGGTCGGCAACCTGATGTTGCTCGTCATCAACCTGCCGATGATCGGCATGTGGGTGCGGCTCCTGAAGGTGCCTTATCACCTGATGTTCCCGGCGATCCTGATGTTCTGCTGCATCGGCATCTACTCCATCAACTCGTTGCCGACCGACGTGATGTTCATCGGGCTCTTCGGGTTCGTCGGGTACATGCTGATCAAGTTCGGCTTCGAGCCGGCGCCGATGCTGCTCGGCTTCGTGCTCGGCAAGCTGATGGAGGAGAACCTGAGGCGCGCGCTCATCATCTCGCGCGGGTCGATGGAGACCTTCATCGACCGCCCTGTCAGCGCCGGCCTGCTCGCGGTCGCGCTGATCCTGCTCGTCTTGGCACTGCTGCCGACAGTCCGGAAGGGCAGGGACGAGGTGTTCACCGAGTAGCTTGCCTTCGGGCGGCTGCTCCCCACAATGTAAGCCCATAACCTAATCCAGGGAGGAAATTGGATGAAGAAGCTTGCTCTCGCCCTTGCGGCGACCCTTGGTCTGGCCGCAACGGGCGCCCAGGCGCAGAACTACCCGACCCGTCCCGTCACCATGATCGTGCCCTTCGCGGCCGGCGGCCCGACCGACGTGGTGGCCCGCATCGTGGCCGATCATATGTCCCGGACGATCGGTCAACAGATCGTGATCGAGAACGTGGCGGGCGCCGGCGGCACGACGGGCATCGCCCGCGGCGCCCAGTCCCAGCCCGACGGCTACACCATCATGATGGGCCACATGGGCACCCATGGCGCGGCCCCGGCTCTCTACCCGAACCTGAAGTATGATCCGGCCAAGGATTTCGCTCCGATCGGCCTTGCAGCCGGCACGCCAATCCTCATCGTCGCCAAGAAGGACTTTCCGGCCAACGACCTGAAGGGCTTCCTAGACTACATGAAGACCAACGGCGAGAAGGTGAACATGGCCCATGCCGGCGTGGGCTCGGTGTCCCACTCGACGGGCATCCTGTTCAACTCGATCATCGGCGCCAAGCCTACGATGGTCGCCTATCGCGGCACCGGCCCGGCCCTCAACGACCTGATGGCCAACACGGTCGACTACATGACCGACCAGATCGTCAACGTGGCGCCGCAGATCCAGGGCGGCAACATCAAGGCCTTCGCGATCGCCACGCCCGAGCGCTCGCCGGCCCTGCCGAACGTGCCGACCACCAAGGAGGCGGGGCTGCCCGACTACCAGGTCAGCGCCTGGAACGCCGTCTTCGCCCCGAAGGGCACGTCGCCGGAGATCGTCAAGAAGCTCAACGACGCCCTCGTGAAGGCTCTGGACGACGAGAACACGAAGAAGCGCCTCCTCGACCTCGGCGGCGTGATTCCGACCGCCCAGGAGCGCACTCCGGAGGCCCTGCAGAAGCTCGTCGAGAGCGAAGTGGCCCGCTGGACCCCCGTTCTTCAGGCGGCCGGCGCCAAGGCCGAGTAAGCTTCGGCACTTCGAAGTCTCGGAACGGCGGGCCATCGGC